>CAYWIS010000117.1:0-6693 GCA_964458385.1 uncultured Pirellulaceae bacterium
GTGCGAATTGGCTTTAAATACTGACTCGCCGGCAAAGATTGGCGTGTCAGGCAGGAAACAGCCATTCGAGGCCACGGGGTTATCAACCTCCAGCTGATATTTCAGACCAACAATATAGTCATCCTGCCCATGTCCAGGCGCGGTGTGTACGGCACCGGTACCGGCATCGGTCGTCACATGATCACCGAGCACAACTGGCACCTGACGGTCATAGAATGGATGTTGCAACAGCAAGCCTTCCAGGTCGGCCGCAACTTCCAGCCGCTTAGCCAAGAAGTTCAAGAGGCTCTCCGCAACAAGGTGAAAGAAGTGGCCGGCGACGGCCGCCACGAACTCTTCAAGACCACCAAAGACTTCGACGGCCCCCACCACCGCAAGCAACACGGTTTCAAGGTGTAAGCCCGGCAATCGCCCCCCCGCCAAGCAGCAAGCGCGAGCGTGCTGACGCTACCGTTGCTCAAAGCGGGCAGCTTGCACAGTTCGGCGACTTCCAAGAATGACGTCGCCGACCGCACGCCGCCGGTATGCGGGCTTCTCGGTAATGAGCCTGGCGGCCCGGCCCCACTCTGAATGCGCACGGATTGGTCAAGGTTGCCGATACAAGCCAGCCCTCTGGCAACACCGCACGCAGAGACGCCGCATGGTTCTGACGGTCCACCCACCATGTATTTGTCGGCGGAACGGCCAACGCCCCTAACTCGCAAACGCCTATCGCAAAGCGAGATCTTTACTTCAACGCACAGGGAACCGCCGTTTTGGCGTTTTCTCAGGAACTGCTTGTCGGCTTATTCCTGAAGCTGTGTCCCCAGCTTTGCGTTTCCGCTTGTCACCGTCGTTGACGAGGCAGGAGCCTCGGAGCCAACGCGATGCTATAAACGCGTTCTCCATGGCCTTTCAGCGTAGGCGTCTTCTGGATCATCGACCCGTCCCACACCCTTAACATTCCATCGACGCTGCAGCTGACAACCCGGGCGCCGTCAGGGCTGAACGCCACACTCGTTACATTATCGGTATGCCCCTTGAGCGTGAGCATTTCCTGGCCGACCGCCGCTCCCCATACTTTGAGTGTCTTATCGTCGCTTCCACTGACGATGCGAGCCCCATCGGGACTGAACGCCACACTTGTAACGCCGCCTGTGTGTCCCTTCAGCGTGAAGATTTCCTGGCCCGTCGTGGCGTCCCAGACCTTCAACGTATTATCCCAACTTCCGCTAACGATGCGGGAGCCGTCGGGGCTGAACGCCACGCTCGTTACGTTGTCTGTGTGCCCCTTAAGCGTAAGCAGCTCCTGACCCGTCGATGCGCTCCACACCTTCAGTGTTGCATCGCCACTTCCGCTAACGATGCGGGAGCCGTCGGGGCTGAACGCCACGCTAGCAACGCCACCTGCATGTCCCTTGAGCATCAGGGTTTCCTGCCCTGTCGTGGCGTCCCAGACCTTGAGTGTATTATCCCAACTTCCGCTAACGATGCGGGCGCCGTCAGGACTAAACGCGACGCTATTCACACGCTCTGCATGGCCCTTTAACGTGAACAATTCCTGGCCGGTCGACGAGTCCCATACTTTTAGCGTCTCATCGTTACTTCCGCTGACGATCCGAAGACCATCAGGGCTAAACGCCACGCTTGTCACCTTGTCTTGATGTCCCTTCAGCGTGAGCGTCTCTTGTCTTGTTGTCGCGTCCCATACTTTTAGCTCCCCGACTCCACTTTCGCTGACAATCCGGGCGCTATCGGGGCTGAAAGCCACGCAGGCCCCTCCGCCTGCCGCTTTCAACGTGGGGGGATCCTGCCCCGCCGTCGCGTTCCATATCTTTACTGTCTCATCGAAACTTCCACTAGCGATCTGGGAGCCGTTGGGGCTGAACGCGACGCTGGCGACCCCGCCGATATGCCCCTTCAGCGTAGAAGCTTCCTGGCCCATGGACGTGTCCCATATCTTCACTGTTGCGTCGCCACTCCCACTAACGATCTGGCCGCCGTCGGGGCTGAACGCCACGCTATAAACACGCTCGGTATGGCCCTTGAGCGTAAGCACTTCCTGCCCGGTCAATGCATCCCATAGCCTCAGCGTCTTATCGTCGCTGCCGCTAACAATCAAAGAGTCGTCCGGGCTAAATGCGACGCTAACAACGCCGCCTGTGTGTCCTTTCAGGGTGAGAGTCTCCTGCCCTGTCGACGCATCCCACACCCTCAGTGTCTTATCCCAACTTGCGCTTGCAATCCGGGCGCCGTCAGCGCTCAATGCAACGCTCGTAACTCGGTCCGTGTGTCCCTTGAGCGTGAGCAACTCCTGGCCGGTTAACGCATCCCATAGCTTCAGCGTACTGTCGTCGCTCCCGCTGGCGATTCGGGAGCCATCGGGGCTGAATGCTGCGGTCGTAACACGCGATGTATGCCCCTTCAGTGTGAAGAGTTCCTGGCCGGTCGATGCGTCCCATACCTTCAGCGTATTATCCCAACTCCCACTAACAATCCGGTCGCCGTCGGGGCTGAACGCTGCGCTACTCACCAGGAGCGTATGTCCTTTGAGCGAGAGCATCTGCTGGCCGGTCGACACGTCCCAAACTTTCAGCGTATTGTCTGCACTCCCGATAACGATCCGAGAGCCGTCGGGGCTGAATGCCACGCAGAATACGAGGTTGGCCTCTTGGAACGTACGTTGATTTGAATTGAAGAGGGTGTGCAAATATTTGTATTCCCAACCGCGAAAATCACGACGCGAGGCTTCTAATTGAATCCACGCCGATCGTGCGTCTCCATATTCCCATTCGCGCTGAGCGCTAGAGATATAACTTGCGTATAACAACCATTCCGCTCGCAGCAATGCATCCTCGGCGCGTTTCCATTCGCGTTTGGCCGTGGCGGCTTCGTCGGTGGCTTCTTGAGCGTTTTGGTCGGCACGGGCTTTTTCTTGTAGAGCTTCTTCTGTTTTCTGGTCCGCCCGTTTCTTTTCTTGTAGCGCTTCGGCGGTCTTGAGGTTGGCAAGGCTTTCCGCCCTACGGGCGGCGATCGCCATGTATGTGGAGATGACGGCGCCTGTTACAAGCGCCAGCACAACTGCGGCAGCGAGAGAAGCGACGGCGCGGTTCCGTCGGCACCACCGCCACCCCCGTTCCAGACGGCTGACGGGACGCGCCTGGATTGGCTCTCCGCGCAGGTAGCGGCTGAGCTCCTGGGCTAACGCGTCGGCGGTGGCGTAACGCTTCTCTGGCGCCTTTTCCAAGCACTTCAGGCAAATGGTTTCCAGGTCGCGAGAGATAGCCGGGTTGAGCTGGCGCGGAGGAATTGGCTCGCCTTGCAAGACTTGGAGGATTGTGTCCAGGGGGTGAGCCGCCTGAAACGGAGGGCGGCCGGTCAGCAAGTGATAGAGGATGGCGCCCAGGGCGTAAATGTCGGCGGCGGGGCCGACCTCGCGCTTGCCGGCGGCTTGTTCGGGCGGCATGTAACTGGGGGTGCCCATCACGGCGCCGGTGGCTGTCAGGCCGCTATCGCTTTCCACACGTTTGGCCAAACCGAAGTCGGTCACCTTCGGCTCGCCGTGTTCATCCAAGAGCACGTTATGCGGCTTGAGGTCGCGATGGATAATTCCTCGCTCGTGCGCGTACTGCACCGCCTGGGCGATCTTCCGCACTAGTTCAGCCGCCTCTTGCTCGGGAACGGGTCCATCCTTCACCTTCGCCGCCAGGCTGGCGCCGGGGACGTAAGCCATCGAGAAGAAGTGCTGCCCTTCGTACTCGCCAATCTCATAGATGGGCACAATGCCGGGGTGGTCCAGTTGCGCAGCGGCTTTGGCTTCGCAGTAGAACCGCTGCACATCGCGAGCGCGAGCGAACTGACCTGCAAGGATCATCTTCAAGGCCACTACGCGATTCAGCTTTCGCTGCCGAGCCTTGTAGACCACGCCCATTCCGCCGCAGGCGATCTCCTCCAACAGTTCATAGTCGCCAAACACCCGACCACCCAAGATCTCTTCGTTGGGAACCGCAGGCGCGCCTGCCGAAGAAGGCGCCGCGACCGTTGGTACGTCGAAGGCGGCGGTGATCACTCCGCCGCCGGCCGCGGGTGCTGGAGACAACATCGTTGGGGCCTCTTGCAGCGCCGCATCCCTTTGAGTCGTCCCCTCTCTATCCGCTTCGGCGAACGCCGTAACCGTGCCGGGCGAACCGGGCGATTCGAACCGGGCGAACGCCAATGCTACCTGCTCGGCCGCATCCGCAAAGCGTTCTTCATATTCCTGCCGCGTGACCGTTTCGCCCACCTGGCGCCGCAATGCGACTTCCAGGGCGATCAACTCCACCAGGAGCGTCTTGCGCACCGCTCTCTCGGCCGCCGCCAGGGTTTCCGTCAAATCGGGTCTTCGTCCAGCGCGCCAAGCCTGTTGGAACGCGGCACAAATTTGGCGGATCTGACGCTCCCCAGACTGCGCACTGTCGGGCACAAAGAAAGAACGCTCCGAACGCATCGCACTAAGACTCGTGCACCAAGGAGAACAGAAGACGCGCAGGTAATCCACGCCCTCACAACCAATACGCCACCGCATAAACCATGAGCATACTGCCCCAAAACAGGGGGATCAACACAATCCGATGGCGCCTTTCCACCTGCGATGGCGGAAGTAGCTCGCCCAAACAAAGCATCGCTCCGAGCAGAAACGCTGACCGCAAGTTGGCGATGCTACCTGCGAGTTCGTCCCAACAACGCCGTCAGAAGATTGCAACCTTTGCCGTCAGCTACCTTTCGGCAGGGTAGCCCCTCCTTGGCCACGCCCGCGATTGTTACAAGGCGGTCTCAAAATGGGGATATTACCACGCGCCACACGCAGTCAGCCATCGATTCGTGACCAGACGGCGAAAGATGAATCGAATCGACGATTGCACGACTCCCTGCAAGCATCGAAAGACAGATGCTGGGGATCAAAAGCACGTTTATTTGTCGACGAGAGCGCGTTACGCCCCGTCATATCGGTGCGTTTCTGGATAACATTGCTGGGCAAGGCGTACGCGCCAGAGTACCAAGTAAGAATTCGAGTTACGACGATTCCCTGCAGGAAGCAAGCAGCGCAAAAAGCTCACACCGGCAGGCGCGGCTGGGAGGCTCGGTGTGCAAAACAAAAGCATGGCAGGGCGGCGGAGCCTCAGCGATACCGCGCGCGTGCAGCGCTCCACGATTCGCGGGGCAGTTCGTAGACCCCTCCACCATCTACCTGCTCAACAACCGCGGTAACCGCACCACCGGCAAGGAACGATAACCTTAAGCCCCGCGTGATCGGTAGTTCCGGTTTACCGCTTGGGTCAGCGACTTGGTCAGCAGACATGCGAAGCATTTTTGAAAGTGTAGCGCCGCTCACGCCGCATCCACTGCACCAGCAGCTAGTTCCGATATCCCGAATTTTGCAGCGATGTAAGTTTGTCCGTTGCTGCTTTCTCTCCGTTATCTGCAAAAGCTGCCTCTTCCGCGCTGATGATTTCAATGTAGCCACTTGGCAGCTTGAGGAAGGCCCCCACTTCTGCCGTCCAATTATCGATTTGCTGATCACTATCGTCGTCCCGTCCACGGACGGATTTCGCAGTAATGTCACGATTCGTGATCGTCTCTTGCACACAGTGTCGTTATGGTGTTAGGAGCCTAACGACAAAGTTAACCCGCACCTACAAAGGAGGCGCGAGCGACACCTGCACCGACGGAATAGTTGAGTTGCTGCTCTGCCGGTATCGGGTTAAACGTCTTGTTGGGTGAAGAGCGGAAGTACCAGTTCGTGCAAGATTCGTTTTGGAGCTCCGAACGACCTACCTGCGGGCTGCGAGTTTCAATCTGCCGAAATCTCAGTTAAAGTCCACTCGTTAGCCGTCCCTCGTTGGGAGTACGCGCCAGGGTAAATCCAGTTGTCATGCGTGAACACCACGGCGTTGGGGTGCGCAAGGAGCGCGTTCTCGAAAAGCCGCCGCTTGTACTGTGTAGCGCCGATGGGACTATCAAGGATGATTCGGATCTCCTGAGGGACTTCTCCGGGGTACACACAGACCCTGTCTAGATGCCAAGCGGGCCCATCAGGGCTGTCAGGGCTGGAGGATTCCTCACGCGTTCGGAGGCGCACTACGGTTGCAGTCCCGATGTCGTTGAACTCAAAGAAAAAGAGGTTGATGTCCCCCTCCTCAAAGCTGTCGCCTGCCTCATCGAGATTCGTCCAACCCGTTTCACCGACAGTTCCCACAAGTTGCATCTCGATGTCCGAGTCGGTCCCAGCACCGCTCTTTTTACTGGTGCGAAAAGTAATGCAGTACTTGTTTGCCATTGCTTGTCCTCCTCGAAAAGGCACGAGAAAGCGACACTCATAACCATGTTTTGACCAAAAGCCTGAGAAAGCGACAAGCCGCGAAATTACTTTTCTGATTTCGATAAAGCCAACTGGGTAAGTGCGCGAACTTAGAGTCGTCCTACAAGCCCAACGCGCCCGCTGAGTTGTGCGACTCGAAGGCGTGTAGAAAATGGGGCGCAGCTCGATTTTGAGCACTGGCAGTTGAAAACTACGGCAATAGGGTGAGTTTCTACCGCTTGCGAATCCAAAGCCAACTCGCAGGCCCTGTTTTTCACGCCTCTCTGCGCCACCCGCTCAACGGGCGTTTTCCATCATTTGAGTGGATTTCCGCAATCGATCCCCGCGCACGAAATGACGACGCAAAAGGCGCGTAG
>CAYWIS010000117.1:6703-18772 GCA_964458385.1 uncultured Pirellulaceae bacterium
AGGCCTGCATCGTGAGCGCGAGCGGCTTCGGCACGCCGCCCCCCGGGCGCAGCGGACGAGCGGCTGGATGGGAACGGGGGGGGATCGGGGGGGGGGCGGGGCGAGCGGTTCGGGCGGGGGGGGGGGGGGGGGGGGGGGGTCTTGGGCTTGGTGGGGTTCTTCGGGGGTGGGGTCGGTGTTGAGGGAGCGGAACCACATTAAGAGGAGTAGGCTGAGAAGGCCGCCGGCGGCGACGACGGGGGTGGTGTAGATGTGTTCGCCATCGCCAAGCGACTGGAACATCCAGCGGAGCCAGGGGCGGTCTTGGAGCATGGCCGGGGTGACTTGGCTCGAGAGGACCGTCAGGCCGTTGTGGGTCATGTGGAACAAGATGCAGGGCAAGAGGCTGGCGGTCTGCACCGCCAGGTAACCCAGGATCACGCCCAAGGCGCAGGCCGAAAGCGACTGCTGCAAGATGCCGTGGGTCACGCCGAAGAAAATGCTGCTAATCACAATGGCCGAGCGTCTTCGTCCCCCATGCCGCAAGCCCGAAAGGATAAAGCCGCGGAAGGCGACCTCTTCGCAAATCGCCGGGGCGACGGCCAGCACCACAAGCAGCCCCCACAGCGGAGCGTCGGCCAACAGGAGCGAAAGCTGCGCAAGTTGCTGCTGGGTGCTCTCGCTAATTGGATACAGTATCTGAATGCCCTTCGAGAGCACCACTACCAGCGGATGCAGCGTCGCGGCTAACAGCACCGCCGCGGGAATCGCCAGCGGGCGCGGGAACGAAAGCAAGAGGGTCTTCCGCGGGCTGCGGGTCAGCACTATGGTCATCATCAGCGCCGGGGTGGCGATCAACGCCACCTGGAACACCAAGGTCGAAACGGCGAAGTCCCGCCAGGTGTAGGGCGGCGGCGTCAGAAACATGGCGAAGAAGCGGATCGTCAGCAGCAGCACGCCGCACAAGATCGCCTGCGTGAAGGCGGGGGTGTCTTCTCGGTCGCGTACTAAGCGCCGCAGCCAGAGCGACAAGCCAAACCGCTCGCTCTCGCGGAACAGCACCGACTCGTTGTTGAACTGATCGACCGCCCAGCGAATAGCCAGCAAGCAGCAAGCGCCCGTCACGAGGAACACCGGCGGCGCGTAGAGCAGAGCCTGGGCGTACTCGCCTTCGATCAAGGCTTTGAGCAACAGCATGAGGCCGGTCAGCGGAATCAAGCTGGTCCCCAGATCGAGCTCGGCGGCGGGGAACAAGGGGAGCATCATCAGCGGAACCGAAACCATCATCAGAGGCAGCAAGTAGTACTGCCCTTCTTTGGTGCTGCGGGCGAACGCGGCAATGGCCAAGGCCAGCGCGCTGAACAAGGCGGCAATGGGCGCTAAGGCCAACACCAGCCACACCACGGCCGAGAGCGGCGGAGCGCCCAGCGTAAGCCCGCTTTGGCTGGCCGATTCAAGATGCCGCAGGATGATTGCTCCGGTCACGCCCATGCTGGCCAGGTTCAAGAGCGAGGTGGCCATGCTGAAGAGCATCACCGTGAACAGCTTGCCCCACACGATCTCGCTGCGGCGAGCAGGGCTGCATAGCAGGGTTTCCAACGTGCCCCGCTCCTTCTCGCCGGCGCACAGGTCCACCGCCGGGTAGAAAGCGCCGGTCAGCGCCCAAATGAGGACAACAAACGGCAGGATCTTGGACCAGACCACAGCGCGGCGGCCGGCTTCGGGCGCCACGTCGCGCTCGGTCAGTTCGAACGGTTCGGTAGCGGCGGCGGGAACGTCGTGACTTTCCAGGTTGCGGCGAACCAACTCTTCGCGCCATGAGCGTAAGGCCCGCACGACGCGGTCGTGCGCCACTCGCGACTGATCCTTGGCGGCGTTGTAGTAGACCTGCGGGCTTGGCGGCGCGGCCGATAGCGTGGGCGGGTCCGACGAGGGCTGGTCGGTCGATTCGGGGTCTTGCGACTGTGCAAGAAACCGCTCGGCGCGCTGGCGGAAGTTCTCGGGAAAGTAGACCACCGCATCGAATCGGCCCGCGTCAATCAAACGCTGCGCCTCGGCCACCAGGTCAGCCGGAGTCTGGCCGGACGCCAGCGCGGGGCGCACTTCCAGTTCGATGAGCCGGGCCGCGTCGTCGCCGGCGCTTGTGAATCGGTCGCCGTCTAAAAGCGGCGGGTCGGCGGGCAGGTTCTGGGCGCCAATCAACAGCACCTTGACGGGGTGCTCTTGAAGGAACTGCGCCATTTGCAGAAAGGTCGTTCCCAAGAGCGGGTAGAGCAACAGCGGCAACACCACGATGGTGAACATCGTGCGCCGGTCGCGCAGTTGGTCGCGCACCTCCCGCTGAACGATCAACTTGACGTTGGACCAATTCATGGACGTCCTGCAATGCGCTCCACGGCCTCTTCGCCTCGGCGAGGGCCGGCCTTGTCGTGCCGGGCGATCAGTTGAAAAAACAGTTCCTCAAAATCCTGCTCGCCGTGCTCCTCCAGCAGCGAGGCTAATGTTCCCTCGGCCACAATGTGCCCGCGGTACATAATGGCGATACGGTCGCACAGCCGCTCCACCTCGCGCATGATGTGGGTCGAGTAGATGATGCACTTGCCCTGGTCTCGAAGCTCGGCCACGGTGTTCATCAAGGCGCGGGCCACCAGCACATCCAGCCCCACGGTGGCTTCGTCAAAGACCAGCACCGGCGGGTCGTGAACCAAGGCCCGGGCGATCGACACCTTCTGCTTCATGCCGGTCGACATCTTGGCGCCCAGCACGTCGCGAATTTCGTTCATCTGGAGCCGGTCGAACAAGGCCTCCATCCGGTCTTGCAGCTCGTCGCGATCCAGACCATGCAGGCGGCCAAAGTACTCGACCATCTCCCACGCGGTCATGCGGTCATAGACGGCGGTGTTGGTAGAGACAAAACCGATTTGCCGCCGCACCATGGCCGGCTGCGTAAGGACGTTGTAGCCGTTGATCGTCGCGGCGCCGCTGGTGGGCTGGAGCACCGTGCTGAGAATGCGCAAGAGCGTGGTTTTGCCAGCGCCGTTGGGGCCGAGCAAGCCGTAGATCTGTCCTGGCAGGGCGTCGAATGAAACGCCCGCCAGCGCTACAAACTGGCCCCGTTCGAGGTCGGCGTACGACTTGGTAAGTTCGCGAACGTGGATCATAACCGAGAACGGAACGGACTCCGTTCTATAAGGGCCAGGGGCGACGGGCGCACCGCCTCCCCTGGCCTGTCCTCAGAGAAAGCGGAACGGGCGCCTCGTTCAGAGTAACTTACCATACGTGACTGGGCGCCGCCGAGACGAGCGGCCAAGCAAAGAAAGGCCCGGCCGATTTCGCCCTGGCCGCATACCACTTGCGCTGTTTTTGCCAATCAGAAGGGGAATAATCGCCGCGCCGGAAGGATCAATAGAAATGAACACAAGGCTCAACGGCGAATCGCCGTTGACCGTCGACATGGTGCGCCACGGCCGGCTTGACCCGCATCGAAACGGGCGCAAAAGCGGTTTCGTCCGAAGGGGCGCAAACCGCCTTTCCCTTCTTTCTTTCTGGATCGACCAAGGCCAACCGCGCGGCGGAATGCCGCTACGGACGCCTGCGCTCACGGAGTGAGTGCGCCGCTTTTCCTTCGTTGTTCTCAAGGAGTCTCTTTTTATGTGTGGCGCGTGGACACAAACGGTTCGAATGGCGGTTTTGGCGGCGGGCGTGCTGTGTGGCTGTACGCGGAATGCCTCGGACACGACGCATTCGGCGATGCATTCTTCGCTGGACGCTTCGGCCGAAGTGGATGGCGCGCCGGCGCCGCGCGCTTTGCCCCTGCTTGCGCCAACCGAGGGCGAATGGGCCGACAAAGGCCACGGGCCGGGGCAAGCCGGCGACCGTTACGCAACGATTGTGGAAAACCCGTTTCGTAGCGCGGGACAGAACCCGCTTTCGACCTTCTCGATCGATGTCGACACCGCGTCCTACTCCAAGGTGCGCATGTACCTGATGCAACACAACACCATGCCCAATCCCGATGCGGTGCGGATCGAGGAGCTGATCAACTACTTCACCTACAACTATCCCGGTCCGCAGGAGGAACACCCCTTTGCGACCCACGTGGAAGTGGCCGATTGCCCGTGGAAGCCAGAACATCGCCTGGTGCGGATTGGCGTTAAGGGGAAAGAAATCGAGCAACAGCGTCCTGCCAGCAATCTGGTGTTCTTGCTCGACGTGTCGGGCTCCATGGACGAGCCCAACAAGCTGCCGCTGCTTAAACGAGGCATGAAGATGTTGGTCGACCAGTTGGGCGAGAATGACCGCGTGGCGATCGTGGTCTACGCCGGCGCCGCGGGGTTGGTGCTGGATTCCACTCCGGGCGACCAGAAGCAGAAAATTCTCGATGCGCTGGAGCGGCTGGAAGCGGGCGGTTCAACCAACGGCGGGCAAGGCATTCAATTGGCGTATCAGACCGCTTTGGACAACTTCGTTCCAGGGGGAGCTAACCGGGTCATCCTTTGCACCGACGGCGACTTCAACGTAGGCGTAACCAACGACGGCGATCTTGTGGCATGGGGAATCACAACGACCAGATGCTGGAAACCCTTTCGAACAAGGCCAACGGCAACTACGCCTTCCTAGACAGCGACGCCGAAGCTCGCCGCGTGCTAGTGGAGCAAGTTAACGCCACGCTGGTGACCATTGCCAAAGACGTGAAGATTCAAATCGAGTTCAACCCCGCCCAAGTGGCCGCTTGGCGGCTGATCGGCTACGAGAACCGACTGCTGACCGCCGAAGATTTTAATGACGACCAAAAGGACGCGGGCGAGATTGGCGCCGGTCATACGGTCACGGCGCTGTATGAGATCGTGCCCGTGGGCGTTGAAAGCGACGTGGCGGTCGGCTCGGTGGACGATCTGAAGTACCAGTCGCAGGGTCAACTTTCTGAAGCGGCCCAAAGCGACGAGCTACTAACGCTCAAAATTCGCTATAAGAAGCCCGACGAGGACCAAAGCACGCTGCTAACGGTTCCCGTGCCCGCGTCAAACAAAAAGTTCGCCGCCGCAAGTTCCGACTTCCAGTTCGCCGCCGCCGTGGCCGCGTTCGGCATGCTGCTGCGCGACTCGCAACACAAGGGGAACGCCACCTACGACGCCGTCTTGGAAATCGCCCAGTCGGCCCAAGGCCAAGACCCCGGCGGTTACCGGGCGGAGTTCATCGAACTGGTGCAGCGGGCCAAGGCGAGGGGAGAATAAACACGGCGAATTGGGGGGAGGAGGAAGCAGCGGGCGAGGCGAATGTTCACGCACTATCGTCCTCGTCTGCAAGTGGAGCGGCCTCGCCGAGGGGGCGCGTTTATGCAATGATGGCATAAGTCTCTGGGAAGCACACTTATGCCTGAATCTTCATCTTTGAACATCTTACGGCTGGACGCGCGGCGGGACGATCTTCGAGAGCGGCTCGATGGCTTGCGGGCCCGACTCAGCCCGCGGGGCGATATTGTTAGTGAAGCCGGCCGCCGCCGAACGTTGGAAGTTTTTGGCGAGCCTCTGACGCCGCAGCAGGTGGTCGCCAAGATTTGCGCCGACGTGCAAGCGAAGGGCGTTGAGGCGGTGTTGGAGTACACCCGCAAGCTCGACGGCGCCGACCTTTCGCCCGAAACGCTCCGTGTGCCGCTGGACGTGATGGAGCAAGCCCACCGAGCGGCCGATCCCGATTTTTTGGCCACCGTGCGGCAAGTGCGCGACAATATTCTGGAGTTCCAGCGCGCTATCCTTCACCGTGATGTTGAGGTCCGCCGCCCCGGCGTGGTGCTGCGACAACGGTATTTGTCGCTGGAACGGGTTGGCCTCTGCGTACCGGGCGGCGCCGCGGCGTACCCCTCCACGGTGCTTATGACGGCGGTTCCCGCTCAGGCGGCAGGCGTGAAAGAGATCGCCGTCGTGGCGCCGCCGACGGCGTTCGGCGCCAACAATCCTGACATGCTGGCCACCTGTTACGAACTGGGCGTGCACGAGGTTTACCGCATTGGCGGCGCCCAAGGCGTAGCGGCGCTGGCCTACGGAGTAGCGGGGCTGCCCAAGGTCGACAAGATTGTGGGACCAGGCAACTTGTTTGTGGCGTTGGCCAAGAAACATGTGTATGGCGAGGTCGATATCGATTCGATCGCCGGCCCCAGCGAAGTGGTGGTCATCGCTGACGAGACCACCCGGCCCGACTTCACCGCCGCCGATTTGCTAGCCCAAGCCGAGCACGCCCCGGGCGCCAGCATCCTGATTACCTGGAGCGAACAGACGCTGGAGGCGACCGCTCGCGAGCTGGAACGGCAAGCCGCCGCCCTGTCGCGCAGCGAGTTGACGTTGCAAAGCCTGGCGTCGTTTGGGGCCTTAATCCTGGTGCGCGACGAAGCCGAAGCGTGCGAAATCACCAATCTGATCGCCCCCGAGCATCTGCACGTAGCAACCGACAACGCCGAGCGGCTGCTGGACCGGCTTAAGTACGCGGGCGCCATCTTCCTGGGCAACTACACGCCAGTGGCGCTGGGCGATTACGTGGCCGGCCCCTCGCACGTCTTGCCTACGGGCGGCACGGCCCGCTGGGCGTCGGGCCTGAGCGCGAATGATTTCTTGCGTCCAGGCAGCGTTATCGCCTACACCGAAGAAGCCCTTCGGCGTGACGCCGTTCATGTGCAACGCTTGGCCGATAAAGAAGGGTTGACCGCCCACCGCGCCAGCGTCGATGTACGCATTCGCGAATCGTCGGCGGCAAGCGGCGAATAGGGAGAAGCCCACCGCGGCGCTCGCAGATCCCTGGCGGCCGTTCCCCTTGTTGGCGATTCGTTACGCTCGACTCACTCGGTTCTCTTGCCATTCGCAACTTCCGCTTCGCTTCGTCCATGACTTACGTCCGACCCGAAATCGCCGCCATGGCGGGTTATACGCCTGGCGAACAGCCCCAGGGGGGCAAGTTCATCAAGCTCAATACGAACGAGAACCCCTATCCGCCGTCGGCGGCGGTGCGACGGGCGATTGAAGAAACGCTCGACCGCGGGTTGGCCAAGTATCCTGACCCGCACGCCACCGCCTTCCGTGTGCGAGCCGGCGAAGTGCTGGGCGTGCCGCCCGATTGGATTCTGTGCGGCAATGGCAGCGACGATATTCTGACGATCGTCACGCGGGCGTTTGTCGGGCAAGGGCAACGGCTGCGGCTGCCGTATCCTAGCTACATCCTGTATCGCACGCTGGCGCAGCTTCAAGGCGCCGCGTGGGAGGAAGTCCCCTTTCGGCCCGACTGGTCGCTCGACGACGCCTTTGCCGCGGCAAGCGACGATCTGCGATTGGTGTTTTTGCCCAATCCTAACAGCCCCAGCGGCACGGTCATTCCGCCCGAGGCGGTGTTGCAATTGGCCGAACGGTTGCCGTGCCCGCTCTTGGTGGACGAGGCCTACGCCGATTTCGCTGAAGCGAACTGCCTCCACCTGGTGCGCGAAAATGAGAAGATTATGGTCTCGCGCACCATGAGCAAGTCGTACGCCCTGGCGGGGCTGCGGTTTGGGTTCCTGATTGCTCAGCCGCAGATAATCGAGCAGTTGATCAAGGTGAAAGATTCGTACAACTGCGACGCCCTTTCCATTGCGGGAGCCACCGCGGCCATTGACGACCAAGCCTGGTTGGCCGAAAACCGCCGCAAGGTGCTGGCCACCCGCGACCGACTGACCGAAGGTATGCGGGCTCTGGGCTTTGATGTGGTTCCCTCGCAGGCCAACTTTGTTTGGTGTCAGCGGGCCGACCGGGCGGTCGAGCCGATCTATCGGCAACTCAAAGAGCAGCGCATTCTGGTCCGCTACATGAATTATCCCGGCTGGGGCGACGGCTTAAGAATCAGCGTGGGAACCGACGAACAGATCGACGCCCTTTTGGCCACGCTCCGGACGCTGCTATAACGCGCCGGACGGTGTTTGCCGGGAAGCGACGATGGGTGGAAGGTAGACGCGGCGGCGAAAATGCGCTTTCGCTTGCCGGCGCCAGTCGCTAACGCCAAGGTGCTGCGGTCGTAGACGACCTGCCATGCGTCCTCTTTCGGGAAATCGCCTCATAAATGCCGCGAACCCGTATTCGTCGCCCGTTGACACACTGCCGTCCAAGGCGGTCGCCCAGGATGACCCGGTTTCTCAAGAGCTGACCGCGTTCTTCGGACCAAGGGCCAATTATTTCATCCAGCAGTGGCGCGCGGTCGAGTCGGGCGGAAAGCGCGCACGTTTCAATTGGGCGGCGTTCGTGTTTTCGGCCGTCTGGCTTAGTTACCGCAAGATGTACCGCCTGGCCGCGATCTGTTATGCGCTAGTCATTGTCACCGTGCTGCTCGAGGATTGGTTGTTCCTTGTCTTTCTGGATTACCCGAAATTCCCGGACACGGTAAGCCGAGTCACCAACCTGGCCTTCGGCCTGGTGTGTGGGTTGTTTGGGAACCGATGGTATTTGGCCCACGCGCGGCGCGAAATCGCCTGGGCCAAAGCGGCAGGATTCGAAGGCGACCTGCTTCGCGTGATGCTGGCTCGCCGCGGCCGGACGAGCTTTTTGGGGGGATCGCCATGCTGGGCGTTTTCTTCATCGTCTTGATCGTCGTGGTGACGTTGATCGAGTCGCTGCTGGATCCCAGCGCGTTTCTGACCGAGGAATTACGTGCAGCGCGCCCCTTACGCCGCGTCTTGTGTTTGTTCCCTCCATCCTGTTCAGTCCGCCGTCAGCCGCGTAAATCGCCTCGGTCGGTGTTACATCTTGGCCGGCGCAGATTCGCTACGGCTCCAAAAAACGAAAAAGGGCGCCCGTCCTTCGCGAATGAAGAACGGAACGCCCTGCTGGCCCTCTACGGTCTGATTTAGCTCTGAGATTTACGGCGTTTCCACCTTTTGCAGCATAACGTCGAACGCTGCATCTTGAAGGAAGTTCGTGGCGGTCCAGACGGCGAAGCGCACGCGGCAAGTCAGCTTTGGCTGAAGCCACACGGCGTCGCTCAGGTTGCATGGCACAAACGGCGAAGTGCGAGTTAACTGCGGCAGCAGAGACAAGAGTTCGTCGCGCACCTCGGGCGAAATACCTTCTCGCACCACGCCCACATATTGCAACTGCTGCGACTCGCCCACCGGCGCCGCCACCACCAGCCCCACAAGGCCCGCCTCGGGCGTGCTGCCTGGCAGGTAGCCAATAATCAAGCAGTCCACCGATTCAGTCCGCTCAACAACCTTGTCCTGCTGCTCCTCATCAACGGACTGGTCCAGCAGATCTTCTTGCGTGCCGACGAAATCTTGAATCGACTGGCCGAGATCTTCTTCGCCGCTGGTTTCCACGTTCTGCGCCTGCGCAGCAATAGCTTGCAGAAGATTCTTGTTGGGTGGCCTCTTGGCGACCTCGCCGTCGAACAGACGATCGTAAGGAAATCCAAAGATCAAAATCGCCACGGTTGCTGTGGCGCCGCCCACCGACATCATCAACGGACGCACCGCCCGCGCCATTTCCACGGTCGCTGGCCCCCAGATGGCGAACGGACGCAGCACGGCGTCGAGCAGTCCAAACTGGGCGTCGACCGACGCCGCCTTGATGCACGCCCAGCCTTGCCCCAGCAGAAACGCCACGACCCCCAGGCCCAGTTGCAGAAGAGCCCAGCGAAAGCGCAACTCGCTTTCGGGAGGCGTCACCTGGCTCCCTGCCACGGTCAGAGCCAACACGCCCAACACCACGCCACTCAGCGGCCAGAACCAGCGCGGAATCGCCCGCACCGCCATCATCAGCGACGGCCGAGCGTCGGCGTCGGCCTCGGCTTCCGCTTCGGGCGCGGGCTCGAAGGCGGCTTCCCACTCGTGGTCCAGTTCGATGCAGCGTCCCACCACGGCATAGTAACCGCAGTGGCGGCACCACGTTTTGAGCGTATTTTGCCCCGCCGCTCCGCAGTTTTCGCAGCGAACTTCTTCGTCGCCGAAGAAGCCCCGCCCCTGATCGTCAGAAGCGGTTAATACCGATTGTGCAGTCTCAGCCATGCGCGTCTTGACTTGGATGGGTACAAACCGATCGCATTGACAACGCACAACCCTAGAACGCGTTTTGGGGCATGTCCAACCCCCGTAAGTGCGACGCCCAGCGCAGCGGCGCTTCCAAGAACGCCTCAACGCGTGAGCAAGGGAGGAGCCAACGCAGCTCGCTTGAACCATTCCCTCGCTCACGCGTTAAGCGCCGCCTTGCTGGGATTAGAAATTCACTCGCGCCACCAGCGCCGGATTGGTGTAGTTGCCGGGGGCGTCGACCAGGGTGTCGAATCCCAGGCCGCCGTCCCAGGTTAAGTTCGCGGCGTTGTCGATCGAGGCGGCTGCGTCCACAACCGCTATGTCGTCGCCGCCGCCCAGCGACAGTGTGGCCGGCTGCTGGAACATCACCTTGCCGAATACGTCGACGCGGTCATTCCCTTCGCCGGCATGGAACAGGAAGAAGTCGCCGAACGCGGTGTCCACAAGGCGGAACCGATCGTGGCCGTTGCCGGTCAAAGCGCTAAACGAGCCTACAAAGTGCGAGCCGCCAATGTGCAACTGATCGTTGCCGTCGTCGGTGGCGATACGGGTTGCGCCGCGAACCACGGTGCGGTTGAGCGAAACGAAATCATCGCCCGCGCGCGTCAGGATCCCCAGATGCCCGCCGACCTGGAGCTGATACGCGCCGACCGTATCGTTCTCCAACCCACTATCGATCATGGTGTCGCCACGGACGGTAACGCCGTGCAGACGCACCTCGTCATGTCCGTGTCCCGTCGAGAGATTAAGGCTGCCGTTGATTCGGATCGCCCCAGCCGTTGGCCCTAACAGGTGCACCAGGTCGTGGCCGTCGCCCATATCCAGCCCCAGGTTGCCGGGCGAGGAGAAGGCTTCGTCGATCAAGACCACGTCGTTGCCGCGGCTCATGGAGGCTTGGATGTTTCCCGTCACGCCGCCGAACACCTGGCTGGCCATGCCGTTGATGGTAGTTCCCCCCAGGCCGACCACCTGGTAGAAGTTGCCTCCTAGGTGACGAATCTCAATCTGATTGTCCAGCACGTCGCCCTGGATGTTCAGGTTCGTGGCCACCACTGCAGCGGCCACATTGCCCGCCAGGGGCAGTCGCGTTTCGAGGGACTCCAGCCTTCGGCGGCGGTTCTTATCGTTGCGGGTTGTGCGGGTGCGGTTCCGAGAGAGCCAACGGGTGAGTGAGAGAAACATGAGCGGCCTCGTGGGTCAAAAAGGCAACAGAAAGTTCGTTCGTCCGCGATCGTTCGCGTGACGCTCGGCAAGAGAATTGCCAGTAGAGGCGCCAGGCGGACAAAATTTTTTTCCTGGTGAAAAATTTCGAGCCGCACGCCGGCGCGGTAGGATTGCCAGCATCGGCCGAGATCACACCGCGGCGACGCAGCACACCAGGAGGAGCCTTGTGGACGAAGAACGCCAATGGGAAAGCTGGCTGGCTCGCCTGGCTGAAGGCGACGAGCAAGTCGTGGCCGAGTTCTGGAACGCCTACAACCGGCGGCTCCAGGGACTAGCGGCGCAGCATTTGAAAGTTGGTTTGCAGCGCCGCATCGACCCGGAAGACGTGGTGCAATCGGCTTGCCGCACCTTCTTGCGCCGCTTGCACGCGGGCGACTTTGAGTTGGCCGGCGCCGAAAACCTCTGGCGCCTCTTGTGCGTCATTACGCTTGCCAAGGTGCGCCAGCAAGCCCGCTTCCACCAGCGCGGCAAGCGGTCGATCGAGCAAGAGCAGCCGCTAAGCGGGCGAAGCGATGGGTCGCGCGCGCCCGGCTATGAAGCCGTGGAGCGCAGTCCAACTCCCGACGAAGCCGCCGCCTTTGCCGATCAACTTGACAACCTGCTCTCCGCCCTGGATACCGAAGAACGGCAGGTGGTGCAGCTTAAGCTCGAGGACCGCACCAATGAAGAAATCGCCCGCCAGATGCAGTGCTCCGAACGCACGGTGCGCCGCATTCTCAACCGCGTGCGAAGCCGCCTCCATGCTTTGCTGGCCGAGCCGCAAGAGTGATCAACACACCAACGCTCGGTTCTTCTCGCCGCTGGTCACTTCTTCGACCAGACGAGCAGCC
>CAYWIS010000118.1:0-18675 GCA_964458385.1 uncultured Pirellulaceae bacterium
GTTACAGGCCGCGCGGTGCAATTCCTGGTCAACGGGCAGCGCGTGAATGAAAGCGCAGTTGATGTGGTGTCGGGCGGAGCGGCTACGGTCTCGTTCACCCATCGCTTTGAGACGCCGGGGGAACATACCGTCGAGGTGCGTCTGGCGGATGATCCCTTACTCGTCGATAACCACCGCTGGTTGGCAGTCCCGGTGCGCGAGTCGATCCGCGTGCTATGCGTCCGCGGCAAGCCAGGCGCTGCGGAGCACGTTGCGTATGCCCTTTCGCCCACCAAGACCGATCTGCCGCGCGTGCGTCCAGAGGTCATCGTGGAAAGCCTGCTTCTTGAACTGGACCTCAACCAATACGACGCCATCTTTCTGTGCAACGTCGGTCGGTTTGGTCGCGACGAGGCGAACGTACTGCATCAGTATCTGACCAACGGCGGAGGGCTGGTGACCTTCTTAGGAGATCAGGTGCAATCCGAAAGCTACAACCAAACACTTGGCGGGCAAGACGACGGCCGGCGCGTACTACCCGCCCGGCTTGGTTCGCCCGTGTTCAGCGAAACAGCCTTCGCAATCGATCCTCTCCAATACAAGCACGCACTCGTGAAACCGTTCGAAGGCCAACCGCGCGCCGGCCTGCTCACCACGCCAATCTGGAAGTACTTCCGTTTGACCGCCGTGGAGCCGCAAAAGGCTCGAACCGCTGTAGCGCTCACGGGCGGCGACCCGCTGATCATCGAAGAAACGATTGGCCGGGGGCGCAGCATCCTGGTGGCCACCGCGGCGGGGAATGAGTCGCTGCACCGCGGACCCGATGGAACGATCCCCTGGACCACCATGGCGCTTTGGCCCAGCTTCCCGCCCCTGGTGCAAGAAATGCTTTCGCTCGCGGTAAGCGGCCGGCACGAGAATCGCAACGTCATGGTCGGCGAAGAACTAATCGCCACGGCGCCCAGTGGCGCCAGCCAGTCGCTAACGCTAATCGGTCCCGATAACCGCCGCGAACGGATTCCCACCGTCGTCGAAGGCGATCAACGCCGCTGGACTTATAGCAATGTGGACCTTAGCGGTCTTTATCATGCCAACTACGACACGTCCGGCATGGCGCAGACCTTCGCCGCGAACGTCGATCCCCGCGAAAGCGACTTGAGCCGCATCGACCCCGACACTCTCCCTAGCCAGTTCAGCCACAATTTGGAAACCGCCCCTGATCAGCTCCCCACCGCCGCTTTGGCCCAGCCCCGGCAAGAGTGGTTCCGCTGGTTCCTAATGGCCTTGGGAGTGCTCTTGTTAGTTGAAACCGTCTTTGCCTGGCGCCTGGGAAGAGGAGAGTAGACAAGCAATGCAGGAGATTTTGCGAAGCAAGGACGAAAATGGTCGATCCGTATTGTTTGTTCCGGTCAACGCCACTCGCTCCACTAACGCTCCAATTGCGCCGCCAAAAAATCCTCGCTTGTTAATCGGAATCCTTTAACAACGCTAACCCGTTCTTTACTTCCCACTTCATGGACATTCACGCTCAACTTGCTCGTTGGCTCTTCGGCGCTGAGTCGCCCTGTCCAGGACAGGGTTCCGACTACGCGATTGAGCATACGGCCACGTGGCCGGCGTGGGTGACCTTATTGTTCCTGCTGATTAGCTCGGCCGTAGTAATTGCCATCTATGCTCGGGAGCGCAGCGGCGCGGGTGTAGCGATGCGGGCGACGCTCGCCGGTTTGCGGATCGCGCTGATCGGCCTGGTGGCTTTTATGCTGTATGGTTGGCTGCTGCGTCCCTTCTGCACCGACCTGCCCGACGTGGTCGTAATCCTTGATGACTCGGCCAGCATGCTGGAGAAGGATCGCTACCCGGAATCCGAGTTGCGCAGCCAACTGGCTCAACGCCTTTCAGCAGCCAACCTGGACGAAGCGACGCGGTTGAACCTCGCCAAGATGCTGCTCCTGGAAAACAACGGTCAGTTGCTCCAGCAACTCGAAAGCAAATATAACCTCAAAGTCTACCGCATGGCGGCCAGCGTCGAAGCCTTGCCGGGCGAAGGCTCAAAGCTGGTCGAACAAGTTCGTAGTTTGACAATCGACCCGCAAAGCGAAGAATCGGCCCGCAGCCTGTTGGGCAAAGGTCTGCGGCACGTGTTGGAATCGCAGCGTGGCCGGCCGACCGCCGCTGTGATTCTCTTCACCGACGGCGTGACTACCGAAGGCCGCACCCTTGGCGAAACGGCTGACTATGCCCGCCGTAAGGCAATCCCGCTGTTTGTCGTTGGCATCGGCTCCAGTCAGGCTCCGCGAGACTTGCGATTGAGCGACCTGTTAGTGGAAGACGTAGTCTTTGCGGGCGATGTGGTGAACTTCGATTTCAAACTGACCGGGGCCGGCTACGAGGGAGAACAAGTCGAGGTGCGGCTGCGGCAGAAGGGAATCTCTCGCCCTTTGGTGACGCAGCGTGTGCGGATTGGCGATGACGGCCGGCCGCAATCGGTGCGGCTTTCGCATCGTCCCCAGGAAGAAGGCGAGTTTGAGTACACAGTCGAGGTTGAAACCCGCGAGGACGAATCGACCGCCGATAACAACCGCGAGACGCGCACCATCACTGTGCGTAACGCCACGATCCGCGTGTTGCTTGTGCAATCGTACCCCAATCATGAGTTTGATTACCTCAAAACGCTGCTCGGCCGGCAACGGCATGAAGACGGCGGTCGAGGCAAGAAGGCGTTCGAATTGACCACCATCCTTCAAGAGGCTGATCCCGAGTACGCCGAGTTGGACGAAACCGCCGAGCGCGTGTTTCCCGTGCGGCGCGAAGAGCTGTTCGCCTACGATGTGCTCCTTTTTGGCGACGTTAATCCGAATTTCCTTAGCCAATCAGCTCGTGAGAACATCGCAGACTTTGTGAAGGAGCGCGGCGGCGGGGTGGTGTTCATCGCAGGACCGCAATACACGCCGTTGGCGTGGCGTGGGACCGAAGTGGAAGACGTGTTCCCGATGAACCTCGACACGGTGGCCCTTCCTAATCCCGAAGACGCGCTCACCACCGGCTATCAGGTCAGCCCCACCGCGGTCGGCTTGACCAGCCCACAAATGCAGCTTGGGCGCACTATGAACGAAACGGTGGAAATCTGGAGTTCGCTCGCTCCGTTGTACTGGTTAATCGAAGCGCCCGACCTCAAGCCCGGTGTACGCGTGCTGGCTGAACATCCCACCCGCACCGGTCCCGACGGCGCCAAATTGCCCGTCATCCTGATGCACTACGTAGGCGCCGGGAAGGTCGTTTTCCATTGCACAGACGAAACCTGGCGGTGGCGGCGCCGAGTCGGCGACCTGTACTTCGGCCGATACTGGGTGCAAACCATCCGTTATCTCAGCCGCTCGGCCCTGCTCGACAAGGATCGCCACGCCGAACTAACCAGCGACCGAGAACAATACCGCCGTGGCGACCCGGTGGGCCTGCGCGTGCGATTCTTTGATGAACGTCTGGCGCCCCCCGAGGATGACGGCGTCGTGGTAATGCTTGAGCAGCAAGGAGGCAAGCGGCGCCGCGTCACACTCCGGCGCGACGCCGCCCGTCGCGGCGTATTCGAAGGACTTGTCACCGATCTGCCCGAAGGACAATATCGCGCCTGGGTGGCTACTCCCACGTTAGAAGGCAAGCCGCCATCCCAGCGGCTCACGGTGGCGGCCCCATTAGGAGAACGCGCGCGGCTAGAAATGGATGTAGCCGACCTGAAATTCGCCGCCGAGCAGACGCGCGGCAAGTTCTATACGTTGGCCAACGCCGACCGCCTCTTAGAAGATCTTCCCCGGGGCCGGCAAGTGCGCATTGAATCGTTGCCCCCGGAACCGATCTGGAATTCCTGGAAAATCGCCCTTTTGTTCGTCACCTTGATCGTTACCGAGTGGTTACTCCGCAAAAAGGCGGGAATGATATAATCCACTGTGAATGAGGAAAGATACGGCGCCGCCCCATGGCCCACGCGTGGATTGGAAAATGAACTATCGCCAGGCTCCCCAACTCTTGGAGCGTTAATGTAAGAACTACGTCCCGTTCGCGAATCCTTGGTCGGTCGCAACTTCGCCCTTTATAGTTGCTCTCATGCACCCCCTCCAACAACAAGTCCACGCGGTTGGCGCTCGGGCGCGGCGGCTAGTGTTGCTCCATGCCGTAGCGTGGGTCGTCGGCGTTTTGCTGGCGGCGGTGTTGGTCGCCGGTGGGTTGGATTACCTGCTGCGGTTCCAGGATCGCGGCGTGCGAATCATCGTTTCGCTGTTGGCGGCCGCAGCCGTGGGATGGAGTGTGTGGCGGTTCTTGTTGCCGGCGTGGCGGTACCGCCCAAGCGATGTCGACACGGCCCGCCGTATCGAACGCCATTTCCCCCATCTTCGCGACCGACTCTCCAGTGCTGTTGCGTTCTTAAACGAGCCGGAAGACGACCCTCGCGCCGGCTCTGCCGACTTGCGGCGGGCTGTGGTGGCGGAGATCGCCTCGCAGATTGAGCAGGTCAACCTCCAGCAGGCGATTGATCCCCGTACTCCCCGGAAGGCGATGGCGACCGCCTTCGCGTTGGTTGCCTGCGTGGCCGCCGCTGCGGTTGGGGACCCCGCCTCGACGTCGCTGGCGGCCCGGCGCCTGGCAATGCCGTGGAGCAACGAAGCCTGGCCCTTGTGGAATCAATTGGCGTTCGAGAATCCGCCGCAACGTTTGGCGAAGGGCGAAAACTTTGAAGTAGAGCTCATCGACAAAAACGGCCACTTACCCGACGAGGTCCAGATTCAATATTGGTTCGAAGGCGACGATCCGTCCGACGTTTACACCGAGTCAATGAAGTTGTTAGGCGAGAAGATGCTCGCCCGGCGTGAAAACGTCACCCGCTCGTTCCGGTACCGGGCGGTGGGGGGCGATCATCACAGCATGCCGTGGATTTCCTTAGAGGTGGTCGAACCACCGAAAGTCGCCTCGCTAGAAATCCTGCTTCACCCGCCGGCTTACTCGGCTTGGCCGGTTGAAAAGTCCGGCACGAACATTCGCGCCTTAGTGGGTACGCTGGTCGAGCTTCGAGCGACCACCGAAAAGCCGCTTCGCGCCGCCCGAATTGTGATCGACGCAGAGCAAGATCGCGAGATTCCGCTCACCATTACCAGCGGCGGATATGGCTTTGAGCTGCGTCCCGACTCGCAGCCCTCGTGGGCGATCGAAAGTTCCGGCTCCTGGCGACTCGTGCTGACCGACGATACCGGCTTGGAAGGAGGTCACGACGTACGGCACGAGCTTCAAGCCATCCCCGACCGGCCGCCCGTGGTGTCGCTGGATGGCGATCAGGCGGTCACGTACGTCACGGCGCGGGCCATCATTCCGCTGCAAGGTGTGGTAAAGGACGACTTGGCCATCCGCGGCATTGAACTGCGCTATCTGGATTCCGCCCGCAGCGACGAAGACCACCGCGTCCTTTCTCTGTTCCGCGGTCCCGACCAACCGCCGCGTCCTACGGCATCGGGCAAGACCGATGGCGCCGGACATACACACCGCTTGGAAACGACCTGGGACCTAGCGCAACTGTCGGGCTTGGAGCCGGGCGTGCAGTTGACCTACCATGTGGCCGCCTCCGACTACAAACCTCAAGAAGACAAGAGCGATACGCGGCGGGTGGTCATTATCTCGGATCGCGAGTTAGAAGACCGCATTAGCCGCCGCCATAGCGATATCCTTACTCGCCTCGCGGAAACACTCGACAAGCAGCGAGCCGTCCGTTCACAAACCACGTCGTTGGAAATTCAACTCGACGAAGCAGGCGGTTTCACCCCGCGCGACCTAGACCACTTGCAAAGCGCGGAGCTAAACCAACGGCAAATCCAGCGCATGCTTGCCGGAGGGTCCGAAGGGGTCGAACGTCAGATTGATGACCTGTTGAAGGAGGTGAATAACAACCGCCTGGATAGTCCCGACGTCCAGCGCCGCATGAGTGAACTCCTGGCCGAGGTCCGCCGCCTGGAGCAAGATCATCTACCCGCTGTGCAAGGTCGCCTGATCGACGCCCTGAAAGAGGCGCAGGCCGCTGCGCCCCGCGACGCCGAATCCGAATCCAACGATACGCCGATTCCGCCAAACGACGCGGCGCGCCAGAAGCTGCACGAGGCAGGCGAGCACCAAGATGCAATTATCGCATCGTTGGAAGGCATGTTGGGCGAACTGTCGCAGTGGGATAACTATCGCCGTGTGGCTCGCGACATCCATCAGCTGCGTCGCGATCAGGATGATCTGGCCGGCCGCACGCATGAGCTGCGAATGCAAACGCTCGGTAAAGAGGAAAAGGACCTTTCTCCCCAAGAGCGGGCCAGCCTCAAGCGACTTGGGCGGCAACAAAGCGAAATCGCCAGCCGTTTTGAGCAGACGCAAAGCCGCATGCGCGACATGGCGGCCGAACTGGAAGCGACCGACCCGCTGGCGGCCGAAACACTGGCTGACGCGCTCGACGCCGCTGAACGCGCCGCCTTGGCCGGCAAAATGCGCGAGGCGGGCCGCAACCTGGAAGCCAATCGTCTTGGCCAGGCCGCGCGTGAGCAACAGGAAACGTCGCAAGGCTTGGAAGAGCTGCTCAATGTATTGTCCAATCGCCGCGAGAATGAGTTGGGCCGCCAGGTCGAACAGTTGCGTGCCGCCGCCCAGGAGCTTCAAGACCAGAAGCAGAAGCTCAAGGAGCTTCGCAAGAGTCTCGATCGCGCCGCCGCCCAAGAAGACGCCGCCGAACGGCAGCGGCAACTCGAGCGGCTCGTCAAGGAACAACAACGCTTGACCGAATCGATCAACCGACTTGCTCGCCGTCTCCAGCGATTACAGGCCCAGCGAGCTAGCCAATCGGCGTCTCAAAGCGCCCAGCATCTGGACCAGGCAGGCGAGCAAGCCCAGCAAGGCGACGCCGAGCAAGCCTTAGCCAATGCGGAGCAGGCCGAGCGCGACCTCGAACAAGCCGAACAAGAGTTACAGCAAGCAATCGCCCAAGCAGAACAAGACTTATTCTTTGAGCAACTGGCCCGGCTTGAACAAGCACTTGCGGGCATGATTAAGCGGCAAAACTCGGTCGTCGAAGAAACGGTACGACTGGACGAGTTGCGCATCCAACAAGGCGAACTCAGTCGTGGTCAGCGGGCGAGCGTTGCCAGTCTGGCGGCGGTCGAACGGGCCCTATCAGACGAAGCAGGACAGTTCGCGGAAAAGATCGCCAAGGCTCGCGCGTTTGAGTTCACGCTGCGGGCGGCCATACGCGAGATGCTTTCGACGGCCGGTCGCCTGGATCGCGGAGAAACGGGCGATACAACCCAGCAGGCGGCTCGGGCCGCCCTGGATCGGTTGGAGCGTCTGGCCGAGGCGCTCAAGACGGAATCGGCCCGCTCGTCGCCGCAAGAAAAAGAGAACTCGTCGGAGCAAGAGTCGCGTACGGATACGCAGCAGCCTCCCGTCGACGGAATTACCTCGTTGGCGGAGTTAAAGCTACTGCAACTGATGCAAGAAGAACTGAACCAGCGCACGGCCGCGTTGGAGGAAGCCCGGCAACAGCAAGGCGAGTTAACGCCCGACCAAGAATTGCAACTGGCCGACTTGGCTGAGGAGCAAGGACGTTTGGCGGAGCTGCTTCTAAGCCTGGGCGCAACCGAGGAGGCTCACCCCGAGGATGATCCAGAAAGCCTTCCTGACCCCACCAGCGAGGGTGCATTAGACGCTGACTTGGAAAAATCGCTGGAAGAGTTACTACCCGACGACCTAGAATAACCAAGGCGCCCTGCGGAAGAAGGAGATCGTTCGTAGAGCCGCCGCCGCGATTGGCTGGGACCTTTCGCGAGCCCCCAATTGTACTTCCACTCGTGGTATGTTCTTGATTTGTCGCTTAATCGCCGCAGGGATTTTGATCGCGGCGCCCACACTTGCTTGGGCGCAAGACGCCCCCGGCGCACAGGGCGGCGGCTCCTCGCTCGATGCCCAGTTACTCGAGGACCTGGGGAGTGATCTGCTAGAAGGCTTAGGCGATGTAAGTGAAGGCCCGGCGCCGCCCAAGTCATCGTCGAAGACTTCGCCCGAATCCCCGTCGGATACACAGCCCGCTCAGCCGCGGAAAACGCCTACACCACTAGACGAAGGTTTTCTCGAGCAAGTGGAAGGTGAAGACATTGGCGCCGAAAACACGGCCGACGATGAGAACCCGCTGATCCGCATTGAGCGGAAGATGCGTCTTGTGGAAAAGCGGCTTGCTCAACGCGACGCTACGGCCGGAACCCAAAATCTTCAAAAGCAAATCGCTCAGGAACTGAAAAGCCTGATCGAGCAGATCCAACAACAGCAACAGCAGCAAAGCCAGAACCAACAGAACTCTCGGCAACAACAGCAGTCGGCGTCCTCCTCCCGCCAGCAGAATCAACAATCCAATGCTTCGTCTAATCCTTCCAACCAGGCCGCCGACAAACCCGCCGAAGACAGCGAAGAACGCTTAGGCAAGGTGGACGACGAGAAGATCAAACCCGAAGACCTAAGAGAATTGTTCCAACGCGCTTGGGGCCACCTGCCGCCGCGAGTGCGCGAACAGATGCAAGCCGCGGCGCAGGAACAATTTCTTCCCAAGTACGAAATGTTGATTGAAGAATACTTCCAGCGTCTGGCCGAACAGGGCCAGCGGTAGACCGCCGCCCTTTCGCCAGGTTGCCGCCATCGGTCATGAAAAGAACCGCCACGGAAGGACCATGAAGACAAATGGAGGGAGCCCGCCACGTCGCGCCAGGATCACCATTGCCTTGTCTGTGGCGATCCGCGCCCGATTCCTCCCTGCTCCTAGATCGTCCTCCGCGCTGGTGTTTCTGAGTTCTCAATTTTCAACCCCTGATTGATCGGATCGCCATTATGCAACTTGAACGTCGTTCGTTTCTGGCCGGGATGGCCGCGAGCGCTTTCGCGTGGAGCGGCGGAGCGCGGCTATGGGCGCAAGGCCGCGCCGACCTGGACGTGGCGGCCGGACAGATGATCACCCCAGCAGCCGATCGGGCGATTCAACGGGGTTTGGAGTGGCTCGCCAGCCGGCAAAACGATGACGGCTCGTTCGCTTCGGGGACCTATGGCCAGAACGTGGGCGTATGCGCATTGGCGGGTTTGGCCTTTATGTCGGAAGGGAGCACGCCTGGCCGGGGTCGATACGGCGTCCATGTAGCAAGGATTGTCGATTATCTGTTAGAGCACACCCAGGAAACGGGCTACGTTTACATGCCCGCCGCGGCCAGTCACGGCCCGATGTACGGGCACGGTTTCGCCACGTTGTTTTTGGCCGAGGTCTACGGCATGACCTCACGCAGCGATATTCGTGAAAAGTTGGCCAAAGCCACGCAGCTCATCATCAATACCCAGAATGCCGAAGGCGGATGGCGATATCAGCCGCAGCGACAAGACGCCGACATTTCGGTCACGGTGTGCGAGATCATGGCTCTGCGCGCCGCCCGCAACGCGGGAATCAATGTGCCGGTGGGCGTCGTCGAGCGAACGATTGAATACGTCAAGCGTTGCCAAAATCCGGATGGCGGGTTCATGTACATGACCACGGGCGGCCCCAGCGCCTTCCCCCGTTCGGCCGCGGCCGTGGTGGCCCTTTACAGCGCGGGGGTTTACGAAGGCCCCGAGATTGAACAGGGGTTGGAATACTTGATGCAGCACATCCCGCGGGGCGATGACTTCAGCCGGGAAAGCCACTACTTCTACGGCCACTACTACGCCGTGCAGGCCATGTGGCACGCTGGCGGCGACTACTGGCGTCAATGGTACCCTGCAATTCGCGACGCACTCTTGGCCCGTCAACGCGAAGATGGCTCTTGGCTTGACCAAATCAGCCCTGAATACGGAACCGCCATGGCCTGCATCATCCTGCAAATGCCCAACAACTACTTGCCAATCTTCCAGCCGTAGGACAGGGGAATAGGGAATGGGGATGAGCAAGCGGCCGCCTCATGGGGTTGGGAATCTTTGTCCGTTCTGCGTCGCCCTGCATCGCATGTTTTTCCGCCAACGAAGCGTTCCGCCCCCTTGCGTTTGGATTTTAGCGTGCGTGGCGGCTCTGGTTGGTGAAGTGGGGCTTGCGCAGGATGACCGGATCGTTGTTCCGGTTGAGGGGGAGCCGTTTGTTGGCGATTTAATCGAAGTCGACGAGGACTGGGGCCTGAAGTTTGAAACGGATACGGGCCCACGGTCGTTACCCGCCGCCGATCTGGTGCGTTGGGGCGTTCCGGCGGAACTGGGCGACGACTCGTTAATTGTCTTAGCCGGCGGTGGGGTGCTGGTCGGCGAAGTACGGGCCATCGAAAGCGAACGCCTGATGGTTGATTCG
Organism: uncultured Pirellulaceae bacterium; assembly: GCA_964458385.1. Taxonomy (GTDB): domain Bacteria; phylum Planctomycetota; class Planctomycetia; order Pirellulales; family Pirellulaceae; genus JAHWKS01. The sequence goes on from CAYWIS010000118.1 coordinate 10,334, forward strand.
CTGTTGTTTGGCGAACTCCGCTTGCCGTTGTCGCGATTGCGCGGGGTGGTGTTTCGTCCCCCCACGTCGCGTTTGGAGCGAGACCGGTTGCTGGATCAGGTAGCTCAGAGCACGGGCGCTCGCGATCAACTCATTTTGGAGAACGGCGACGTTGTCGAAGGTTTGCTTACCGGCGGCGGCCGCCCGGCCGTGCAAGGCCCTTTGGCGCCTCACGACATGGCCGAACTGAAAGCGCTCCGTATGCAACTGGACGCCGGCGCAACGGAGATTCCCATCACGCGTATAACGGCGGTCATCTTCAATCCTTCGCTGGTAGAAGTTCCCCCCGCACGTGGCTTGCGGGCGTGGGTCGGCCTAGAGCAAGACGGGTTGCTCGTTGTGGAGCGGATCGCTTCGCAAAATGGTCTGACGACCCTCACGCTCCCTGGTGGCGTTCGACTAACGACCGATGATGAAGGGTTCCGCGAGAGCGTCCAGTTCCTGCAACCACTTGAGGGCAATGTGGTCTATCTTTCGGACCTGTCGCCCCTTGGCTATCGCCACATTCCCTACCTCACGCGCGAGTGGGGCTACGGCCAGGATCGGAACGTACTGGGTGGGCGGCTTCGTGCAGGCGGTCGGGTGTATCTCAAAGGATTGGGAATGCACAGTACCTCGCGCCTCGCTTTCCGGCTGGATGGAAAGCGGAAGCGTTTTGAGGCGGCGTTGGCCCTGGATGACGCGGCAGGCCGCCGGGGGAGCGTTGTCTACCGGGTCTATGGCGCCGACGCCGCGGGTCAATGGCAGCCCCTGTATGAAAGTCCCATTATTCGCGGTGGTGATCCGCCGCTCCCCATTTCGGTTGAGCTAAATGGGTCCCGAGGGCTGGCCCTCATTGTGGAGTACGCCGACCGCGGCGACATACTGGATCACGCCAACTGGCTCGACGCCCGGCTGGAGTAACTAGCACGGTTCGCGTCCCTCTCCTCAGGCGCTCGTTCAACGCGACGTGCGGATTTTCGCGTTCTGTTTACAAGCCCGTTGTAAATTGCAGACGGCGCCATGTAAGAAGTGCAAACGGGGCTTAGGCCCGCCGCATCTTGTCATCGGGCGGGGCCAAAAGCGCGATGTTTTTTCCGCGACTTTTTCTGTGAAACCTTGCCGGCTGCGCAAAGTTGCGACGCGAGAGTTTACCGGTCACGGAATCCAGGTAACGGTAAAACGCCGCCGGAGAAAAAAGTTCAGCAGCACGCCCGCGCGGCGCCAAACTTCTGGCGCGCTGCTTGCTTAAAGAGACCATCACTCCGTGGCAGGCTGTTGTGAGGGTCACTCAACGGCCAAAGAATTGGGGCCTCTCCACCCCTTCGATGACTGACGTCGAACGGACCGGGACGCCTTGTGCCTCCGACAAGGCGATATCAAAAGAACGCGGCGGACCCCTCCAGTCCGCCGCGTTTTTTGTTTCTTGTTGTCAAAAGTGGACGTTTCGCTTACGCGCCGTATTTCCCAAGGCGCCGGGCATTGGCCAGAGCCAACGTCATTAGATGCTTAGCCTCGAAGTGCCCCAAGCCGCCGCGAATGCTCGTCCGCTCGTTGAACGCTGTTGAGCCGTCGGGCCGGCAGCAGTCCGACACCAGCAACGTCGGCACCGGATGCCAACTGTGGCTCCGCAGGTAAGAGGGGGTGCTGTGATCGCCGGTCACGATCAACACTGTAGGATTCAGGGCGGTAACGCGCGGGATGATCGCGTCCAACTCTTCGATTTTCTTCACTTTGTTCTGGAACGCGCCGTCCTCGCCCGTGCTGTCGGTGTACTTGAAGTGAATGAAGAAGAAGTCGAAATCGGCCCAATGCTTTTCGAGCAAGTCAATCTGCTCGTCGAGCGTGGTGGGTTTGCCCAAGATCTGCATGCCGACCAACCGGGCCAGCCCCTTGTACATCGGATAAACGGCAATTGCCGCCGCCCGCAGGCCGTAAACTTCTTCATAGGTCGGCAAGTTGGGGCGGGCCGCAAAGCCCCGCAGTGTCAGACCGTTGGCTTTGGGCTGATCGGCCAATAATTGCCGGGCCTGCTCCACAAATTGCCGGGCCACATCGGCGGTCTTCTTGCTGGCCTCATCACGGGCGTGGGGCGCCAACGGCGGGACCCCCGTGCGCTGCGGGTCGGTATCGTCGACCTGATCGCCCAAACCTTCGCCGCGGAACACCACTACGAACCGATGCTCTTTGACCGGCTCAACAAACACCTCCACGCCCGGAATCTTGACATCGCGCAGCTTCACCGCCAGTGGGGCGCTTTCTTCCGAGGCGATGCGGCCAGCGCGGCGGTCGGAAATGTTGCCGTCCTTATCCAGCGTGCAATAGTTGCCCCGCACGGCGACATCGTTCGCTTGCAGTTCGAAACCGATGCCGGTCGCTTCCAGCGCGCCGCGGCCAATCACATACTTCAGCGGATCATATCCGAATAGCCCCAGGTGTCCTGGCCCGCTTCCCGGGCTAATGCCCGGCAACACCGGAATACTGGCGCCTTGCACGCCCACGGCCGCCAGCGCGTCGAGGTTGGGCGTGCTTGCGGTCTCCAACTCGGTCAGTCCGCCGCGCTCCATCGGCAGGCCGCCTAATCCGTCGGCCACCAGCATGACAATTTTCGAGTCGTTCTTTTCGTGCAAAGCGCGAGTCAGGTCGTGAATGTCCATAATTTTGGGTCCTTCAAGTCGAAACGGGCGCGTCGTCCCTTGTGGTAGCAAAAACACCGTTCGATGACGAGGGGGTTGCCGCCCCGCCCACTCACGAAACTCGGCCCCACGTTTGCATTCGCAGATAGGGTTTAGGACGGCCCAACTTCAAAAACACACCCGTTAGGAACCGCGTTTGCTCTTGGAAAAAGCTACGGATCTCTGGATTCCCGTGAGCGAAGTTGGAGCAAACATGACCCAACGTTGCAGTACGGCCGCGGCCGCCTGTGCGGTTTCTTTGACGCGTCAAGTTCGCTATCTTCATCGAGGGGGGCGGCCGCGGTTCAATCGACAATCGCCTAAGCTGAAATCCGCGGGCTTCCGACGCTCCCCTTGCGTGTTAGTGCGTTCTGGTATATCCGCAATTCTCCATCTGCATATCGCACGGGTCTCATGGCTACTGAACTTACCTGGCTTGGTCATGGCAGTTGGCTGATCCAAACCGGCGAGCATCGTATTTTGCTCGACCCGTTTCTGAGCGACTCGCCCACGGCGCCCCTGAAGCCGGCGGATTTGCAGGCCGATTACCTGCTTATCTCGCACGGCCACTTTGACCACGTGGCCGACGCGGCGGAAATCGCGCGGCGCACCGGCGCAACGGTGGCGGCCATTTACGAGATTTGCGATTGGCTCTCGCAAAAGCACGGCGTCGAAAAGACCGAGCCGATGAATTTGGGTGGCGCTATAAATCTTCCGTTTGGGCGCGTCAAGCTGACCCCCGCACTGCATAGCTCGACGTTGCCAGACGGCTCCTCAGGAGGCCAGCCGGGTGGATTCCTGCTAACGCTGGCCGAAGGCCGGGTGTACTTCGCCTGCGACACGGCCTTATTTTCCGACATGAAATTGCACGCTGGAGGCGTCGACCTGGCGGTCCTCCCGATTGGCGATCGATACACCATGGGGCCCGACGATGCCCTGGAAGCGGTCAAACTGATCCAACCGCGGCGGGTGATTCCCTCGCATTACAACACCTGGCCGCCCATCGCACAGGACGCAAACGCCTGGGCGGAACGCGTCCGCGCAGAAACTCAAACCGAACCGATCGTGCTTGAGCCAGGCGGTAAATTCACCCTGTAAGAAAGAAAGGCGGCGCGCGGCCTCTGCAAAGAAGCGCGAAACAGTCTTTGGCAGTTGCAGATGAGTGTGTAAAGAACTGTGCGTTTCTTTGCATGGTCGCAGCCGAGGGGGCGCCATGCGAACGAACGACCGGATTTTCCTGTCTGCGTTGGCGCTTGGGGCGCTGGCGGCAACTTGGCTCGCCAGCGTCGCGAATGCACAAGGGCCGCTTCGCTGGCGATTTCATCCCGGCGAACAAATGAGCGTCCTGTTGACGCAAACGGCCGCAACCGAGTCCAAAATCGGCGATGCGTTGTTCCGCAGCCAGATGCGCGTCTCGGTGGAATTGACATGGCGCGTGGCTGCGGTAGAGCCTTCGGGCGCCGCCGTCATCGAACAGACGCTCAATCGCCTTACCGTCGCGGCCGACGTGCCAGGGTCGCCGCAAGTTCGCTATGACTCGCGGACGCCGCCCGATTCACAAGCCAGTCCAGCCGCCAAGGCGGTCGCCGAAGAATTCCAGCCGCTCATTGGCAAGACCACGCGGATACGCCTCACCCCACAAGGCGAAATCCTGCGACCAGGTCCCGGAGTGCTGCTTGGCGACCGGGCAGCCAGACCAGGGCAGGGGGGCGGTGCGTTAACGCCCACCGAAGTGCAACAGATGCTCGGTCGGCTCCTGCCACGTTTGCCGCCACAGCGGCCAACCCGCGATACGGCCTGGCAAGTGACCATGGAGCTTCCGTTACCGGAGGGCAGGGCGGTCGTCACAGGGCAATTCACTTACCGCGGCTCAGAAATGTTCGATGGTCGAACGTTGGAAAAGATCGAAGCAGCTTACGGATTCCAAGTCCAAGGGCAAGAGCCGGGAATGATCTACGAGTTCGCCGAGCCCGACAACACAGGGGTATTTTACTTTGACGCCGCCACCGGCCGTCTCGTACGAGGCGAAGTGCGGCAAGCCATGACGATGCGCCTGACCGTGGACGATCGCGAAGTGGCGCAAAACTCAACGTCGGTGACAACGATCGATGTTCGTCCTGCGGATTGAGCGGCACTGCCCTCCTCGCCCCAGATTCCCAATCCTTCGATAAGTCAGCAACAACGCGTCAGCGAAATTCCTTTTCAGAATCTTCCTAGGGACAGGCCCCAGACGGTCCACAAGTTCAGCTATAGGAGTATCTTACGACGCTAGAAACTAGAAAATTTCTCAAAAGAACATCCGTACGAGTATAATGGATGGCGGCCGCTACGTGCGGTCAGGGACGAGGACCTGAATCTCGTCTCCCTCAACACGCACTTCAAAACTGTCAATTTTAATCCGCGGGTTGTCGCACCACGTGCCGTCGCACACGTTGAAGCGCCACGCATGCCAGGGGCAGGTAACGACGTTCCCTTCGACCCATCCTCCCGCCAGAGAGGCCCCCATATGCGGGCAGAAATCGTCGATGGCGCTATACTCGCCTCCGCGGTTGAACACCGCCACCATTCGACCGTTGACTGGGTAGGCGCGTCCCTCGCCTTCGGGAATATCACCCACCTTCGCCACCGTGACAAATTCCGCCATGTAAAACCACCACCGGTTGTGGGTAAAGTGTCAAGCGTTTGGTGAATTCTATTAGCCCCAAGCCCGGTGCGAAAGCCGGGCGCCCAAAGGGGTTAGGCTGCAAAGGTGGGATTTCCGTTTCCCCTGTTGGCAAAAGGTCGGCGCTGGCATAATGAAGCAAAACCGCCCGATAAGGGCATTTCCCCTCGAAAGCCGTATCCCCGGCGTGGCTTGGGCGCCGCGACCAGACGTTCATGCACGACTCGTCTCCACGCCAAGCGGATGTGTATTTTCCAAACTGGGGGCAAGTAAGGTGGTTGTGTCTCATTCGGAGCTCCACCACCGACAACTGCTGCCGCGGTAAGCGCCCGCAGCGGGATTCGCTGTAGGCCCACGATCGTTGACGCCGTGGGCGGCGCCGAGCGTCAGGATGATTCGCAAGCCACCGTCGCGACCAAAAGCATATTCGGAGAAGCAGCATGTTCAACCAATCGTTGAAAGACTTCTTGACCAGCCATGTGCTCGCGCGGGTAAAAGGGCCGGCCCAATACTTGGGGGGTGAGCTGAACATGGTCGTCAAGGATCCGCGCGAAGTCCGCGGCCGGCTGTGCATGTGCTTTCCCGATACCTACGCCATCGGAATGAGCCATCACGGCTTGCAGTTGTTGTATAGCCTGATGAACAGCCGCGACGACTGGTACTGCGAGCGGGCTTTCACCCCATGGATCGACATGGAGCGGGAACTGCGGTCCCACAACTTACCGCTGTACAGCCTGGAGACGTTTACCCCGCTGTGTGACTTTGACGTCGTCGGCTTTTCGCTTCAGTACGAGATCAGCTCGATCAATGTGCTGACGATGCTGGACCTCGGCCGCATTCCCCTGCGATCGACTGAGCGCACAATGCATGATCCGCTCATTATTGCCGGCGGGCCGTGCTGTCAGAACCCCGAGCCCTTGGCGCCGTTTATCGACGTGTTTGTGACCGGCGACGGCGAACCGAGCCTGCCGCGGATTTGTGACCTGTGGAAGCAGATCCAAGACGACCTGCGGTCGGCCGGCGGTTTTGCCGAGGGCAGGGCAGGGCGCCAAGAGCGAGAGGAAGCGCTTGCCCGCATGGCCCGCGAACTACCGTTTGCGTATGTGCCGCGATTCTACGAGCCAGAGTATGTCAACGGCCGGTACGCCTCACTCAACCGCACTCGGCCCGATGTTCCCGAGACAATCGAGCCAGCCGTCATTTCCGATTTCGAGTCAATTCCGATTCCGACGAAGCCCCTGGTGCCGTGGGTCGAATGTGTGCACGACCGGATTGCCATCGAAATTATGCGTGGCTGTCCTTGGCAATGCCGGTTCTGTCAAAGCACGGTGATTAAACGACCGCTGCGAATTCGTTCGGTTGATACCATCGTCAACGCCGCGTTGGAGGCGTATCGCAACACCGGGCATAACGAGATTTCGCTGCTGTCGCTCTCCAGCAGCGATTACCCGCACTTTGAAGAGCTGATCACGCGGATGAAGCAAACCTTCGGTCCGTTGGGTGTGAATATTTCGATCCCCAGTCTCCGCGTGAACCAGCAGCTTCGCAGTATTGCCGAACTGATTGGCAACGACCGCCGCTCGGGCTTGACCCTGGCGCCGGAGGTCGCCCGCGACGACATGCGCGAACAGATTCGCAAGAAAATCAAAAACGACGACCTGTACGAGGGGTGCCGCGTCGCGTTCCGCAATAACTTTGAGAGCGTCAAACTATACTTCATGTGCGGCTTGCCGGGCGAACGGCCGGTCGATCTGGACGGCATCGTCGACATGGCCGAAACCATCGCCCGCATTGGGAAGGAGGAGCGAGGGCGGTATCCCAAGGTCACGGCCAGCGTATCGAACTTTGTGCCCAAGGCCCACACGCCCTACCAATGGAACGGGATGCAAACTCGCGAGTACTTCTCCTGGGCGCACAAATACTTGTGGAGCCGCCGTCGGATTCGCAGCGTGAACATCAAATGCCACGATGTCGAAACAAGCCTCTTGGAAGGAGTCCTCAGCCGAGGCGATCGGCGCGTGGCGGAAGGTATTGAACTGGCGTGGCGGCGCGGCGCCCGGCTGGATAGTTGGAGCGAGCTGTTCGACGGTCCCCGGTGGTGGCAGGCGCTGGCCGATGCCGGCGTCGATTTAGAAACGGTCGCCCACAAGCCGTACGAACTCCATGACCGCTTGCCGTGGGATCACCTGAACGTCAAGTACGGCCGCACCTTCCTGGAAAAGGAACAAACCCGGTCGGTAGTTCAACTTGCCAATATGGCCAACGCCAAGTGATAATTGCCGCTCGGTTGGCAAGCCGGCGTGCATTGGCGCTGGCGTTTTCTTGGTCTTCGCCCATCCTCATCTCACGTTATGCCGATTGAACTTACTTGCAGCCAATGCGGCCGAAAGCTGCGCGTGGCCGACGACGCCGCAGGGAAGCAGGCCCGTTGTCCCGCGTGCAACCATATTAGCCGCGTTCCCATGCCCGCTGTGGCCGGCGTTGGGCCTACAGCTCCGGTGGCCGATACTCTGAGCAATGAGTCTGCGGCGGGTTATCCACCTCCAAAACCTGCGCCGTTGGAAAATCCCTTTAGCGATAGCGATTCCCAGCCTTACGCGCAATCGCCGTTCGCATCGCAAGGGGTGAATCCCTTTGGCGACCATGCGCCCGTCAAAGACACCGGCAATCCGTATCAAACCCCCGTCACCTACGGGTATCAGACGCCCAGTGCGCATCAGTACCCGCTCGCGTCGCGCGGCAAGCGACTGGCCGGGGCAATCGTCGACAGCGTGATTTACATGGTTGCGGCGGCGCCAGGGGCCATCGCGATCTTCGCGGCTGACGCCAACAACAGCGATGTATTAGCCATGCTTGGCGTTGTGCTGGTGGGCGTCGCTGTGCTGGCAGTCGCCGTCATCAACTGGGTTATGATCAGCAAAAATGGGCAGTCGATCGCCAAACGCCTGTTGGGCATGCGGATTGTCTTGCTCCAAACGGGCCAGGCG
>CAYWIS010000119.1:0-1098 GCA_964458385.1 uncultured Pirellulaceae bacterium
CTTGCGCCGAGGGGTAACGGTCTTGCGGTCGCAGCGCCATGGCCCGCAGGCAAATCGACTCAAGCGCCTTGGGAATGGCGTGGTTAATTTCTCGGGGGCGCAGGAAGTCACCTTTGCGCACTTTGGCCAGCGTCTCTTCCAGTTCGCCATCTCCAAACGGGGCTCGGCCCGTCAAGATGCAGTACAGCGTGGCGCCCAAACTGTACACATCGGAAGCAGGGCCCAGCAGGTCCAGCCGACCTTTAGCTTGTTCGGGCGACATGAACGCCGGAGTGCCTACGACGTTGCCCATGCGCGTCTCAGCCGAATCTTGCCGCTCTGTGACTTGCAGGGGACGTTCGTCGCTGTCGGGCGTTGGTTGCCCGTGCCGCAGCGACTTAGCTAGGCCCCAGTCGACCACCAGCGTCTCACCGTACTTGCCGAGCATGATGTTGCCCGGCTTCAGATCGCGGTGCAATACGCCGCGGCTGTGCGCATACTCGATCGCTTCGCACACGTCAATGAATCGCGACAGCAGCTTGCGAAGCTGGAGGGCTCGCTCGCCGGGGTCCATCTTCTCGGCGCGCGGCGAGTGAAAATCTTCGATGGCTTCCTTCAGGCTGTCACCCTGAATGAAGCGCATGGCGTAGAACGGACGGCCGTCGGCGTAATGTCCCAGGCCGTAAACGGGAACAATTCCCGGATGCTCCAGGCCGCCGGTGATTTCGGCTTCGGTCAGAAATCGCGAACGTTTGGCCAGGTTATCGGCGTGTTCATCCAGTAGTTCTTTGAAGGCGACTTCGCGGTTGAGTTCGCCATCCAACGCCACCGACACCTTCCCCAACCCTCCGCGGGCGTGCGGACGCAAGACACGGAACCGCACGCCGTGGTTGGCGATCTCGCGCGGCGTAAGGGCGCGAGTGGCGAAGGGATCGACGCTCGGCTCGTCGCAGCGGTCAAGCGATACCTGGGCCACGCTTTGGGTGACCAGCGAATCGTTGAGCTGGGCCAGATCGTCCTTCACGCTAGAGCCAAGCGAGCTGAGCGATCGCAGACTTTTTTCCGGATCGTTATCGTGCTTCGCCAGGTGTTTTTGCACCAAGGCCGACAACAACTGAC
>CAYWIS010000119.1:1108-18655 GCA_964458385.1 uncultured Pirellulaceae bacterium
GCTCGTCGTCGCCTAAGGCGCCTTGTTCCACCAGGATATTTTCCAACGAGCGCGTCTTGTCGCCGATCCATACCGCCGTGGCCGCTACCAATTGGTCACGCGTGATGAAGTCGTTCTGCAACGCCAGGATGCCGAACAACAGGTTTTTGCTTGTGTTGGCAGCCGAGGACATGAAGCAGAGAAACCAATAAAGAAGGAGGAACTAAGGCCAACTGCGGACAGTCCATCACCCCAGGCATCAAGAATCTAATGCATAAAATCGCCGTAACCGCGTCAGGTTTTTTTGAAATAGGCGGCAGCCGGTCACGGAGCCATCCTAACGCTCTTGGGCAACGTTTCGTAAGCGGAAAAACGCCCGCCTCCGAGGACGTTGAGCTGCGCCCCAACAAAACCGAGTGGGACTGGCGTTTTGCCGGTTAAGCGATTCCGACGGTTCTGGCTGGCAGGAGGGGATAGCTGCCGGTGACGAGTCCTCGCGAGCCAGCCATTCGTACGTCCATGTTGCCAAGAAGCTCTAGCATTTCTTGGAATACAGATGACGTTTTGCCGCAGTTTAGGTTAACTACACTGCCTAGATTTTTCCTCTATCCCAATTCGCCCAGGCTCGTCAAGAACTCTGCCATTTCGCCTGCGGCATGTGCGTCTCCCTGACGGCGGGCTTCTTCGACCCCGTCGCGCAAAATCGCCCGGGCTTCCTCAATGCGGCCTAGTTTGGCTAATTGTTGACCCGCCATGAAGAAAGCCGGCACGTAGGGGGATGTGTCGCGCGTCAAACCGTACAAGCCTTCGAGACTGCGTTCGTAGTCCCCTTCTTTGGCCAGTTCTAACGCCAAACTATAGCGGAGAAACGGGTCGTGGGGATCATCAGCCAGCATGACCTCGATTTTTTCACGGCGGGAAGGTGGATTCATGAAACGCCCCTCAGTTTAGTTCCCTTGGCGATTTAGAAAAATCTTTCCAATTGGTTTAATCCTCACGCCCTTCACAGACGATAAGGGAAACGCGCCTGTATTGTACCCATTTCCCCCCGAGGATCACGACATGCGCTGGAAACTCGTTCTCCTGCTGAGTTTGGCGACGAGCGGGGCTGTTGCAGCGGCCCTGGTCAGCGCCCAAGACAATCTTTCTCGTGGCGGCGCGACCGGTGGAGCGAGCCTGCGTTCACGTCCCACCGCGGCCACCACGCTCGAGGGGAATTCTCAGCCGCGCACGACGGGCCGGGCCTCGTCATTGGCCGAACGCCTGCAACAGGCCCGCCAATCCGCCGTGCAAGACTACACCACCGACGATGAGGCGCCTGGGCTCTTAGAGCCAAGTCCCGATGCAACCGAAGCCGTAAGCGAAACCGGCAATACGGCCTCGGCGTCTGGGTTGCCTTCGGTCCTAAAGCGTGCGCCGAATACGATCGATGCGCCGCAAGCGCGGACCGCCGCTTTAGACGCGCCCAAGACGGCGCCGTCGCCTGTCTCGGCTGCCCCGATCACCCCGGCTGTCGAACCGTCGACCGGCGCCAACGAAGGCCCCGAGCTGCCAGTCGGCGCCCGCCCGCTGGGAGCGCCGCCTCCCGGCGCTCGGCCCTTAGGGAGTCCGATTCCTGCCAAGCCAGCGACACCTGTAGAGCCGGAGACGTTACTGGAGCCGCCTAGCTTGAACGAAGAAGAGGAAGGGACCAGCGCCGGCGTGCCGTCGTCGCGGCGCCATTCGCCCGCGCTTACGCTTCCGACCCGCGAAGGGCAAACATCGCCTGCGGGCGCGTCGCCTACTCCCCGCGCTTCAACGCCCTCGTTCCGTGCAGGTGGCGCTACCACCACGGGGAGAGATTCGGTGCTGATCGGCGCTGGCCCGCAGTTGCGGCTAGAAGCTGTGGGGCCCAAAGCGGTGGTGCGCGGCCGTCCCGCGTCGTACAACCTGTCGATTACGAACATGGGTGAAGCCGTGGCTCGTAGCGTGCAGGTCCATATTGAGTCGCGTCAAGCGGCGGAGCTAACCGTCGGGAAAACAACCCACGGCAACGCCGAACTACATCGTTCGCCGATGGGCGGATCCGTGTTGCTGTGGACCATTCCTGAGCTTCCCCGCGGAGCCAAGGCCGAACTGGGCCTGATGGCGGTGGGGCGTGAGACGCGCCCGTTTGAACTGGTGGCGTCTTGGACGTGCCAACCCCAGGTGGCGGGAACGCAGATTGAGGTGCTCGAGCCGCAACTGGCGATGACGCTCTCGGGGCCCAAGGACGTCATGTTTGGCGAAACGAAGATTTACACCATTACGCTGACCAACCCCGGCACCGGCGACGCCGAGAACGTGATGCTAGCCTTGGCGCCGCTCTCGTCGTCGCAAGAGGCGCCGACGCCTCGGAATATTGGAACCCTGCGAGCAGGTGAACGCAAAGAAATTCCCATTCAACTCACGGCGCGCGAAGCGGGAATGTTAAGCATTCGCGCTGTGGCGACCGCCGACGACGGGTTACGAGCCGAAGCCGCCGAACAGGTCATGGTCCGTCGAGCCAAGATCGAAGTCGCCATCGAGGGCCCGTCGCTGAAGTACGCCGGGACGTCGGCCGAGTACCGCGTACGCGTCGCCAACGTAGGAAACGCCCCTGCGGAAGATATTACTGTGCTGGCGACCGTGCCGAGTGGTGTGGAGTACACGCCGGATAACGACAACGGCGTTCTTCAAACCGACGGGGTAGCGTGGCGTGTGGGAAGCCTTGCGGCTGGCGATGAACGGATCATCACGTTTACCTGCATTATGCATGAAGAAGGTGAAAAACGCGTGACGGTTCGGGCTCGCGGCGGTGAGCTGGCGGCCGATGCCGCGATGATCACGCAAGTGGAGGCGCTCGCCGACTTGAAACTTGTGGTCAACGATCCGCCGGGAGCGGTTCCCGTGGGCAAGGAAGTCATCTACGAGGTGCGCGTCCTCAATCGCGGGACCAAGGCCGCTTCTAATGTTGAGATTACGGCGTTCTTCTCGGAAGGCGTGGAGCCGACCGCAATCGAGGGAATGCAAGGCTCGATCGCGCCGGGGCAAGTCACCGCCGCGCCGGCCGCCTCTTTAGCGCCAGGCGCTGAACTGGTGCTGAAAATCAAAGCCAAGGCTGACCGGCCTGGAAATCACATCTTCCGCGCCGTGGTGCAGTGCACGAATCCCGAAACACGCTTGGCGGCCGAAGAAACCACACGGTTCTTTGGGGCTGCTCAATCGGACGGACCAAGCTTGAGTCAGAATCCCGCGGCGTCGCCCTATCAGCCGCTGGCCCGGTAGGCAACGCGAGTGAGGCGTGAAAAGCGAAAGCGGAAACAAACATCCGCACTTCCCATTGAGGAGTGTGGTGATTTGTGGCCGCTTTCGCTTTTGTTATTTTTTCGCCACACTGCCGATCATCTAAGGGCTAGCGATCGTGACGACATAACACCGCGTTGGCCCACGGGACAAGTTTATGCCGGACGTCCTTGGGGCGTCTTGTCAACCTCCGCGGGTTCCTCTTGGTCAGAAGCCTCCGCAACGGGATGGATGGGCAGCGTTTCGCTGAAATACTCCAACCCTTCTCGGAACGAGGCGGTTACCATGTTGGCGCCGGCTTTCTTAATGGCTTCCTGCATTCGTTCAAGTCGCGAAGGGGCGCTCCACAAGCCCACTAGCACTTTCACCTCAGAGTCGGAACGCCGCATCTTTCGACAGATGGACCGCATCCGCACTGCGGCGTTGGGAGCAATTGCAGACAACACCACTCCGTCGTAGGCGTCAGCCTTAACCTGTTGAAGCGCTTCATCGGAAACGCCAATTCGATCGGCCAGATCGACCAAGTAACCGCGGGCGGTGAGCAACTGGGCGAACATTGCGGCGGCGATTTGGTCGGCTTCGTCCTCGGCCGCCAGACACAGGATGCGGCGGTGGATGGTTTCGGCGTCTTCGACTTCCGGGGGCGGCGCGTCATCGCCCGATTCGGGCGGAGCGGAATTGCCCGCCGAGACGGCGAACTCGTCGCGCATCTCTTCGATTAACTCGGCGATCGATTCATAGATGAACGCCTCCTGGGTAGCGTTCAGGCGGCCTGCGTCGCGATCGCGCTCGGCCAGCGTCAAGGCGGGTACAAAGAGGGTTTCGTAGAGTTCCTCTAGCGAGCCATTGCGTAAGAACTCGCTCGCCACGTCACTGGCGTCTTCATAGTCTTGCGCCAATAGCCGCTGATAGAAACGGTACTTCAACTCCAGCGGCGGCGCGTCGGCTAACATCACGTTCAAAAACGCTAATTGAGGAATGTGCCGGGCCATTACCGTTAAGCAAACCGTCAGGGGCGTAGCTAACACCAAGCCGACCGGCCCCCAGAGCCAGGTCCAGAACACTGCCGCAGTGACAATCGCCAGCGTTGAAACTCCGGTACTGGTTCCATACAACCACGGCTCTAGCACGTTATTGGTCACCAGTTCCGCCACCAGGAACAGAGCCATCGTGATCAGAGGACGCTCCCAGCCTTCAAACACCGCGAGTGACAGCACAATGGGGGTGGCGGCGGCGATGATCGGACCCACGTAGGGCAAGAACCGCAAGAGAGTTGCAAGCAGGCCCCATAAGATCGCGTTAGGAAGACCGATGAAGTACAACCCCACGCCGACGGTGGCGCCATACAGGCTATTGATAATCAGTTGCATGAGCAGGTAACGGCTCACGCGATGCGCCGCATCCTCCAGCGCCTGAGTGGTCACATACACGCGGCTGGTGCCCGCCAGGCGGATGATCCGATCGCGCAGATTTTCACGCTCCAGTAGAATGAAGATGACAAAGACGATAACGATGGCGCCCCCGCCCAGTGCGGTCATCACGGGTTCCAGCTCGTTCATCACGCGCACGGGAGTGAGCGAAGTATCGACCACCTGCACCGGCAACGGTTCTTCGCCAAAGAAAGCTTTGCGCATGTCAAACCCGGGACGCGCTGGCGCCGCCTCGGGCGATTGTTCCTCGGGGGCGACGATTTCTTTCTCGATGCGCTCCATGGTTGCGGCGGCTTTCGTCAATGAGCCGCTGCCGGTGCGGCGCAAGGTTTTCACCTTTTGCACCAGCGTTTCTTCATAGGTGGGAAGCTGCGAGGCGACATCCATCGCGTTCTTGAGCACGACCCACCCCAAGCCGCCAATCACGGCGAAGGCAAGGACCACTGTTACCACCACCCCGCCGACGCGCCCCAGTCCCCAACGCTGAAGCCGCGTGACTAGCGGGTTGAGTAGAAAACTAAGTAAGACCGCTAGGGCGAAGGGGAGCAGTACTTCGCGAGCCAGGTAGAACACCGCGACGACTAACAGCACCAACGATAAGGTGCGGAGCGGCGGTGTAAGAAGTTGACCGTTTCGTGTTCCGGAGTTCGGCATACTAAGGTCGTAGAAGCGCGCGGTACAAGTGCTTGAGCCAAGCCCGGAAATCGTGATGGGCGTCTTAACCGCCTTGCGGGGCTACGAACATGGCTGGCGAAGGCCGCTTTCGTTGTTCGTCTGACTTACGAGGCGGCCTAAACCGGCTGGTGTCGTGCAAACGACGCGCCAATGGCGAATCTCTTTACGTCGCCCCCGTCCCGGCGGCGTTATACACAGCTGGATTACCGTGAAAGCAAAAGGCTCCGCCCGTACGAAAGGGAAGGAAAAAGCCGAGTGTTGTGGCTACTTTTCGTGCACTGCTACACGCACGCCGAGTTGCCGTAAATGGTGCGTAAACTGAAGTTGCAAAGCCTTATCGGAGAGTTGGGTATGGAGCGACGCAATGGACGGCGACTTCCCAAAGCGGTCCAACGCCGCCGCCAGATTCGCCAAGCGATCGACGGCGACCAAACGCTCGTCTTGCTTTGCAGCTCGGCGCAGAGCGGCAAGCTGATTTTTTAGCTGTTCTTGGAGCTGCGCGATCGCCTGTTCGCCATGCGGCTCCAGTTTGGCGTAGAGGTCGGAGAATTGGGCCACATCACAGTCGAGAAGCGTCGCGATCAGCACATCGGGGCGATTTTCCGCCAGTTCCGCCAACACGTCCGAAGCCTGGTAACGGTACACCTCGGCCCGGCTGCGATCACGGACAATTTCCCCTAGGGGGCCAAGCAGCGCTGCGGCGGCCGGCTTGAGATGATCCACCCAGGGATCGGGAAAGAACCGGTGCTCGCGCAAGACCAGTTCTACCACGTGCGGCGCCACTTCGGGCCAGCGGGGATCGTTCGGCGCAAACGAGCCCAGCGCCGCGGCGATGCGCAGTTGTTCGCTCTCGCTTTCACTTGCGGCAAAGTCGTCCCACAGACGATTGATGAATCGCTCGCGGTACGGCTTCAGCACGGCGCAAAGCAACGCAAAGGTATCGGCGTCGGCGTGAAGCATGCGGCCATAGAGGTATTCGCCATGAGTCGCATCGACCGGCAGCAGCGCCAGGCTCGCGCGGAGTTGACGGTCGGCGTCGTTGGCGATTTGGGCCGTTGCATGGGCCTGCTCCAACATCGGGTCGGCCCACTCGCGATAACGATCCAGGGCGGCAATCTCCGCCGGCAACTTGCTTATGCTCGCCGACAGCACCGCTTCGATTTGGGCCGCCGCCTCGCGGGCGTGTTGTTGCTCGGCCACATGACGCTGCCAGCCGGCAAACACCGCCAACACAGCCGCCAACACCACCACCGCCACAGCGCGATTGCCGTAGTAGCGTGAGGCGGCCTGCATCATCCGCTGTTCGTCATGCCGCCAATCGCTGTGACGGGTAAAGAGCGAGATCGTGGCCCACTCCGCAAACGACGGCAAATAGCGATTCTCGGGGCGCAGCGCCCAGAGGGCGGCTCGCTCCTCGAGCCGCAGTTCGGCTCGGCCGCGACGCGTCGCCTGTTGGCGCTGTGTGAGCCAAGCCCGCAAAGAAGGAACCAGGTAGTCATGCGTCAACTGAAATCGCTTTTCCGCCGATGGATCCTCCCCCTGGCCTTCAACAGGCGTGATGAGGCGTAGTTGTGTATCGAGGATATCCAGCAACTCGCAAAACTCTTCTTCCCGACGGTAACCCGAGGCTTCCAATAACTCGCTTCGGGTGCGCGTTCGGCCCTTGATTGTGGCGCCTTGTTCGGGAAGAAGCGAGCGCAGCACGCTGCGGGCGGCCGCCTCGTGCATGCGATGCGCCGGCGGCGCGGTACGGGCGGTGAAGGTTTCTTCCAGGAACGCTAATCCTACGCCGCTGGCTCCGCCGACTGCGTCGAGAGTTTCAGGGACCCAAGGCTTGTTTTTGACCATTTCGGCAAACAGCGCCAAAAGCACGCACGCCACCTTGCCTCCCTCCGCCAATCCTGCCACCGCGTAAGAAAGAAACGCTTCTTGTTCGGCGGTGCGATCGTGCGGGTTGTCGGGTAGCACGCCGTAAGCGGTCCCAAAGGCCGCTAGTACGCTTCGTGCATGGCGCGTGTCGAACAGATCCACCAGTGCGCTGTTGCGTCCCTCCACCAGGCGGGCTTCCACTTGCCGCATGAAACGGCTGACGCCCAGCCAAAAATCGTCGCGAACTAGCAACACGCACTGCACCCGCACGCCGTCGCACTGTCGCACGGCGCGGGTCAGTTCGTTGTCGGCGTCGCTGCCGTAAACGTGCAGCCATTGCTCGAATTGATCGATCACCAGGAGCAATTTTTCTCCCGGCGGCAAGCCGCCGCCGCGACGCACGGCCGCCAACAGCGTCGCCAGATCCGCCGCCTCGTTTCTTTCTATGTCGCCCTGCCCTTCGGTCTCCGTTACCGCGGACACTGGTTCACTGGGGGCCAATCGGTTGGTCGGCGTGGTGTCGGGCACTAAGGCCGAAGAGCGCATTTGGCGGAACAAGGGCGATGTCGGCGCGACTTTCTCCAGGACGCGCTGCACACCTTCCCAGAGCCGCGCTTCGATACCACCCAAAGCGGCGTCCACGTACACGGTGCGTACGTGTGGCGCCAACCGAGGCAAGACGCCGGCGCGGAACAGCGAGGTTTTGCCGCATCCTGAGGGACCATACGCCAACCCCACACGAAACGCCTGATCGGTATCGGTTGCTTCAAGGCGAGTTTTCCAGAAGCGAATACTCTCGGGCAATCCGTTGCGGTCGGTGGGGCCGGGCAGAAGTGAAAGAAAGAAGTCTGCGTCGTCTTCGTCAAACGACCGCAGACCTTTGGGCGTGATGCGCGGCCGCGACGGCGCTTTGGCGGCGTGGGCCAGATAGTGCCGCAGGTCGTCAGCCATCTCTTTTGCGGTGGCGCACCGATCCGCCGCCCGCTTAGAAAGCGCCTTGAGGCAGATCCGTTCTAGTTCGGCCGGCAGCGTGGCGCCATCGCCCGCTCGCATGGCGGGAGGCGGCGCGTTGATCACTTTGTCGAGCACTTCGCGCCAATTGCCGCCCTGGAACGGGCGACGACCGGTGAGCATTTCATAAAGCACCACGCCCAGGCTAAAAATATCGGAACGGGCGTCGACCAGGTGCCCCTCGCCACGCGCCTGTTCGGGGCTCATATAAGCTGGCGTGCCACAGAGGCCTTGGTTGTGGGCCGCGTCCTCTTCTCGCAAGGCCAAGCCGAAGTCCACCAGGAACAACTGCCCTTGTTGATCGAGCAGCAGGTTGGCGGGCTTGATGTCGCGATGGATCAGGCCTTGCTCATGGGCGTGATGGAGCGCCTCGGCCACGGTGGCTGCCTGTTGGGCTGCTTCGTGCGGTGGAAGGGCGCCTTGTTTGAGCCGTTGTTCAAGACTTTTCCCAGATATGAATTTGGAAACAACGTAACAATCGCCTTCGGGAGTCCGCCCAACGTCGTAGACCGGCGCGATGTTGGGATGGTCGAGTTGAGCGACCGCCCGGGCTTCGTTCAGAAACATCTCGACCTGGTGCGGATCGCTCATCCGCTGTCGATGCGGAATCTTGACCGCCACGCGGCGATGCAGTTCTTCGTCGCGCGCCAGATAGACCTTGCTGAACGATCCTTGACCAATCAGGCGCTCCAGCCGATACCGACCTACACAGCGCCGCGGCGCCAGGGCCTCGTCACCTACCAGTCGGCGGAAGGCGTCGGCGTCAAGTTCCGGAAAACGGGCCAAGAACGTTTCGGCGTCCAAGGCGCAGCCGTGCTCTTCGCGATAGCCGAACTCTTCGACGGCCAACTCCAGTTTGCACTGTGGGTTGGCGTTCAATTGGGGGAGACGCTGACAGTATTCCTCAACCGTTCTTTGGACGCCGTGCTTCCACTGATAGTACTGGTCGACGAGCGCCACTTCGGCCTGTTCTTCCGCCGAAGCGTCCGGGTGTTCGGCAAGAAACGCAAACACGTCGGGCGGCTCTGGCGCCGAGCGCCACAACGCCTCGAACTGCGCCGCAAGCGAAAGCGGCGTTTCCGTATCACGCACCGAAGAAATCGAAGGGCGAGACAACGGGCGCTTCCCACAAAACGAACACGTTTGTTGTGTGGCTAACCTTGGTATTGTACCCCAACATCTTCCGCCACCAATCTCTCTGTGGCGGGGACGCGGGGTGGTCGCTTCGCGGCCGCACGGGTTTGCTTTTTTCGCGTTAGTTACGCGCGGCGTACAGCCAACGAAAGACGCCGCCCTTCACGTCTTTGTTAGGTGTGAAGGCGACACGTGAGACGGCGTCGGCGACGCCGCCCCCAAGGTTCTTATGCGTACCTGCGTTGAAAGAACGCCAGCGACAAGCGCTGATCGCCGGCAATTATTTGTGGGATGCGGCCGTGCCAGGCGCCTGGGCGTAGCTGGCTACGTGTTCGATGGCGGCGCGCATCGCCGACCGGTCGACTTCGTGGACCTCAAAAGGCTGGCCGACGGCATGAAGCATGGTGAGCGTCAGCCGGCCCCCCAAGTGTTGGCGGAACTCCTCCAAGCCAGCGAACAACGTGTTGACGTCGCGCAGTTCGGGACAATTGAGCGAGAAGCCCAGATCGGTCAGGCAACGCAACACACGCTGGGCGTCGCGCCGCGGAAAACCAAACTTGAGCGACGAATACACCGTGTCAATCGCCACGCCAATGGCCACCGCTTCGCCGTGACGCAAGGAGAAATCGCTCATCGCCTCCAGCTTGTGAGCCGACCAATGGCCGTAGTCGAGCGGCCGGGCTTCTAGCATCTCGAACGGGTCGCCGCCTTCCGTAATGTGCTTGAGATGCCACTGGGCTGAAGTACGAATTGCGGGCAGGCCGACGCTTAGATCGCGGCGTCCAATGCGCTTCGCATCGTGGCAGAGCTTATCAAACCAAGCGGCGTCTTTAAGCAACGCCACTTTGACTGCTTCCGAGAATCCGCACACCCAATCGCGGTCGCTTAACGTCGCTAAAAGCTGCGCGTCGTTTACCACGGCCCATGGCGTGGCGAACGCGCCTAACCAGTTCTTCTTTTGAAACAGGTTTACGCCATTCTTGACGCCGACGCCCGAATCCGCCTGGCCAAGTGTGGTGGTGGGCAGGCGGACCAGCCGCAAACCGCGATGAGCGATAGCCGCGGCGAATCCCACGGCGTCCAACACCGCCCCGCCGCCGATAACCACCACGTAACTGCGGCGGTCAAGATTCGCGGCGTTGAACACCTTGAGCATGCGCTCGAGGATATGGATATCGTTCTTAATTTCCTCGCCGCCGGGAACCACTTGTACGTTGCCGGCCAATTGGATGTGGTCGAAACTTTCGGCAAATGCGCGCAAACGCTGCCGAAGTCCTTCTTGCGCTTCGAGCACATGTTGATCAGCCCAGAACTGCACTCGCGCCGGTCGACCTTCGGATGGCTCCAGTACGTCGGCGAGCACCTGGCGGTCGGCGCCAAGCACGTCGTCAGTGAAACGCAGGCGGTGGACAAACGGCACAGCGAACGGCGCGTCGATGGCTCCTCGATTGCGGTCCTGTTGCATGCAGTGCTCCCGATGGTTGGCCGCAACCACGCGCGGCGAAGCCAGTGGAATAGGGAATGAATTTTAATCGGGGTTGGCGGGCGTTCGAGCGAACCCCAAGGCAGGTCGGATAAACGGATCGGCGGCAACGCTTCCAGGGGAAAAACGCGGAAACTTACCACCTTAACTTGAAATATCCATTTATCTTGACCCATTCAATAGCACGCGTCCAGTAGAGCCGTAGGTTTTTGCCGGAGTCTGTGATTTGGGGACATTTCGTTGAATCGTTCAAAGGACGAAAGCGCCGCTCATTCCGTCGTTTGAATATGGGGCTTTGCAACGTCGCTTGAAGTGTCAGGCGTTTGCGTAAGCCAGGACGCAAGGTGGTTGGCTTGGAGAAATTTCGCCGATCACGGCGGGAACACAACCTTGTGTGACGACGGTTTCGACGTGGGAGGTTTACGATTCCGAGGGGGCTTCCACCGGCTTGGGTGGTTCAACACGCATTGCATAGCGATCGGGATGGATGCCTCCCCCGAAGTGGCGGGCATAGGCCTGCGTCATTTCGGCCCCGAACAAGATAATAATCGCTGAGTAGTAAACCCACACCAGAAGCACAATGAGTGAGCCGGCCATTCCGTAAGCCGAGCCAACGGAACTGTTCCCCAAATACAGTCCGATCGCCCACTTCCCTAATGAGAACAACAGCGCGGTCATGGCAGCGCCGGCAAAGACATCACGCCAGGTGATTTTTGCGTCGGGAAGGAACTTGAAGATCATTCCAAAGCAGGCGGTAAACACGACCATCGAGATTCCCACGTTCAGCACCTGCCAGGCTTCGCCCCAGGGAACCAGAATCGGAATCATGGCGCTGATGACCAACGAGGCCAGCATGAGGAGCATCATGCCCAAGACCATGCCTACCGAAATCAGGCGTTTGCGCAGGAAGTCCAGCATGCCTGAATCAGGGCGGGGCATCACTCTCCACACGTTGTTGAGCGCCACTTGTAGTTGAGCGAAGACGGCGCTCGAGGAGAACAGAAATGTGCCAATACTGATGATGGTGGAAATGAGGCCCGATTGTCGCCGGCGTTGCTCGCGTTCCGCGTTTTCGATCACCAGTTTGACTCCCTCGGCCGCTTCGGGCCCGACCAGGCGGTTAATCTCGTTGATCAGAGACTGCTGTCCCACGCCGTCGACAAAGCTGGCGATGGAAAGAAAGAGCAGCACCGTGGGCGCCAAGCCAAGAGCCGTGTAGAAGGCGATGCCGGCGGCGTGGCTCATCACATCGCTATTGAGAAATGCGGTAAACGCATCTTTGAAGATGATCCAGGCGGCGCGGAGAACAACCATGGAACCTACCAGGCGAGGGTGAAACCTGCGCAATTTGGCAGCAAACCATGCGCCGAACCCCCATTTGGCCATGCGGCGTATGCCCCATCAAGCCGCGGCTTATCTGTGGCGGCCAAGGTGTGGTTGGCGGCCAGGGTTACCAGAGTGTTGATCTTCGCTGTTCTCGCGGTGAGAAGCCGTTTGGGGCATTCGTTAAGATGGGCTAACTCTTTTTGCGCACAGTGCTTGCAACGATATTGCCTAGTTTTTTGTGATTGCGTATACTCCCGATCCTGCCGGGGATAGGGCCTTTGCGGATGGAGCCGCCAAGACCCCTCGCCGCCATCGACAGAAAATGGCGGTTGGCGCCGAGAACTCTTCGAACGCCGCCTGCGTAGGAGTTGTCGCGTGGAAGATCGCGCCGAGCCGCGTTGCGGTTTCGCTAGATCTCCTGAACGGGTTTGCTCTCACCGGTCGCAAAGTTGGGGAACCGGTTGTAATCGATACAAGGAGGTTGGTGGCAAGTTCCTTCGAAGGCCGCACGGGCTGGCGACGATACCTGGGGTACCATCTACCTCGCGCCTGCGAAGTCGATCCCCAGCGACGGATCTCGCTAACCCCGACTCGGGCCAATCGCCCGTGTTCGTCGGTTCGGCACGGAATGCAGCGCCAACGAGAAGGTTTTGTAACCTAGAGTTGTGGGACGGGGCAGCCACCCCGTTCCAGTTCATTCCGTGCAACTGGATGCGGCAAACTCTGAAGGTTTGCCTTTTGGGGGAGAGACATCATGCAAATTCAAGGCGCAGTTTATATTCATGGTCCGCAGGCCCTGCAGGGGCCGCATCGCGCTTCGGCTCCCGCGGCCGCGGCTCCGTCTTCCATGCAACCAGTCGATCAGTTGGACATTTCGCGCGAAGCCCAGGAGCTTAGTCAGGCGTCCTCCTCGGCGGGGATCCGGCACGATCTGGTGAACCGCGTGCGCCAGGAAATCGCTGCGGGCGTCTACGACACCGAGGAAAAGCTCAACCTAGCCTTAGACCGGCTGTTGGACGAAATTGGGTAAAGCGAAGGCAAGCGAAGGCCTTCTTGGCTTCTGGTTGTATTGCGTGAGTCCGTTTCGCTACGGTACGGATTCTGAAAAACGCCCGCGTTCATTGTTCGTGCGCCGGCCGGGTATTCGCCGATGGCGGCCGGCGCGCCGACCTTGTGCAAGAGAAAGTGTCCTGCTCCGTCTGGCGGGCTGTTTCGCGCCATCTTTTGTGCAGGCATTTCCAAATCGCTGTGGGCGGCCTACAATCTTATTGAGACGCCGCGTGAATTGTTGATTTCGGAAATTTCTGGAATTCGCGGCCGTCTTTATCGTTTTTGTCTCAATAAGACCTCGGCCGCGAATATGGCACGCGATTACTCTTTAGGTTCCGTTGAAGTCTCTTTGACCCCTCATGAGCGGTTCGAAGAGTACCTTCGCAGCCGCAAAATGCGGTACACGCAAGAGCGGCGCGCGCTGGTGGACCATGTTTTCAGTCAGCACGAGCACTTTGACGCCAATGGGCTGTTGGAAGATCTGGCCGAGAAGTTTGATCGCAAGTCGCGGCCCAGTCGGGCTACGGTCTATCGCACGTTGAATGAACTGGTTGAAGCAGGACTTCTCCGCAAGTTTCCTGTGGGCAGCCGTGACGTCTACGAACACGATTACGGCTATCCCCAACACGACCACCTGCACTGTAAGAAGTGTGAGCGTCTGATTGAGTTTCAGAGCGACGAACTGATGGAGCTGCGCGATCGGGTGGCTCGCGATCACGGCTTCCGGGTGACGGGGCACCGGCTCATTATCACGGGGGTGTGCGCCGAGTGCAGCGCGGTCAAGCGACGCACCCGCCGCCGACACGATTTAATTTAACGAGCCGACACGCACCTTCCGCGACACGCCCGCAAAATTTCGATACGCTTACCGGCGGTAGGACGCACGTGAGTCATCCGACGACGGATACGTTTTCCTCGCGTTCTCAGCCAGGTCGTTATGCACCCCGAAGAAGCGATCTCGCTTTTGCGTGGCGGCGAAGAAGGGGTGCGCGTCTGGAACCGCTTCCGCGCGACAGAGAAAACGCCACTGGATCTTTCCAGCGCGGATCTCAGTAACTTGTACTTGCGCGACGCCAACCTGCGCGAGATCAACTTCGCAGGCGCCAACTTCAGCCATAGCAAACTATGGGGTGCGAATCTCTATGGCGCCAATCTATTCGGCGCCAACGCTTTTGCCGCTAGCCTGCGCGACGCCAACTTGTATGGCGCCAACCTCTATGGGGCGAATCTCTACCAGGCCAACTTGTTCGGCGCTAACCTGTTCGGGGCCAACCTTCGTGAGGCGAATCTGCGGCAAGCGAACTTGCGCGAAGCGACTCTTCGCGAAGCGAACTTGATGCGCGCCAACCTGTCGCGCGCCGTGCTTGCCCGCGCTAAGCTGTTTCACGCCATTGCCCGTGAAGCCGATCTTCGCGAAGCGCAACTCACGGGCGCCGACTTAACCGGTGTCGACCTAGAACGCGCGAATCTGTCGCGCGCAAGCCTCGCGGGAGCCAACTTGCAGAATGTGAATCTTCGCCGGGCGACACTGTTTGAAGCTAACCTGCAAGAGGCGCACGTCGAAGGCGCCGATTTTGAACGAGCCGACTGCACTAAGGCCGACCTGACCCAAGTTGCGCTTCGCGAGGCCATGCATCTCAAGACTGCGCTCTGGATTGACGCCTGTCTGGCGCGGCTCGATTTGAGTGAGCTGGATTTGTCTGGCGCCTATCTGGTGCGAACCGATCTGACGGGGGCCAATCTGCACGAGACCGACTTGTCCGACGCCCGCATGCACGGCGCCTTGCTGGTGCGGGCGAACCTGACCGCAGCGCGGCTACATCGCGCCAGGCTGCACCGTGCTAACCTACGTTACGCCCGTCTCGCAAGGGCCGACGTGGACCAGGCGCAGTTCACGGCTGCCAAGTTCTACGGCGCCCGAATCCGTCATGCACGGAGTTTGCACACGGCGCATTTTCCCTACGCCGACTTGCGAGAGGCTTACTTGGTGGAAACGGATCTTCGGGGAGTGGATTTCTCGGCGGCCGACTTGCGCGATGCGAACCTGCAAGGCGCTTTGTTGATGAAAGCCAATTTGCGCCGCGCAGACTTGAGCGCCGCGGACTTACATGCGGCCAATCTCAGTGGAGCGAACATGGAAGAAGCTAACTTGACGAATGCCGATTTGCTGGGGGCGCAGCTTCTCCGCGCGGATCTTCGCCGTGCTAATTTGACCGCCTGTCAGTTGATCCGCGCAAACTTGGATCAAGCATTGGTCGAAGACGCGATCATCGACAGAATCTACATCGACAAGTTAGCGGGCTTTCCTGTCTTGCCTGAGCGTCTGCGCGGCCAAGGCGTGGTTCTTCCGGCGGAAACTTCGCAGCGGTTCTTTGAGCAGTCTTCGGTGTTTCAGATGGCCAGTGGCGGGGCGTCAGCGCGATCAATTGCAGAGCAGACCGAATTGGCGCAAAAGTTTGTTGAAGCGCGCGACGAGATCGAGCACGTGCTGGCCAACGACGAACGCCTGGGGGAAATGCTAGAGACGCTGGGCAAGTTGGCCGGCGCGCTGGAGCGTGAAGATGCCGACGCCTCGAGCATTTGTGACCTTTGGACCCGCCTTTACAAAGCCGCGCCGACGGCGGCAGCCATTGTGCGGTCGGCGGCTGCTGTGCAGCAGGCGCTGTCATAATGCTTACGTCGTTGCTTCAGGTTGCGTTGCCGTTGGGAACGGCGCTGCGCAACGTGTCGTCGATAACGTCAACGAACGTGTTTTCGCCGACGGGCTTAGCCAGGAACCGCGTTTGCGGCGAGCGAGCCAGACGCTTCTGCAGGCACGAATACGCCACCTGCGAAATGAGGATCACGCGAAGCTCGCCTAGCACGCTTCTTAGCCGCCGGGCTAAACGGAGGCCATCGCTCCCCTCTAACTCATAGGCTGTAAGTAGCACCTGGGGACGGAAGTGGCCGGCAGTCTCCTCGGCTTCTTTGGCGCCGGCTACGGCGCGCACCACCGCATTATCCCCCCCGAAGTGATTGCGAATCCAGATTGGAAACAGCTTGCGGTAGATGGGGTCGGGCTCGACAACCAAAATCCTAATCATGTTTCCTCGGTGGACATGCCCTGGCGTAAGTTAATTCGCTTTTGTCGCAAAAACCGGACAGAAAATATCAGCGTTTTCCTACGCCACTCGTCCCGACACCCCTTAGACGCAGTCTGGGGCGGCAACCCGGCGTGCGGCACTTAAGTTGGCGGTTGTTTGCTGATCGCGACGAATGCGCGTGCGATGGGCGGAAGGATTCTTCTGCTGCGAGCATTCCCTGGAGATACCGCAGTCAAGTTCCCCTTGCCGACGCGCCTTGGCTGACTTACAACGCATAGGCAGTCTTTGGGGCCAGGTTCCTCTTTGCCTCTTCCACTATCCGTTCCGAGGGGCGAACGCGATAATCATCCTATGGCTAGTCTTAATCCCGCTCAGCAGGAGGCCGTGAACATCCTTTCGGGGCCACTCTTGGTGCTCGCTGGGGCAGGATCGGGTAAGACTCGCGTCGTCACAGTGCGAATCGCTAACCTGATTCGTCACGGAATTAACCCCGAACGTATTTTGGCGGTCACCTTTACCAACAAGGCGGCCTCCGAAATGCACCAACGCGTGCGCGAGCAACTTGGGGGCAAACTCAAGTCGCAGCCGCAAATTTCCACTTTCCACGCCCACTGCGTCAAAATCCTCCGGCGACACATTACCCACCTGGGGTATCCCGCCAAGTTTGCTATTTACGACCGCGGCGACCAAGAGAGCCTCGCCCGCACGGTGCTGCGCGAAATTCGTGTACCGGGCGAGTTGATGCGCCCGAGCGACCTGCTGGCCGCCATTGGCCATTGGAAGACGCACGCGGTGCGTCCGGCCGAAGCGGCGGCGCAAGCCTCTAGCGACAAAGAGCATCTGGCGGCAATGGCGTACCGCCGCTACCAGAAAGCCCTGAAGAACTGCGGAGCGGTCGACTTTGACGATCTACTGTTGCTGACGGAGGAACTATTTGAGAGGCATCCCGACGTGCGGCGGGAAGAGGCGGGCCGTTTTGATCATCTGCTGATCGACGAATATCAAGACACCAACGCCAGCCAGTATCGCATTGTCAAAGCGCTGGCGGGCGGACACCGTAACTTGTGCGTCGTAGGCGATGATGATCAATCGATCTACGGTTGGCGCGGAGCCGAGGTGGAGCACATCTTACGTTTCACCCGCGATTGGCCCGACGCCCGCGTGGTGCGGCTAGAGATGAATTACCGCTGCACGGCCGAAATTC
>CAYWIS010000120.1:0-18369 GCA_964458385.1 uncultured Pirellulaceae bacterium
CCAGCGACTCCACTCGTCGCAACTCGGTCGGGGTTTCGAATAAAGAGCCGCCGGTGTTCTCCGTAAGGAAGCGTCGGCGGCCTTTTTTATTGGAAAACTCGCCTCGACAGCACGCCGCAAGCCGGTATATCCTTTGCGACCCGAATGATCTTCTCGGACGCCAGGGGTAGGGCTTGTCTGCATGGCTCCGATCAAGGTTTTGAGAATCGCGCGGCCGATAACAACTCCGTCGCGCCCACTCGCTTGGTTCTCGAACAACCGGGGCATGGATGCCTGACGCATCGCGAAACCACAACCGATCGCTGCGGACCTCGGCCGGACGGTCATACCGGCCCTGCGCCGCGTCTGCGCGTCGGAGCGGATTTTCGCGTTCACTGGCCCTATTTGCTTTGACGGGGCTGCTGACCACCGGTTGCTGTTCACTTTCCTGGCGGCCCGACGCACGAGAAGTGATCGCGGCGCGAGACCTGGTCGGACGCGGGCTGGAAGCTCAACAAGACGGCGACGACCAGGAAGCTATCCAGCTTTTCAACCAAGCCGTAGCGATCTGTCCCGACGACGAGCGCTGTCGTCAACATTACGCCGAAGCGCTCTGGCGGCAAGGTCAACGGGACGAAGCCATATCGCAAATGGTCGAAGCGGTGCGGCTCTCGGGCGACGATCCGCTACTGTTGGTTCGTCTGGGCGAGATGCAGTTGCAAATGGGCGACCCCGACGGGGCGCTGCGCCACGCCGACCGCGCTTTGGCTCGCCGCGATAATCTGGCCGCAGCCTGGGCATTGCGTGGAGAGGTGCTGCATCGGCGCGGCGATCTGCATGGCGCCTTAGCGTGTTATCACCGGGCGTTACGATACGAACCACGCAATCCGCCGGTGCAAATCGCCACAGCCGCCATTCAGCGCGATCTGGGACGTCCCGAACGAGCGCTGGCGGTGCTCGATGCGGCGATCGACCAGTTTTCTCCCGGCCCTGCGCCCCCAGAGATCCTGGCGCATCATGGTTTGACGCTCAAAGCCCTGGGGCGTTATGAAGAGGCCGTCGCAAGCCTGCTGGCGGCGACGGAAGCCGGCGCCCATCCCGAGATCGCGTACCAGTTGGCTGAAGCGCGGTTTCTGGCGGGCGATGTAGCCGGGGCCTCATTGGCAGTGCGGCAGGTTCTGGAGCGTGATCCTTATCACGCGCGGGCCCGGCAACTCGACAGTGCTTTACGAGAGCAAGCCCCCGTGGCGGTGCATTGGGCGCGGTAACTCATCCCCAGAACTGCCACCACTTGCGCGCCGGCGGTCGTCGGAATCCCGAGGCGACGAAGTTGTGCATGCGTTGCCCCGCAGCGTTCCGCGCGCCTTCCACCTTGGCGCCGTTGAGCTTCATACCTAAGGTCAGGGCGCGGGTCATGTCGGCGTCGGTCAGGTTCGCATTGCTCAGGTCTGCGCCCGTGAGATTCGCGCCGCGAAGGTCGGCCCGCGACAGATTCGCCCTGAGGAGCGCGCTACGCAGGTCGCACACACTAAGGTCGCAGCCGATCAAAATGGCGCCTTCCAGATCACACTCAGGAAGTCGGGCATAACGGAACACGGCGCCGGCGAAGTTCGCGCCGCGCGCTTGAAGACGCTCGCCATAGGCTTCGGTAAAGTTAGCGCCCGAAGCATTGGCTTCGCTCAGGTTGGCGTCGGTGAGAATTGCGCTTTGGAACAGGGCGCCTCCCAACTCGGCGCTCGTAAAGTCGACGCCACGAAGATCGGCGTTGCTTAGATCGCAATCGCACAGGTTACGGCCATGCAAATCGGCGCCCGCCAGCCGAACTCCCTGGAGCATTTGTCCCACCAGGGTTGGTGCATCGCACCGGTAGATAACCTCGTGGGTTTCTTTGTGGCGAATCTCGATCATCGACCCACCTCGCCTGCAAGGGAAACATCCCCATCGCCGCAAAGGACGCAGGCTCCCCTGGCCACAGTGCCCGTAGCGGTGTTTCACGGCCGCGGACAACGAGCCCTGCTTATGTTTTGACGAGCGTCGAAAGTATCCGACGATCGTTCGGGAAGGTCGAATGATGACGATGTAAGTATAGGCGTCCCCCCAGCGCGTTGCAATCAAAACGTATTGATGCCTCGCGTAGCGGGAAACGCAAAGCTTCTCGCGGGCGCCCAGTTCGACGAAGGCAGGCCACTTTGCCTTGAAGGGCAAGAGCGGAAAGAGAGCCTATCCTGTTAGTGTCCGAGCCGACGGCGGAACTGTTCGTCGCAATAGCGATCGGTCATTCCCGCCACGTAGTCGCCGACCGCACGGCGAATTCCCACCCGACGCGCCCGCTCCTGAAAGCGAGGCGGCAACCATTCAGGATGGCGCACATAGGCGTCAAACATTCGTTGCAGCCGCTCTTGCGCATCGCGACGTACTTTGATCAGTTTCGGATGGCGATAAACGCGCTCGTAGAGGAACGCTTCCAATTCGCGTTTGCGTTGCAGCAATTCGCCGTCGAGTTCAAAGCGGAAACCGCTATGGCGAGCCTCGTCGGCCGATAGGGGCATGTGCGTCGCCAGAAACTGTTCGGCGGCTTCCACCAAGCTGGTCACTTGGCGATCGATCAGTGCGTGGACCAGAGCCTTACGCATGCGCTGGCCCTCCAAGGGGCCGAAGCGGTCTTCCAAATCTTCGGTCAAGTCGCGCACCAAGGGAATTTCGCGCAGCTCGTTCAGGGTTACCAGGCCGAGCTTCAATGCGTCGTCGACATCGTGAGCATCGTAGGTGGTGCTGTCAGCGGCTTCGACGACCTGGGTTTCCCACAACGGCGGCGTACCATCGGCCCGGTGGTGATCGAGCCGTGAACTTTGCCCTTCCAGCACCTCATACGAAAGGTTCAGCCCCGGAAACGTCGGGTATCGGATCTCTAATTCCTCAACCAACGTCAGAGCGAAGCGGTTATGAGAAAAGCCGCCTTCATCGGCCAGGCAGGCGTCGAGCGCGTCTTCCCCCGCGTGGCCGAAGGGGGGATGCCCTAAGTCGTGCAAGTACGCCAAGGCCTCGATCAAATCCTCGTTCAACCGCAGAGCGCGGCCAATGGTGCGGGCGATTGACGCCACTTCCAGCGTGTGGGTCAGCCGGGTGCGATGGTAATCGCCCATGGAGCCGGTAAAGACCTGTGTCTTGCCGGCCAAGCGGCGGAACGCCGAACAATGCAGCACTCGGTCGCGGTCGCGCTGGAAAGGCCCGCGGTAGGGATGCTCCTCTTCGGGCCACTTCCGGCCGCGCGTATCGCGGCTGAGAAAGGCGTACGGCGCAAGCCCCGATTCATCGCGAGCGGCAAAGACCTCGCTTGATTCACGATCGCTATAATGCGTAGGAACAGCCATCAGGATACGGCGTGACGACTTGTCGGCGATTAAAGTCTGGTCCCCGCCGCAACTTACAGCGGGAAACGAGAGCAGTCTGGTAAATTCTAGCGTAAAAGTACAGTCGGAATAGGAGGCCGGGGGATGCAGGCAGCGCAGGTAGGGTGGCTTCACCGCACGGCGAGCGCCGCGTGCGACCTGCTTTATCCGCCCCAATGCGTGTTTTGCCACGTTGACGTTGCCGACGCCAGGGCAAATTCCGCGTTATGTCCGACATGCCGCGAAATCCTGGTGAACGACACCGCCCCCATGTGTCCGCGGTGCGCCGCGCCGCTCCCCGAGGCCGTGCGCGCGGCGGTGGATTGCTCCCATTGCCGAGGCGAACGGTTTGCTTTCTCGCGCGTGGTGGCGCTGGGGGCGTATCATGGCCCACTGCAAACGGCCGTACTGCAAGGGAAACAGCCCCCCGGCGAGGCGCTGGCGATGGAACTGGCCCGCATCTTGGCCCAGCGCGTCGCGCAGTGTCTGCCGCTGCCACCCGACTTGGTAGCGCCCGTTCCCATGCACTGGCTGCGGCGACTGGCGCGTGGCGTCAACGGCGTGGAGTTACTGGCTGATACCGTGGCCCGCATCCTGCGTGTCACGTGTTTGCCCGACTTGCTCTACGTTCGCGGCTGGCGGCGACGACAGCACGTGCTCACGCCCAGCCAGCGCCGGGCGAACTTGCGCGGTGCGTTTCGGGTGCGTTCCGGATACAATCTGGCCGGTGCAAGCGTTTTGCTCATCGACGACGCGTTAACCACGGGCGCCACGGCCCATGCCGCTGCCCGCGCGCTGCGGAAAGCCGGAGCGGCCGAAGTACAGGTGGCGGTGCTGGCGCGCGGCATCGGCGTATAAAGCGCGTTACGCGGTGCGAGCAATTGCGGTACAAAAGAAGTCGTTGGGCGCCGCAGAGCGCCGTTTCATGGCTTTCGAGTTAGGGCCTGGCTATGCGTCGGTTATTGGCGATTTGTGCTTTCGGTCTGGCGATTGCCGTCGCGGTGGTTGAGGCTCGCGGCGGCGATCCGGAACGGGGCTATCGGCTGCTTTTGGAAAAGGCTTACCTGCCGCCCGATTTTCATCAGGAAGTCTTTGACGAGGTGTGGCGGCAATGGCCCGAGCCGCTGCGCGTCCAAGCCGAAAAGGCCACACTCGCTCAGCGCCGCCGCATGGCGTACTCACGATACGGCCTGACGCCGCGCCCGGGCGGCCAAGGTCAAGAGTCGCCCGACGATCCCGGCCCACCATTGCAGTACGTGGTGCAGGAGGACGGGCATTGGGTCATGAACTGCTTTTCCTGCCATGGCGGTAAGGTGGCGGGGCGTGTGATCCCCGGTCTACCCAACTCGCATTACCTGCTACACACATTGAGCGAAGAGATTCGCGCGACCAAGTTGGCGATGGAGAAGCCGCTCACCCGAATGGAGCTTGGCTCGATGGTCATCCCGCTTGGCACAACCCGCGGCGCCACAAACGCCGTTATCTTTGGCGTGGCCTTGATGGCCAACCGCGATCCCGACTTGAACGTCAGCACGCAGATTACGGTGCCCCCAATGACCCATCACGACATGGACGCACCGCCGTGGTGGCACTTCCGCAAGAAGAGCCATCTCTACATCGATGGGTTCGCCCAGCGAGGGCATCGCGGACTGATGCAATTCATGCTCGTCAAACAGAACGGGCCAGAGAAGTTCCGTGAATGGGAGGCCGATTTCCGCGATGTGTTCGCCTACCTGGAATCGCTAGAGGCGCCCCCCTATCCCTTCGCGATCGATCAAGAACTGGCGGCCCAAGGTGAGCGAATCTTCGTAAGACATTGCGCGGAGTGTCACGGCTCCTACGGGAAGGAAGAAACCTACCCGAACCGCCTTGTACCCATTGAAGAGATCGGGACCGATCGGGCGCGGCTGGACGCGCTCTCGGTCGCGGCCCGCGAACGGTACGCGCAGAGTTGGTTTGGCGAGTACGGCGAACAAGACACTCGGCTCAATCCGGGCGGCTACGTGGCGCCGCCGTTGGATGGCGTGTGGGCATCGGCCCCGTACTTTCACAACGGCTCGGTCCCCACACTCTGGCATGTGCTGCATCCGACCGAGCGTCCCACGATCTGGCGTCGCCGCAGTGAGGATGGTTACGACCAAGAGAAGGTCGGCCTGGAAATCGAAATCGTCGACAAGATTCCCACCGCAGCGCTCCTTTCCAGCGAGCGGCGCGAGTACTTCGACACTCGCCGGTTTGGCAAAAGCGCCGCCGGCCACGACTTCCCCGACGCTCTTACCCCCGAAGAGAAGCGGGCCGTGCTGGAATACCTGAAAACGCTCTAACGGGCCGTCCGTTACGACATGGCGGTGCGTACGCGTGGCGGCCGGCAAGGTATGCGCCCTCCGTAGGCTGACGACGAGCGCGTGTGCGGCTTACGGCGGCATTAGCCGTTTCCCCCGTCGGCGTGTTCGCCAGGCGGTTGGAATGCTTGATCAGCGATCACGATGCTGCGAGCGGCGTCAACCAGTTTGAGGTTGTTATCGCTGGCCGAGCGTTGCAAGCGGGCGAAGGCTGCGGCTTCGTCGAGCCCCGTGCGGCGCATCAGAATCCCTTTGGCCCGCTCAATCACCTTGCGGTCCTCCAGTGCTTGCCGCAGGTCGGCAGCCTCCTTGCGCAGCGACTGAAACTCAGCAAACCGCGCCACCGCCAAGGCAATCGCCGGCTCCAAGTCGGCCCGCTTGATCGGTTTAATCAGATAGGCCTGGATGTGGTTCGCTTCGGCCCGTTCGATCAGTTCCCGGTCGTGATAGCCCGAAACCAGGATGACCGGTGTGGGACGCCGGCGGAAGATCTCCTCGGCGGCGGAAATGCCGTCCATTTCGGGCATGTTAATATCGGTAATCACCAGGTCGGGACGCACCTCGAGACAATGTTCAACGAGTTGCCGACCATTCTCAGCGACCGACACCACCTGATGACCCATGCGCGGCAGCATCCGTTCGAAATAGTCGCGCATATCGGGTTCGTCGTCGGCCACCGAGATTCGATAACTGCTCATGCGATCTCAAGTGGAAGGATAATCAGAATCTCGGCGCCAGGGCCGTCCGTTTCGCCCACGTCAATACGTCCGCCATGTTCTTCAACGATCCGTTTAGCAATCGCCATGCCAAGGCCCATCCCCTTGGTTTTGGTGGTGAAAAACGGCTCGAAGATTCGCTGCCGTGACTCGGGCGGAATCCCGGGTCCCGCATCACGCACCGAGATTCGCAAGGCGGGCCGACCGTCTAAGCGAGTATCGCGGCAAACAAGCGTAATCTCTCCTTGGGGCGGCGAAACGGCAATGGCGTTCTCCAGAACATTGCGGAACACCTGCCCCAACGCAAAGGGGTCGGCGTTGCTGGTGCGGCTGGCGCAGTCCACCGATTCCCGAAGGACGAGTTGCTTGGGCTCATGCTGAAGCCGCAAGTGTGCCCAGGTGTCGCGCCACACCTGCGCGATATCGCACAGTTCCCGGTGCAGCTTTCGCGGCGAAGCGTAGTCGCGAACTTCTTCATACAGCCGATGCAAATCATCCTGCGCCCGTTGGACGCGCGCCACCAGATCGAGCAAGTCGGGACGGTCTTCCAACTCCATAGCCAGCATTTCCAGGCACGCTTGGCTGCGCTGCAAGGCATTACGACTTTCGTGGGCCAAGCCAGCCACCATTTGGCCGATCGCAGCCAGCCGGGCGGCCTGCATGGCCTCGGCTTGGGCTTGTTTTAAGTCGGTAATATCGCGGTGAGCCGCTACAAAGTGCGTGATGCGTCCCGCGTCGTCGCGCACCGGCGAGATCAACAGTTCGACGTGATAGGTCGAGTGATCTTTGCGGTAGTTGATCAACTCGCCTTTGAAGGTTTCGCCTCGCGAGAGCGCCTGTTTGAGCTTCTCCAGCGTCGCGTGGTTTGTTTCTTGCCCTTGCAAGATGCGCGGCGAACGCCCCAGTAACTCGTCCGTCGTGTAGCCGGTGATTCTCTGAATGGCGTCGTTGGCGAACAGAATGCGCGGCCCAGGCGGTTCGAGATCGGCGTCGGTAATAATGACGCCTTCGGCCAAGTTATGGACCGCCGCGGCCAGCAGTTGGCGTTTCTCCTCGCTGCGGCGCAAGGCGGTTTCGATCTGGCGGCGCGCCGCAATGCGGGTCAGTGTGGCCCGCAGCGCATCGGGATTGATCGGTTTGAGAATGTAATCGTAAGCGCCGCGCCGCAGCGCTTCGATCGCTCCTTCCAGGTCGGGATGGCCGGTCACAATCACCACCGGCGCATGTGGCGCAAGCTGCTGGATTTTCGGCAGAAAGTCGCCCGCGTTCCCATCAGGAAGGCGCCAGTCCAGGATCACGGTGGACACCTCGTCCCAAGCGATTTGCTTGACCGCTTCGGCGAAACTGCAGACGCCGGTCAGTTGATGCCCGTCCAACTCTAGAATGTCGGCCAGGTTGGCTCGGGTATCGTCGTCGTCCTCAATCAAGAGGACATGCAGCGTCTGGGACAAAGAAAGCAAGTCGCTCATGGACCGGAAGAAGGTATCAGAGCCTGAATGGTATTCAACAGTTGCGGCACGTCGAACGGTTTGTAGCAGACCGCGTCGGCGCCTTCTTCGATCACCTGGGCGATCTTGCGTTCCAGTTCACAGCGATACCCGGTGATCAACACCGTACGGGCCTGGGGGTTGGCGCGGCGCACCAGGCGAAAAACTTCGTCGCCATCGCCCTGCGGCAGCTTCATATCAATAAGCACGACCTGATGTTCCTGCTCTTCAAGCCGCTGGGCGGCCGCGGCGGCGTCGTGCGCGAGCGATACGCGGTAGCCCTGCTCGCGAAAAATGTCCCACAACGATCGGCACAGGTCGTGATCATCATCCACAACCAGCACCAGCGGCTGCCCCAGAGCTGAGTTGATCTCGGCCATCAACTGCGGCAAATCGACTGGTTTGGACAACACTCGCCAGGCGCCGGCTTCGAGCGCCGCCTGCGCCGTGGCGGCGGTGGCGTAAGCAGTGACAATCATCGCCACCGTACCCGCCCGCAGTTCCTTGATGCGGCGGTACAGTTCCAGGCCGTCCATGCCGGGCATTTTCAGATCGAGCAGGGCGACATCGTAGTTCTTGGCGCGCACCCGTTCGAGCGCGTGCGGGCCATCGGTGGCGGTGTCGACCTCGTAGCCCATATCGGTCAGGATGTCGCGCAGGTTGTCGCAGATGTCGGGCTCGTCGTCGACTACGAGAACCGCCGGCCGTTTGTGGTTCATCACGTTGCTTCTCCGCCGTCAGACGCCGTTAAGCGAACCAGGAAGGTAGCTCCGCGGCCTTCTTCGCTTTCGACGAACATCTGGGCGCCATGCTTTTCGAGAATTGCCCGTGTGATGGCCAGTCCCAGCCCAATGCCGCGGGCCTTGGTGGAGAACAAGGGCTCGGTCACTCGGGCCAGATCTTCTTTCTTGATTCCGCGCCCGGTGTCGCGAACCGCCACCGTTACCTCATCTTGCCTCCGCTCGGCGGTGATCGTCAACTCGCCACCCTCGGGCATGGCGTCGCGAGCGTTACGAATCAGGTTGGAAAACACAATGCCCAACTGTCGCTCGTCGCCCAGCACCGCGGCGGCGTTAGGAGCGATGTTGAGCGCGACACGGATCGACTCGGGAAGCATCGTCTCGTCGAGCACTCCGCGCAGCAGCGGCTCCAACGCTACGCGACGAAATTCGGGGAGCGGCAACTTCACAAAGTCATTCAGGGCCGAAATCACGCGGTCCGCCACTTGAACCTGCCGCTCAATGCGTTCCAAGTGCTCGGCGATCTTTTCGGGCGTAGGATTCCTTGCATGCCGGAGGTAATAGACCGAGGTCTTCACCACGTTGAGCGGGTTACGCAGCTCGTGAGCCACCCCGCCTGCCACTTGACCAATGGTTACCAGTCGTTCCGTCTGGCGCCGACGCTCAAGATGCTCCTCCTGGTAGGCGCTTTCAATGATCGCCAGGTCCAGGTCGATCAGCCGGTCCAGCGAGTTCAGCACCCGGATCAGGTCGGGGACGGGTCCCGGCCAATCGCGCCGCAACACCGCCCGCATGTTGTGCCGCAAGCGCGAGAGCGCCACATTGGTGTAAATCTGGTCAAGCCCAATGTCCACATGGCGTCGGCCAACGCGCCAGCGGCGCATAGCGTAGTCACTGTCGTAACGGCCCGAAAACAACTCTTGCACCCAGCCCCGCAGGGTTTTCTTGAGCCGAGCGATTTGCTCGGCGCCGCCGGTGATCACTTTGCGGGCGTTGGGGTGACGGTCGATCTCGTCGTAGAAGTCGTCGATTAGCTCGCCCAGGTGGGGCTCAATCACTGGCCACGCCGAAACAACGCGCACAGCGTCTTCATCGCTCCAGCCCACGTATTGCTGAAGCTCACGATACCGCTCGTAAAGCCGCTCTTGCTCCATGATGAACCGGGGATTTCAGGATGAACCCCATTGGGATCGAGTCTACCTCCTATTCCCCGGCCTCCGCAAGAATTGCCTGGCGGCGAAGTCCCGCTGATGCGACGGGCCTTCCTTTCGCAACACGGCAACCAACGCCACATGCCCGGCAGGAGCCGACCTCCCGATGATGCGCCTAAGCGAAGGAACGCCAGCGCACGGTGGGTCTTACCTTAGCGATTGCGTCACTTCGTTAGATAGAGAACTGCATTGCCGAAACCGCTTCCGCCGCCTGCGGAACGTGCGGCTCCAACTCCAACTCGCCACGGCGAATGGGCACTTCGCGCGGGGCCGCAAGCCCCAACTTGACCTGGTTGCCACGGACTTCAAGCACGGTGATTTGAATCTGATCGCCCACTGCGATGGTTTCGCCCGACTTTCGGCTCAGCACTAACATGACCTTTCCTCCTTGCTCAATCCAACCGACCCAACAAGATGCTCGCAATTACGCCCCAGAAGTTAGCCCGCTTGGAAGCGCGTCGGCAAACGGGGCAAAGTGCTGGGTACGTCCTAGGCAAGCCCAAGGGAGAACGCGGCTTGCCCCAAGTGGCAGAGTCAGAAGAGAGGTCCTTCGCGAACCTCGCTTGGCGTATCATTCGGCGGGGACCGGCGCACAGAGGTGGAACGGGATTTCCACCCGACCGCGACGGCCTGCAAAGATCTTAATCCTTCACGAATCAAGACACGTCCAATCTATCGGATTGTCACGACTGGTCAAGATCATTTTTTTCCGTGGCGTAGACCACGTCGCACCTTGACCGCCGTTACGATCTTCGTAACTCGCCTTGGACGAGCTTCCGGAAATAGAGCTCCTAGCCCCGAGCGCTGCCCGCACTGATACGGTTGATAGCCGCCCAAGCGGCTTTGTCCGTCGGAACAGGACTTTATCTAAAGCAAACTAACACGAGCCAAGTGGCCTTGATAAACGAGACAGCCAATTTCTATTGCAGCTAGAAATGCGAGCTTGCCGGTAGCCGCAATCGTACAAGGCGCGCCGATGACAACGACCATGCCGGCCTCGCCGCCGGAGAATCTTCGCAGATCGTTCGCTCTTGGACCGCTCGCGGCGCAGGGTATGTGGTAGAGTTGCACGACCTTAACGGCCGGCACGTTGGGGCAAAGTACGTCGGCGCGCCGCAAAGCGGGGGCAAACACTGCTCTGCGGCCCTGCAAGAACGTTTTCGGCGCCGGCCGTCGGCCCTTACGCGCCGTGGGTCCCCTGCCATCTCTCTCCCGCCTGCCGGCCGTCGGGCCGGCATTCCTTCCTGCCAGGAGCATCAACGTGAAGAACATCTTGTTCGTCGTATCGGAATGGGGCTATTGGGGCGAAGAGTTGATCGGTCCGCTCGAGGCCTGCGATAAGGCTGGCTACAACGTGGAATTCCTCACGCCGACCGGCCAAAAGCCCACGGCCCTGACTGTCAGCATGGACCCCACCTACGTTGACCCGCCGTTGGGCAAGCCGGTCACCACACCCGAAATGGCCGAGAAGGTTCGCAACTTCGTGTACTCGGGCCGGATGGACAACCCGCGGAGCCTGAAAGACTGGGTTCCGCTGCGTCCGTACCCCAGCTCGCCCAAGTACCTGCGCGAGATGGAAGCCTACCACGAGCGCGTTGATGAGATCGTTGAGAAGGAGCTGCCCAAGTACGACGCGATGGTGATCGTCGGCGGCAGCGGCGCTATGATCGACCTGGCGAACAACAGCCGGCTGCACGACTTGATCCTGGGCTTTGTGAAGCTCGACAAGCCGATCGCCGCCGAGTGCTATGGTGTGGCCTGCCTGGCCTTCGCCCGCGACATTCGCGAGAAGCGGAGCCTCTTGGAAGGCCGCCACGTGACC
Source organism: uncultured Pirellulaceae bacterium (assembly GCA_964458385.1). Taxonomy (GTDB): domain Bacteria; phylum Planctomycetota; class Planctomycetia; order Pirellulales; family Pirellulaceae; genus JAHWKS01. The sequence continues at coordinate 11,687 of CAYWIS010000120.1, forward strand.
GGCCACCCGCTCGATTACGACTACCTGGACGGCACCGGCTTTGAAGGCCCGCACGCTTTGGACGGTTCGAAGAAAGGCTTTGGCGACGGCTGGATCAACTTTGGCCCGCCGTTCTATCCGCTGGAGTACATCCTCCGCGACGCGGTTGGCCCCAATGGCCAGTTCATCGGCAACGTGGGCCACAAGACCTCGGTGATCGTCGATTATCCGTTCATCACCAGCCGCAGCACCGCCAGCTCGATGGAATGCGGTCGGTTGCTGGTCGAGGTGCTGGAAAACGGCCTCCGCCGCTACGGCTGGTAAGCGAACTAGCCGAACCTTTGCGTCGGCGCGTGCTTCCGTTGTCCGACGCGCGACGATCGATCATGGCTCCGCATCGCCGTCGGTTTTCGCGATGCGGAGCCGGACACTAACGCCGAAACCTCCCCTCCCGCCGCCGACCCCGTCGGGCCGACGGGGCTTCCCTCCCTCACGGTTTGCGCTATGAACTCCACCCTGCTGGACACGACTGTTGCCTTTCCCTCTGCTCCGCCGGTGACGCCGGCGCCCAAGACTGGCCGCTTTGCGATCCTGGACCAACTGACCGCCGACGGGGTGCAGTTCATGTTCGGCAACCCCGGCACCGTGGAGCAAGGGTTCCTCGACGCTCTGTGGGATTACCCGAACCTGCGGTACGTCCTGACATTGCAGGAAAGCGTGGCCGTAATGATCGGCGATGGCTACGCGCGAGCTACGCAAAAACCGGCCGTGGTGCAACTGCACAGCTCGCCCGGCCTGGGCAACGCCATTGGCGCTATGTACCAGGCGATGCGCGGCCATGCGCCCTTGGTGGTGATTGGCGGCGACGCCGGAGTCAAGTACCAAGCGATGGACGCCCAAATGGCGGCCGACTTGGTAGCCATGGCCGAACCCGTAACCAAGTGGTCCACTTACGTCACCGATCCGGCCTCGACCTTGCGCGTGTTGCGGCGTGCGATGAAGATTGCCGCCACGCCGCCGATGGGCCCGGTGTATGTCTGTCTGCCGCAAGATGTGCTCGACTGCCTGGCCGTCGAACCGGTGCGGCCGACCTCCATTCCTTCCACGCGTGTTGCTCCTGACAACACACTAGTGCAGCAAGCCGCGCAATGGCTCGCGGCCGCCCGCAAACCGATGATCTTCATGGGCGACGGGGTGGCGTACTCGCAAGCGCAGGCCGAGTTGACCGCCGTCGCCGAGCTTTTAGGCGCGGAAGTCTGGGGCGTTGACTCGGGCGAACTGAACATGAGCTACGCCCACCCGCTGTATTGCGGCCAGACCGGGCACATGTTCGCCGAAAATAGCCTGCCCATCACGCAACGCGGCGACGTGAACCTGATTGTCGGCACGTACATGCTGCCCGAGGTTTTCCCCTCGCTGGAGGACATCTACGCACCGGGCGCCAAAACGATTCACATTGACCTCAATGCGTACGAGATCGCCAAGAACCATCCGGTTGATCTGGGCATGGTCAGCGATCCTAAACTGACGCTGGCCCGACTGGCCGAAACGCTGCGCACGATCATGACGCCCGCGCAACATCAAGCGGCCGCCTCGCGAGCTTCCGAGCTTGCCGCCGCCAAACAAGCAGCGCACGAGGCGGAGCTCGCCCGCGATCGCGAGAACCGCGACGCCACCCCGCTGCGATTCTCGCGGTTCATGGAGGAGTTGGCGCCGCAGCTACCTGACGACGTCGTGGTGTTCGACGAAGCGTTGACCTGTTCGCCGGCGCTCACCCGCTATCTGCCGCCGCGGCTTCCCGGCCACTTCTTCCAAACCCGTGGCGGTTCACTTGGCGTGGGCATTCCTGGCGCTATGGGGCTGAAGCTGGCGATGCCCGACAAAACGGTGTTCGGCTTCACCGGCGACGGCGGGGCCATGTACACAATTCAAGCGTTGTGGTCGGCGGCTCGCCACAACATTGGCGCCAAGTTCGTGGTGTGCAACAACCGCTCCTACCGCTTGCTGCAACTGAACATCCAACAGTACTGGCGCGAGCAAGGCGTAACACCCCACGACTTCCCGCTGAGCTTTGACCTGTCGAAGCCCGAACTGAACTTCGCCGAGATGGCGCGCTCGATGGGAGTAGCCGCCGCGCGCGTCGCCGCGCCTGCGGAAATCGGTCCGGCGATTCGCCGGGCGCTTGACCACAACGGTCCGTTCCTGCTGGACGTGGTGGTCGAAGGGGACGTGCGGCCCGACGCGATTAGCGTGTGCTGCGGGCAATAACGCGTCACATCCGATCGATTCCTTGGCGCGCCCGCTCCGGGCGCGCCGCGTTCGTCCGAACCCGCGCAATCCGTTGCGCCGGTGGTTATCCCCTTGCTCCTAACCCGCGAGCCAATCGCTATGCAACTCATCGGCAAGAAAATCGGCATTCTCATTGAAGGTGATTTCTTCGAAAACGAGATCTTCTACTACGACTTCCGTTTTGCCGAAGAAGGCGCCGACGTGCACTTCCTGAGCCGCTTGTGGGGCAACCCCTCGCTCACATTCCACGGCCACGAATATCGGGCGCCATTCACTTGTCGCGAAAGTTTCGAATCCCTCGATGACGCCGAACTTGCCACCTTTGACGCAATCATCGTTCCTTCGGGCATGGTGGCCGATCGGCTTCGGTACACCGAAGACCTAAGTCAGCTTCCGCCCGCGACCGCGTTCCTAAAGCGGGCCTTCGCCAACCCAAACATCATCAAAGGAATCATCTGCCATGGTTTGTGGCTTGTAGCGCCGGCGACCGAGCTGGTTCGCGGTCGGCGGTTGGTGTGCCACAACAACCTGTATGGCGATGCGCTCGCGTATGGGGCTCAATTCGTCGACGAAGATGTCGTGGTTGACGGCGACCTGGTGACCGCCCGCACGGGCAAGCACTGCCACCTGCTGGCGCGGAAGATTATTGAATTGATCGCCGCCAAAGATGCGTCGCGGCGTCACGAGAGCGCTATGGCGCTGGCCTAGTTTTCAAGCCCTGCGGTGACGATGATCGGCGCATTCGGTAACGCTGTTGCGCGCGGCGCCGTCCGTGCAGCGCACACATCAAGGACCACCGGAACCACGTCGGCCCAGCGTTGCTCGAAACGCGGGCAAACGGCTTGAGGGCCGAAGGATGACGTGACGATGTATCTCGCGACCGCTCACCAGGTCGCGAGTATCGCGTTCCGTACGTGAGTCTGGTCCGGGTTCTTCGCCTGGCGAATGTCTCGCTCCATTCGCATCTCCCACTTGGGCATCCCCCGACTGCATGCGTGTTGACCCTGTCGGTCCGCGCATGTCGCCGGGATTTATATTTTGCGATATCCACGGAAAGGAACATCTGTATGGCGAGCACAGGAGTTGTGCTACGACGAGCCCTTGTGGCGGCAAGTTTGGGTTGGGCGGGATTAGCAGGTTGGGCGGCCCCGGCGCAAGCGCAGTCCGGCGTCACCTTGCGGCCTGTGCCCGAACCCAACTTGGTGGCTGTGTCGTCGTACTACGCCAACCATCAAGGGGCCGCCGCCGAGGGCTATGCGCGCGAGTTGGATCAAGCCTTAGATGCGGCTCCCCCGCTCAATGACACGGTGATCAGCCCTGCCCCCGTCCACGCCGCGCCGGCCGCCTGCGACTCGTGCGAAACGCACGCCCCCGTGACTTGCTGCCAGCCCTGCTTTGCCGCTCCGCGGTGCCTTGATCGGTGGTATGTAAGCGTCAGCGGCGCATGGCAACACCGCGAGGATGTGCATGAAGTCAACGATCCGCTGGTGTTCCTGGAATTTGACGACGGCTTCGCCGCGAACGCCGCGCTTGGATACCGGTTCGACCTGTTCCGCGTCGAGGTGGAGTACTCGTTCTTTAACAACGAAGTCGAACGGGCGGGCAGCGGCAGGGACCTGAACGCGATCGGGATTGGCCCCTCGAACGCCACCGGCAACATTAACATGCGGGCGTTGATGTTCAACATCTACCACGACATTCAACTTCCCTTCACGCTTTGGACGCCCTACATTGGCGCCGGCCTGGGAACCTATCAATCGGAAATCAACAGTCTGTACCCCGACTTCTTTGATACGGCAGGTGCGCCGTTCGCCGGTCAGACGGTCAACAGCACGAGCGACTTTGTCTTCGCCTACCAGTTCCGCGCTGGCGCCAGCCGGCAGTTGGGCGAGCGGACCGAGCTTTTCACGGGCTATCGCTACTTCAAAGGTGAAGACCTGACGTTCTCCAGCCCGCCGTTTGCGACCTTTGCTCCGACCTTCAACCCAGACGGAGCCGAAACGCACTCGTTGGAGCTTGGCCTCCGCATTCGGTTCTAAGCACAAGCGATCCGTACAACGTGGCGTTGTACCGCATTGGCAGGTCGCCGGAGCCGCGCTTTGACTCCGTGCGCGTCGTGCTCCGGCGGCCTGCGGCGGTATAAGAACCGAAGTTCTTTATAGGCAGGATGCAAGGCCAGGTTCATGCAGAACGCAAGTTCGGTGCGGTGGTTCATGGCGGCCATGACGGCCGTCTTGATCACGGCTACTTCGCTACCGGCGCAGGAGACAACGCCGTATCCCAACGGCACTTCGGGCATTAAAGCAGGCGTCGTTCCCCCGCCGGGACGCTATTGGCTGGTCTATAACCGGCTGTACGAGTCGGATCGAAACATCGGCCCCGACGGCAATGTGGCGACTGCTCCAGGTGGAGGGCCGCTAGGATTCGACATTGCGGCATTCGCCAACGTGCATCGCTTCTTGCACGTGACCGAGTACGAGTTGTTCGGCGCTAGCTACGCCTGGAACGCTGTGGTTCCGCTGGCCCTCATCGATATGCGCATGACGGCCTACGGAGTGGAAGACACCGAGTTCAAGGTTGCCGACCTGAACTTGGAGCCGTTCATCCTTGAATGGCATCAACCGCGTTACGATTTTGGCGTGGTCTATGGCCTGTTCATTCCCACAGCGAAGCGAAGCGACCATCGGCCGGCGCTTCCCGGCAAAGCGTTTTGGACGCACTATGTGGGCCTCGCCGGCGCCTACTACTTGGACGAGGAACGGACGTGGTCGATCTCTGCGCTTTCGCGGTACGAGATTCCTACTGAGCGCGAGGACAAAGACATCACGCCCGGTCAGAACTTCTCGTTCGAGTGGGGCTTTGCGCGGAACTTTGATCAGGTGCTCGATATAGGCGTGTCGGGCTACTGCTCGTGGCAGACCACGTTGGACCGCGGGCGCGACGTTACCTACGAAAACGTTCGTGACCGTGTGTTCGCCGTGGGGCCGGAAGTGCAATACTTTTCGACCAAGTACAACCTGGGCTACCACTTCCGCTTCTGGCGCGAGTTCGGCGCCGTCGATCGCCCGGAAGGAACGATCGCCACGCTAACGATCGTCAAACCGTTCTAAGACGTTGGGCCCCGCCCAGCGACAGCGGCTCTCTACTCTCTGCGCATGATTTCGCCCTGGCCGAGCGTTGGCCAGGGCGAATTGGCATGGAGTCACTTCGTACGCCTTAGGCTTCCAGCGGCGGCGGGTTTTCTTGATCAACAAACCCCTGGGTGATCTCGATGATATTGCCTTCGGGATCGGCGACCCAAACCGTGCGCCAACCGGGAATGAAGTCATGGAAGTTGAACGGGCCAAGCGTCACACGCACGTCTGAACCAAGTTCAGCTAGCTTGGCGTCCACATCGGGCACTTGAAACGCCAGGTGACGCACGCCCGGCCAGGCAGGACCGTCTTTCTCTGGCGGCGGGGTGGGCGACTTCTCGGTCGCCTGGAACAGTTCCAGATACATGTCGCCCGACTTGAGAAACACAATCTGCGTGTCGCCCAGGCTTACCACGCGAGCTCGGCGAAAGCCAAAGTGTTTGGTGTAAAATCGCTCAATCGCGATCGGGTCTTGGCAGGTCAACCCCACATGGGCAAATACGGCGGGTGTCATAAGGTTTGGTCCTTGGAAGAGGCGAACAAGAGCGGCCGCGCAACGCCCCATCTGCATGCGCGGCCGCACGGGTCGAATGATCTAACCGCGCTGGTTTAGGCCTGAAGCGCGGGTTCGGCAACAAGCGGATGCTCCTGACGCCAGGCGCCCGGAGCGGCTACGGTCGTGCATTCCCCAGAGGCGGACGTAGAGTTCTTGATCAGGTCAGCGGCTTTCTCGCCGATCATAATGATCGCGGCGTTCGGATTCGCGCTCACAATGGCGGGCATGATCGAGGCGTCGGCCACCCGCAATCCTTCCACGCCATGCACGCGTAACGACGGATCAACCACGGCCATCCGGTCGCGTCCCATCTTGCACGTGCCAACCGGATGCCAGATCGTCGAAGCATGCGAGCGCACATACTGCCGCAATTCGGCTTCGCTGCGACCGGGGCCGGGGAGCGCTTCGCCGTCGTACAGATCGGCGAACGCGCGAGTCTGCACGATCTCGCGGCAGAGTTCGATCGCCTTGAGCTGCACCTGCATGTCGGCCTCGCATTGCAGGTAGTTCTCTTGAATGACCGGCGCCGCGAAGGGATCCGCGCCGCGCAGCGTGACTTGGCCGATGCTCTGCGGACGCACCAGGATCGTAATGAACGTAAAGCTCGGCCCAATCGGCGGACAATCGGGAGGCAACAGTTGCGGAATGGTCGCGTTAAAGTTGATCTGCAAGTCCGGCGCGGCCGCATCCAAGCCGCTGCGGGTGCGCGTCAGCAATCCTCCTTC
>CAYWIS010000121.1:0-18299 GCA_964458385.1 uncultured Pirellulaceae bacterium
CCCACCGGCGGAATGCGCACAAAGCAATCGAATTGATTGGCCCGCGCCGCGAGGGCGAGCGACACCATCTGTTCGGTATTCAACGCCACATGCTCGGCGTCAATCCAAAAGCCGTCGTAGCCGCCGGCAAGCCCGAACATCTCGATGACAACCGGATGCACAATGCGGCCAACAGCAAAGACGCGCACAATCTCGCCTGCGGCCAAACGTTGCTTGAAGGAACGGAGGTGCATGGTTGCTAAAGGATCCGCAAGCGTTCTTTTTCCAGGCCGCGGGCAAGAAATCCCACGGCCTTTTCGGCCATCTTGCTGTAATAGCCGAAGCCGTGTCCACCGCCTTCGGTTTCCAGGTCGCACTCAAACGGCACGCCCAGCGAGGCGAGTTTCATCCGCAACCGGTCGGCGCTATCCCACCAGCGTTCGTCGGTTGGGTCACAGCAAAAGAACTGGTGACGTGGCCAATTCAAAGGATGGATGTGAAGGATGGCCGTGTCTTGTCGCGCGGCCTCACTGTCGGAATACATGGACGCCAGGACTTCGTCCCCTTCGCGCATCCGTAAGTGATAATCGATCGCCGGCGCAATTGCGGCCACCACGGGAAAGATGTTGGGGTGTTTGTAGGCAAACCGCAAAGCGCCTTGGCCGCCCATGCTTGTGCCTAACAGAGCAATGCGAGGCGGCTTAGCGCCCCAACGCTCGGCAATCCACGGCAAAACATTCTGCAACACGTGCTGTTCGGCCGTAACCTGCGGATCGAACTCTGGGCAAATGCGGTCGGTCCACCAACTGCGCTGGGTCATGGGCGCTGCTACCGGCAGTCCATAACGATCGAACTCTCGTGCGAATGCCGGATAATCGCGCAGGCGTTGCAAGTGGACGCCGTGCAGATACAGCACGACATAACCATGCTCATTCCGTTGCGGCGGCTCGTACACGTCGCACGGATGCCCCGCAATGCGTTCTTCGCTCCAGATTCCCTCGGGTTGCGCCAAGTTCACCTTCCCCGCGCCGGCCAGGCGGCGCGTGTTATGTGCGAAGCCCAAGAAAGAATGCGTCGGCTGCGCCGTTTCAGAAACTTTGCATGCCCACAGCGGCTATCGCGCGTGGGCAGGAAGAAGGAACCGCAAGACGAAATGTCTTCCTGTAGCGAACGGCGCCACTACTCGTCGACGACCGTGACCTTCTCCATTACGTCGCCCTGGGCGATCCGATTCACCACGTCTTGCCCCTCAATCACTTGGCCGAAGACCGAGTGCCGGCCGTCCAAGTGCGGTTGAGCCGAATGCGTGATAAAGAATTGAGAGCCGTTGGTGTTCGGGCCGGCGTTGGCCATCGAGAGCACGCCCGGGCCGTCATGTTTCAAGTCAGGATGGAATTCATCGTCAAACTTGTAACCAGGACCGCCGGTTCCGGTGCCTAGGGGGCAGCCGCCCTGGATCATGAAATCCTTGATGACCCGGTGGAACGTAAGGCCGTCGTAAAACCCCTTGTTCGCCAGCGATTCGAAGTTGGCCACCGTCCTGGGCGCCTTGTCATCATGCAGCTTAATGCGAATATCGCCCTTCTTGGTTGAGATGGTGGCGATTTTCATAGCACAGATTCTCCCGAGTCGAATAATTTTGGCAAAGGTTCATCGTACTGCGTTTCGCGGGAGTTGAAAACCAACCTGCGGTTAGGACGCGTCCAGTAGCCGGCAGTTGTCAATTAACCGTGTTGTGCCCACACGGGCCGCAATTAACGCGACCGCCGGACCGGTCAACTCGTCCACCGGCGCCAAGGTTTCGGGATCGACGATCGCCACGTAGTCGATGTCCGTTACGCCGCCGCTGTGCAGCGTTTCCAGCATTCGTTCGCGCAGGGTTTTTGCACTTCGCTCGCCTTGAGTGGTCGACTGTTCGGCTAATTGCAAGCTGCGCGAAAGGGCCAGCGCCCGTTGTCGCTCTTGGGGGCTGAGGTAAACATTGCGGGAACTCATGGCCAGTCCGTCGGGTTCGCGCACCGTGGGCAATACGCGAATCTCGATCGGAAGATTCAGATCCTCAACCATGCGGCGGATGACGACCGATTGTTGGTAGTCTTTATGGCCGAAGTAGGCCACGTCGGCCGGCACAGCGTGGAACAGCTTAAGCACGACCGTCGCGACGCCGCGAAAATGCCCCGGCCGACATTCGCCTTCCCAGGGACTCGCCGCGGCCGGAGGTTCAACGTACGTGGAGAACCCTGGGGGATACATTTCTTCATTCGAGGGCGCAAACACCGCGTCGACCTTGAACGCGGCAAGTTTCTCCAGGTCTGCTTCCAGAGTGCGCGGATACTTGGCAAAATCCTCGTGAGGGGCGAACTGCGTTGGGTTCACAAAGATGGTGACCACGGTAAAGTCGCACTCGCGATTCGATGCGGCGACCAGGCTCAAATGCCCCTCGTGCAGGGCGCCCATCGTGGGAACAACTCCCACGCGCCGTCCTGAAGTCTGGGCCGACCGCACAGCGCGGCGAATGTCGGCAATGGTGTGAATAACGCGCGGAAATGGGGATGCGTTCATGCGTGTCGTCGGGGGTATCGCAAACGGTTGCCTCCGATCATACGCGATTTTGCCTTCTCTCGACCACTCGGGCATGAATCTCTTTTTGATCGGATACCGTGCAACGGGAAAGACGACCCTGGCGCCCCTGCTTGCTGAGCGTCTGGAATGGTCCTGGGTGGACGCAGACGAAGAAATCGCCCGTCGCGCTGGCAAGTCCATCGCGCAAATTTTTGCCGACGATGGCGAGCCGGCTTTTCGCGATTTGGAAACGGAGGTTGTGCTTGATCTGGCTTCGCGCGACGGTTACGTTGTCGCCCTTGGCGGCGGGGCGGTGATGCGGGAAGAAAACCGTCGCGCCTTGCAGGGGCGCGGCAAGACCGTATGGCTGCGGTCTTCGGTCGCGTCGATCCAACGGCGATTACTGGCCGACCCCAAAACGGCGGCCAACCGACCCGGACTTACCTCACGGGGGTTGGCTGACGAGGTGGAACACGTGTTGGCGCAGCGCAGTCCGGTTTATGCTGCCTGCGCCGATTGTACGGTTGACGTAGACGACAAAACCCCCGCCGAAATCGCCGAGGAAATTCTTACCATGCTAAACTTGCGCGGCGCTGGCCAGGAGTGATTTCTTTTACCGTGGCGAACTTTGTGGACGGGTGGCTACAAATCCCGCTGGAACTACGCTTGGCGGCGCTCTGGATTCTGGGGGCGGTCGTAGGCGGACAGGTGAACCGCGGAATTTACCGATTAGCGTGGTTTCCTCGGCCGATTGGTCCGTGGTCGGCGCCGCATGCGAAGGCCCCGCCGCGGCGCTGGAGCGACCGCCTGCCGGTCGTCGGATGGTGGGGGCTCCGCCGCGAATCGCCATTGCATGGCCGCGGGTATTGGGTCCGCCCGATGCTCATTGAATTGGGGCTCGGGGTGTTTTTCGCGTGGCTGTACTGGTGGGAAATCCAGGGATGTTTGCTGCCGCACTGGTTCGCTTCGGTCGGCATGGCGATGGCCGACCTCCATGCGCAGTACTTGAGCCACCTTGTACTCGTGTCGTTGATGACGGTTGCTACCTTCATTGACTTTGATGAAAAAACAATTCCCGATGCGATTACCGTTCCGGGCCTGCTGTTCGGCTTGCTGCTAGCGTTGTTGCTGCCGAACTCCCATCTACCCATCTTGGTGTTAACGGCCGACGCCGCCATGCCGCATGTGGAGCCGTTGCGGCTTACCTCTCCGCACCCTTGGCCGCCCGCACTGAGCATTGAGGCTCATTGGCTCCTTACGGGATTGGCGCTTTACCTTGGATGGTGTGTCGCGGTGACGCCCGCCATCTGGACGACGCGACGCGGGCTTCTTCGCGCCTTCCAATATTGGGGCGCCAGCATTGTGCGGCATCGGACCTATTTGCGGACCATCACGCTGGCGGCGGCGGGCGCCGCCATCATCTTGCCGGCATGGTTTGCAGGAGGCGAACGCTGGGAGGCAATGTTCTCGGCCCTGGTGGGCATGGCGTTTGGCGGAGGATTGGTCTGGGCGGTGCGGATCGTTGCGGGTTCGGCGCTTGGCAAAGAAGCGATGGGTTTTGGAGACGTCACGCTTATGGCGATGATTGGCGCCTACGTGGGATGGCAGCCGTCGCTGTATGTTTTCTTCTTGGCGCCATTCTTAGGGATTATGATTGCACTGGCGCAGTGGGTTCTGACGCGCCGTCCCGATATTGCCTATGGGCCCTATCTCTGCGCGGCCACGGTGGTGGCCATCGTCTTTTGGGGGCGAATCTGGCATGGTTGGCTCGATATGATCTTTAGCCTGGGTTGGTTCATTCCCATCGCCTTAGTGGTTTGCCTGTTCCTGATGGGCGCCATGTTGCTAGGTTTACAGGCGATTAAATCGCGCATCTAACGTCACGAAGTCTAAGAGCTGGCGTCTGCGAGCTTTGCCAGTGAACGCGCTTGCGTTTGGATGACGCTCAAAGGGCCGACTGTGTCGGCTGTTCACTTTGTAGTGGCGACGCGACGAAGTTTCTCCCAAAAAATAGCGCTGCCGATCCGTCGTCGCACGCGAACGTGTGCTACCTTTCGGTTGGAAGGAGTCTCCACGATGCTTCTTTGGGAAACGGTGACCGATCTCCGCAGCGGCGCCGAAGCGCTTCGGCGCGGGCGGTACGGCGTTATTGAGGTTGTTGACGGTCGCTTGCAGGCGGTGCATCTTCGCCCTTGGCCTAAGTGGATCTCCATTGGGGCCGTCGTGTGGCAAACCTGGTTTGGGCGGGGGGGGCGTCGGGACCGCTGTCTGGTGTATTACGATCAGCCCTTGCGGTATCCGAACTTTCTGGCGGTCAAATACGCCTATTCGACGCTGGGAACAACGTACCGCACGATTCGCGCCGCGGCCGTGGCGCTTGACCAGATCGCTCGCATCAAAGGCAGCGACGCCCTGTTGTGTGAAGCGTGGAACTCACGCATTTCCGACCGACTGCTGCGCCGCTGGGGGTGGGAGCGGCATGTGCCGGGCAGCTCACGCCGCCATTACATCAAACGCTTCTACGGTGAATATCCCGCGTACGCTGAGATTGACGCATTTTGCGATGAGAACGAACCGGTGCTGACGGCAAGTTAGGTTGGCGTGCCTTGGCAACTGGCCTTGCCGGAGGGGGGAATCGAAGATTACTATCCCGCGCTGCTGCTCCTGGCATGGGAAGCGCGCTACCGAGAGGAAAGGGTCGCCATGCGACGTGTATCATGGATTGAGTTCATGCTGGGAATCGCCCTGCTGATTGGCGGCGGGTGTAATCAGCCCAATCCCTATATGGCGCCGCAACCTGCTGCAACGGGAGTGGGGCAAGTTCCGCCCGAAGCATCGTTGGGACAATTTCAGGATCTCAATTACCGCACCTCGTCGCTCGATTCCGATAACACCGATCTGGTCGCCCGCCTGGCCCAAATGGAGCAGGAGCGCCAGATTCTGACCGATCAGGTGCGCCTACTCCAACGCCAGTTGACCGAAACGGCCAATCAGTTGCGCGAGGAACGCTTGGCCCGGGCGGAAACAGGCAAACAGGTGGAAATTCTGCAAGCGTCGACGCGCCGCCGTGGTGGGGCCACAATTACCGCCAATACCAGCTATCAAGATGCTCTGCCGTTGGTGGAGGCGCCGGGGCTTCAGATGCGCAAAGACGGCGATGTGGTGCGCATCGAACTCCCTGCCGACGAGCTGTTCATGCCCGGCACGGCCCAATTCCACCAAGGGGCGTTCGGTCTTTTGGACCGGGCGGCTAACGTGATTGTGCAAAATTATCCGCAGCAGATCTTGGTCATTGAGGGGCATACTTCCAACGCCCCGGTTCCCGGCGGCCGCTACAGCAACCACGAACTGGCCGCTGCCCAAGCGACCGCCGTCTTTAACCAACTTACACAGCGCAATCGCCTTCCGGCCGACCAGTTGAAGATCTTAGCGCATGGGCCCACGCAGCCGTTGGCCTCAAACGCCAACACCGCGGGACAAGCCAAGAACCGCCGCATTGAACTGGTCATCTATCCCGAGCGAGTGGAACGCTAGTTCGTACCCAATAGCAGCAGAGGTTGCGCTGCAACCACTGGGCGCGTCGAACGTTTGGCCTGCTTGCTGGGTGGAGGCTGGCGACCCTTTTCCATTGGTGGAAGTTGCAATGCTGTATCTCTCAGCAGCTTCTGCTGGCCGCGTGGTGAAGCTTGCGGCAGAGTTCGTCCCGTTATTGACCAAAGGAGGCTCGAGGACGCGACTCGTTACAAATCGTTTTCGCCAGCCGCGGTCAGGCAAACGGCGGATAGCTTGGACGAGCCGGAATGAAAATGTTTAAGAATCGACCTTCTGGAATCGGACAAAGTAGGACTCTTTCAGAAGATCCTTCTTTTCTTCCACCCGCTTGAACCCGGCGTTAATGATTTCCTGCGTGAACACCTCTTGCCCGGCGCGTACATGGCCTAGAACCCACTCGCTACTGACGCCTGGGATGCGGTGAAAATCGATCAGCACCACGTGCCCGCCAGGTCGCAGCGCCTTGTGAATGGACTGCATCGTCTTGTGGGGGAATTCGAAGTGGTGGTACGTGTCGCAAATAAACACCAAGTCGACCGATGAGGGCGGAAGGAGCACGGAATCGGCGGCGCACACGATTCCCACGATGTTCCCTAGTTTTTGCTCGCGAGCAGTTTTCTCGATGTGGGCGATAAACTCATCGGAAATGTCGACGGCGTAGACTTTCCCTTTGTCTCCGACAAGGGGCGAAAACATACGAGTAAACAACCCCGTACCCGCCCCAACATCGGCAACGACCATGCCCGGCCGTAGATTGAGCGCAGCGACGATTTCATGGCGGTGGTTGTAAACGTCGCGTCCCTCTTTTTCGAACCGCTCGACGTATTCGGGAACATTTGGCGATTCGAAGCTCTTGTTGATGCCTGGATTGACGCTCGTTTCCTGAGCCGCCAGAGACGTGGTCCATGCCACAAGGAGCAAGAGAATCCAACAACGCTTCATGGCTTCCCCCAAACAAAGGCAATGCAGCAAATGAGCCAGCCATTATACCGCGGGCCATGCAATGCTGGATTTGCAAAATTGCCGTTCGACTTCCTAGCGGCAGTTTCCAGTGATTGGACGAGGCATCCAAGCGCCTAGTGACTTGCCATGTAAGTTCCGTCTTATTGAGCGGAAAGGCGCTAGCCATAGGCTGGAGACTTCGTGGGTTTGGCCCCCGGTTCGCGTGACGAATTGCCTATGAGTATGGATTGGCTATATACTTGGGAGGGGGTATGTGTAGCTGTGAAGTCATTTTTTTGCTTGCGCGCAAAGTGCACATAACGCCTTGCTGATCTTTGGACTAAAATTGACGCCGATTCTGTTAATTGTGATAATTTTCGCGAGTCTTCTGTCTTTATTTCTTTATCTTATTTACCGAGACGCCATGAATCGTACTCCGACCCGGCCTTGGCGCGAGGGATTTACCCTCGTTGAGTTGTTAGTAGTTATTGCCATTATTGGAATACTGGTGGCCTTGCTGTTGCCTGCGGTACAGGCCGCACGCGAAGCGGCTCGTCGGTCGCAATGTGTGAATCATCTCAAGCAATTGGCGCTGGCCCTTCACAATTACGCCGACACCTATCGGTGCATTCCGCCGGGCGTGCTCGCGCAGAAGCCCTATCCTTACCGCAACGCGTCGTGGATTGTGCGGATTATGCCCTACATTGAGCAGAACGCCGCTTACGATCAGTTCACGTTCGTCGACACCGACTGGACCGGTCAAGACGCCGCCGATCGCAACGCCTGGATCAAAATGCAGTTGGATGTGGAGGTGCTGAAATGCCCGTCATCGCCGCTTCCGCGTCGACGCACCGAAAGCCCCCGCGGCGATACTCAGGGGCTTACGCCTCCGGTGCCTGCGCAAATTACGGTGCAAATTCCGGACTACGTGGGAATCGCCGGCACCTATTACGATCAGAACGACATGAGCAGCGCTCCCACGCCCAACGCTGCCGCAAACTACGGCGGCCGCTCGACGTTCAATGGCGTGTTGGCGTCGGTTGGCGGTAACGTTCTGCCGAGCGCCTTAACGTTCGCCAGTATCACCGATGGGACAAGCAACACCGCGTGCATTGCCGAGGAATCCAGCTATTACATTCCCACGGCAGGAGGCGCTCGAGAGGATTGCCGCGCTGGGAACTGGGCGGGAGGCGCCTGGTCCAGCGGACCTGGCGGCGATAACGACTGGTGGCATAACGTGACGGTGGTTGCCTACCCCATTAACTGGAATGGTTCAGCCGCCAATCATTGCCCCGGGTATCAACGGCACACGATTATTCGCTCTGCGCATCCAGGGGGAGCACAGATGGCGCTAACCGATGGATCGGTGCGATTCATCTCCCAGACGCTTGACCTTCGCGTTATCACACGACTGTGCGATCGCGCTGATGGGCAACCGGTTGGAAGCTTTTAGTTCGATAGTACCGCGATCGTTCACTTGGGGAGAAAACAACGCATGCGTTATTGGGTCGGTCATAGTACGTACGCCGGGACCGCGTTGGCGTGTACGGTTCTGGTGTTCTTAGTCGGATGCGATAGCGGTCCTGCCTTGGCGCCCGTCACGGGGACGGTCACTCACGGAGGCGAGCCGCTCGCCGGGGCGAATGTGATGTTCACACCCGAAAACGGATTGCCAGCCGGCGCTACGACCGGCGAGGACGGGAGTTTCACGTTGGTGTCGAACGATGGCCGAACCGGCGCCGTGCCGGGCAAGCATCGGGTAAGTATTCTCAAACCCAGTCCTGAGCCGCCGCCGCCGATGGGCGGTTCGGCGACGCCTCCTCCACCGCCGCCGCCCCCCGTGGAGCATCATACCGAGGTGGAAGTGAAGGCCGACGAAGATAATCACTTCACGATCGACATTCCCAAATAAGCGTTTAGCTCGCACACGGCACAACGAAGGCGGCAAGGAAGAGTGGTGTTCCTAAGGAACACTGCGATTCCTTGCCGCCTTACGTGTTTCTTGCTTTTCGGGTTCGGAGAAAATCGCGCAAAAAAATTGACTTGCTTTGGCGACGACGCTTAGGATAGCTGCTGCCCCACGACAAGTTCACCGTTTCTACGGTTGGTTGCTCCATCTCACTTCTCGATCGGGAGAGCGACATGCAACGGGGTCGACGTGCAGGCTTCACCCTAGTGGAGCTGTTGGTCGTGATCGCCATCATTGGCGTGCTGGTGGCGTTGCTTTTGCCAGCGGTGCAATCGGCGAGGGAAGCCGCCCGCCGCATGCATTGCGGCAATCAACTCAAGCAGCTTGGACTGGCGCTTCATAATTTCGAATCCACGTACAAGCGCTTTCCGCCAGCGGGTAACGGATATGCCTGGTGCGCTGCGCCGCCGGGCCAAGGCGATGCGGAAATCTATAACTCGAATGGCTTGCTGCTTTTGCTGCCCTACCTAGAGCAACAGGCGCTCTACGATCGCTTCAATTTGAAAGAAGCTACGGCCGACGCGCCTTCGGCGGCTGCGGGACGCAACACCATGGGAACGCTTGTGGGCGACCCCGTTAGCAATGGCAACGCCGCACTGGCAGGCACGGTGGTGGAAGCGTTTCTTTGCCCCTCTGATTCTTCAGCCGATCCGACGGCCCGATTAACCGGGGGGCACTACGGGCCGGGCGGATCGTTTCGCGGAGCGGCCACGAATTACGATTTCATTACCAGTGACTCGGATTTCGGCTCTTGCAATTACTGGCGAGATTCGGCCGGAACGCGTCGTCGCATGTTCGGCGAGAACAGTACGACGCGTCCCGCCGATGTGACCGACGGGTTAAGCAATACCTTCGCCATGGGTGAAACCACGCGCTGGCATTCGAATGGCGCGGCCTTTGCCTGGGCTTACCGCACGTGGGTCATGACGGGTATCGATCCCGGCACGTCGGACCCAGGCATTAATCACTGGCACTTGCCGCATGTGCATTCCACTTGGCAAAACCCACCATACACGCCCGTGCGAGGTCGAATCCGCACTTGGTGGGCGGCTGCGGGAAGTTTGCACCCCGGCGGCTGCCACTTTGTGATGGGCGATGGCGCGGTTCGCTTTGTGGCCCAGACGATCAACTCGGCCACCATCGAAGCACTTTGCGCTATGGCCGATGGTCAGGTTGCATCGGCTCCCTAACGTTCCCTTCGCTCAAGGGAGATCACGCGTGAAGATGGGATTCGAGGGCATGTGTCGTAGCGTGACGGGGGCCGAAGGTCCACGATTTCTGCACGGGGCGCGTTGGGCATGTAGTTGCCTTGCGGTGGGATTGACGCTTATGGCGTGTGGTTGCGACGCCGATGGGCCTCCGCTGGTGCGAGTGCAGGGAGTCGTAACGCTCGATGGGCAGCCGCTGGCAGGGAAAGCCGTGCGCTTCATACCCGACCGCGATACGCCGGGGGCTGGCGCGGGGGCGAACACCAACGCCGATGGCGCATACGATCTGATTGCCGTTCGCCCTGGCGCGGTCCGCGATGTGATGGGCATTCCTCCGGGCGTTTACACGGTGACCATTACCGAGCCGATCTTCCCCGTCGAGTTTGATATTCCGGTGCACGACGATTCCGAAGTGGCGCCGGCGATCGGCCTGCCGCCGCCTCGCACCGTGGCGAAGGCCACCATTCCGCCCCGCTACACCGACCCTGCAACGTCCCCCTTGCGGATCGAGGTTACCGAGGAAGGCGGAGTGTACAACTTAGAACTGACCTCCAAGCCCTAGCGGCGGCCACGTTGTTGGTGACACGATGGAAAAACAAAAAAGGCGGCTCGAGGTGGATTCGAGCCGCCTGCCACCGGACGGGAGACCGTCGCCCGGCGAGTCACCAACCATCTTATCGGGAAAGTCGAACTGCTGATCCGCTTTCCCTTGCTTCTATCGGTACTCTTGACGTGGTTAGCAAGCAGAGCTGTGTTACGCCCGCGTCGGTTCGTGCGATGTTCGCCCGTTAGCAGCGACGACTAGTACGGCGCTCGCACGTAGTACACGCCAAACTGATCGGTATGGCTGGGCCAATACGGCGTTGGCAATACCGGCCCGTAAAAGCCCGGCGGACCTTGCAAGCCGAGTGGGTTGCCAGCGCTGGGACCGAATTGATGGTAAATTGGCGTCATTTGGGTTGCTCCTACGCCCCAACCATACGCCGTTTGCATGTGTGCGGTGGGCGGCACGACTAACGCCACCGGCCAGCCCCATGCGGTATGTGCATAGGGCGCATGCCAACCCATGCGATTGGCATTCCAGCGAGCGTGAATGTCATGCCGCGTAGCCTCGGGGCCGTCGAATACCGGCCTTCCGGCATGCGCCAAGGGCGACAAACTAAAGGCCGCCACGGCAAACGCCGCGGCCAGTACGAGCCGAGACTTCATAGGTTCGATCCTTGTATCCAAGGGCGCCAAGCAGGGGACTTGTTGATTCGGTGGGCTGAGTAACCAAGGGGAACGAGATCGACCGACGTTAGGCGTACGCCGGATTAGCCGAGGGATGTTCGTCGGCGTATCGAACACCCGTCGAGTGTTCGCCGGTTGTCGCTACAACATCTGGGCGCCAATGCAGCGTCCTCAGGCGAATCCTACCTGCGGGAAGCTCGTTCCCCTGTATCCTTCCAGTTTGACACTCCTCATGAGCATCCGCGCCGGATGATCCGACGCGGAACCCTCCAGGCATGTCGGCCTTACCAGGCCCAAATCACACGGGTGCGGTGCAGGCCGCGGTTGTGGTTGTAGTGGTGGTGATAGACGCGGTAATGCGCGTACATGAACTCGTGGGGCAGCAGCGGTTGATAGGTGAAGTACGTATGCCCGACCAGCGGCGGAGTCGGCATCGGCGTGGGGTACATCCCGGCGGGAATGGATCCGCAGTTTCCTCCAACGTAGAAGTTGTAAAACAGCGTGGGGTTCAAGTAGTCGCGCGGGAGGCACATCACCGGCTGATGGGAATACACGGCGGCAAGCGCCCCCGCTGCGATGCCGTCATCAGCTCGCCCGTGGCCAACCTGGCCCACGCCCACGGTTGGCACGCTCACGGGGCCAGGACCCGGGATGACTCCCGCGTCGGCAGCTACAACTTCCGACGCAGCGGCAGTCTTGGCGACGTGGTTTTGTTCCTCGGCCGAGGCCAATCGGCCCAGGCCCAGCAGGCCGGCCGCGGCAAGCGCGGCGACGCAGGCGGAAAGAAAAACGCGACGGCGCATAGCGGTCTCCTTGCGCAAATCGGCGGAAATGGTTGGTGGGCGACGTTCCTCCTCATTTGTCGGTTGCGCCGTCGCAACGAGTCAAACCTACTTTGCCTTTGGCGCCGTGGCTTGGGCCGAAAAACCGGGCGCCGCTTGGAGAAAACCGGCATACTCGATACAATAACTACGGCCATGACAGCCGGCTCCCGTCCCACCTTGCCGGACCCTCCCAGCCGTCGCTTGGGTCACGTCTGACGACCCGCATCGTCGATTTAATCTGCTGTTCTCCCTTCGTTTTTTCTCCGGAAAAGGAGCAAAGACCTTGTCGAGCGACAACGTCAACGGCGCTGGTGCGTCAAGTGCTACCGAACGCAATGGACGCGTTCCCTCGTCACGCCGCCGCGCTACCGCCGAGTCCATGGCCGCGCAGCAGCGTGAAATTTCGGTCAGCGAGTTCTTTATGAAGAACCGCCACCTGCTCGGGTTCGATAACCCGCGCAAGGCCCTGCTGACGACGGTCAAAGAGGCGGTCGACAACTCGCTGGACGCCTGTGAAGAGGCGGGCATCCTTCCCGAAATTTGGGTCCATATTGAGAACGTAGGCGAAAACCGCTTCAAAGTGGCGGTGCAGGACAACGGGCCGGGCATTGTCAAGAAGCAGATCCCCAGCATCTTCGGCAAGCTGTTGTACGGGTCGAAATTCCACCGTCTGCGGATGAGCCGCGGCCAGCAGGGGATTGGCATTAGCGCCGCGGGGATGTACGGGCTCATCACGACCGGCAAGCCGGTGAAAATCATCTCCAAGACGTCGATCCGGAAGCCGGCGCACTATTTCGAAATTCAAATCGATCCCAAAAAGAACCGCCCAGAGATCCTTAATGGCAAGGGGGACGGAGTAGATATTCCTCCCAACGAAGAAGGGCGAAAGTATATCGCGGAGCATGGCATCGAGTGGATTGATTCGTATCCGGCGGCCGAAGGTGAAAAGCCCGAGCCGCTTGCAAGCGGAACGCGTGTAACGATCGAGCTAGAGGCCATTTACAAACGCGGTCGGGGAAGCGTCGATGAGTACTTAGAGCAGACCGCGATTGCGAATCCGCATGTCACGCTCCATTACATCGATCCCGACGGCAACCAGCACGACTACTGGCGGTCGTCGCAGAGTCTTCCGCCCGAACCGAAAGAGATTAAGCCACATCCTTACGGGGTCGAACTGGGCCGACTGGTGGCGATGCTCAAGGAGACCGAGGAAACCACGGTGGGGCAGTTCCTCGTAACCTCGTTCTCTCGCGTCAGCCCGGCGGTTGCGCGGACCTTGTGCGAGCGGGCCAACATCAGCATTCGCACCAGTCCCAAGAAGATTGGGCGAGGCGAGGCCGACGCACTCTACAAGGCGATCCAAGAAACCAAGATTTCCGCCCCGACTACCGACTGCATCTCGCCCATTGGCGAAGAGAACTTGCTGAAGGGCCTCTACCGGGTCGTGCCGGGCGAGTTTTATTGCGCGGCCACTCGGCCCCCTGCGGTGTACCGGGGGAATCCGTTTCAGGTGGAAGTGGCGCTTGCCTATGGCGGTATTCCCAACGTAAAGAAAATCTCGTTGGAAGCCCTGCGCGAAATGCTCAGCGAAAGCGACGCACGCACGCTGCGGCAATTCATCATCAGCACCTTTGACGGTTTGGGGCCCGATGCGGCCGACCGGATTATCAAAGCGGCGGATTTGCCTAATCGCGTCTCTCCCGCCAAGCTCAAGAAACAGGCGGTCGAGAAGCTGTACGACGCCATGCAGCACATCAACTTGAGCGAAGGGCAGACAACGCAAGTCCTGCGGTACGCCAATCGGGTGCCATTGCAGTTCCAGCCGGCGGCCTGTGCGATTACCCAGGCGGTCATTCAAACCAACTGGCGCAGCTACGGGTTAAGCCAATCGCGCGGATCATTGCCGAACGCCCCGCTGACCGTCATGGTGCACTTGGCGAGCGTCTGGGTGCCGTTCACAAGCGAATCGAAGGAAGCCATTGCCGATTATCCCGACATTGCCAAGGAGCTGCGCTTGGGCCTGCAAGCGGTTGGCCGCAAGCTCGGGATGTATCTGCGGCGGCGATTGCGCGTTAAGCAAGAGGTGGAGCGGCGAGCGATCTTCATGCGGTACTTGGGCGAGGTGGCCGACGCCGTGAGTAATCTCAATGGCGCCGATCGCGACACCGTGTACAACAACCTGTTGCGCGTCGCCGAACGGAAGACCAAGGAAGCCGACGCCAAGTTCGATAAGCATGGCCGTCGCATCGAAACGCCCGAAGAATTTGGAGGAAACGTGCTGATCGTTTCAAGCGACGACCCCGAACCCCTCACCGCAGCATCGTAACCCGTGGCGCCATGGGGGCCGCACGGATGGGAAGTTGCGACGTTTTGGCGCGCATTCCGGCGATTGTTGGTCGCCGGCTAACCTCCTTCACTTTGCCCATTGAAACATTGACGGAATTTCGCCTCACCTATGGCTAAGAAGAAAGCTGCGAAAACGCCTGCTCCTGCGACCAACGGCGAGAAGGTTAAGCTCTCGCCCCAAGATAAAAAGACGCTGGATGCGTTGCGCTCGTTGGCCGACAGCGTTGTAAGCATGGCCGAGCGAAGCCGCGCGCCGCATTTGGATGTTCCCAGCCGT
Organism: uncultured Pirellulaceae bacterium; assembly: GCA_964458385.1. Classification (GTDB taxonomy): domain Bacteria; phylum Planctomycetota; class Planctomycetia; order Pirellulales; family Pirellulaceae; genus JAHWKS01. The sequence continues at coordinate 14,890 of CAYWIS010000121.1, forward strand.
TCGCTCTCCAACGCGCGGTACAACAAGACCAAGCGTTACATCGAAATGGGGAACAACACCACGCGCCGCGAATTGTTCAATCTTTCGCAGGCCAAGAGTTACATGCAAACGTTGCTGGTGAGCAGCGGTTGCAAACAATTGATCGAGGAGGGGAAGACCACCAGCATCCGAGGTCTGTTTTACCTGCTCAAGCACACCATCGCGGGAACCAAGGAAGAGACTTTCCAAGACCAGTCCGAATCGGACCCGATCATCGAAGATGTCGAGGTCTTGCTAAATGCGCTGCGCGAGGAATTACACGTCTACGCGTCCAACCGCGGAACGATGGTGGGCAATATCGTTCTCAACGATAGCGGCGATGAAATCGACTGCTCGCGCATGGGAAGCGGCGGATACAGCATTCCCTCGATTGTGGAGCCCGAGGTCGTCGAGTTTGTGAAGTGCGACGCCGAGTTCATCCTCCATGTCGAAAAAGACACGGTTTGGCGCCGGTTCAATGAAGACAAGTTCTGGAAGAAGCACAACTGCATTTTGACTCACGGCGGCGGTCAGCCTCCCCGCGGCGTGCGCCGAATGCTCTATCGTCTGCACAACGAGTTAGGGCTGCCGGTGTACTGTGTCCTCGATAACGACCCATGGGGGTACTACATCTACAGCGTGATTAAGCAAGGCTCAATCAACCTTGCGTTTGAGTCCAAGCGGATGGCGATTCCCGACGCCAAATACCTTGGGCTGCGAAGCATTGACTACGAACGTTGCGACCTGTCGCCAAGCGTCCAAATCCGTTTGAACGACAACGACCGCAAACGGGCCATGCAGATCGCCAAATACCCCTGGTTCGAGAATAAGCCCAAGTGGCAAAAGGAGATCAAGAAGCTTTTGGAGAACGACTTCAAGTTGGAAGTCGAAGCTTTGATTAACAAGGGCATTAGCTTCGTTACGGAAACGTACGTTCCCGAGCGGTTGGCCGAGCAAGACTGGCTCGATTAACACCACAGCAGCAGGCCAGGTCGAACGTGGGATGTCCAAGGAAAAACGCTGGCGAGATCTCCGCACAGGGGTACTTTCCTGAGGCTCTGAGCGAGCCCGCGGAGAGGGAAATTTCAGGGAAAATGTTCCGGCGAAACCGTGAACCAATAACGGACCTAGCCGTCTAAAAATACAGGAGGGCGATTTCCCCTTCCGCTCCTACAGGAGCATTCGCTGCGTTTTTGGCGCCGTTCCCACGGCGTCGGTGGAACTCCTTTCATGAAAGACCCTGCCCCTGCCGTTTTAGAAGTTTCCTTGGGTGAAGACGACGCCGTGTTCGGTCGCGTCAACGTCGAGCTTGCAGCTTTCTGCGAGTTTGATGCGCTGATGGATCAAGAGACGGCCCGCCTTATCGACCGCTGGGCGCATCTTGCTGCTCCGGCTTCTTCGCGTTCTCGCGGTTGTTCTACCCTGGGTCCGCTAACCCGGTAGGTTAAGATAGAGTGGTTCCGTTTGCCCGTGGCGGCCATTGCCGCCGCGGGCCAAGTTTCCTTGCGGCTTTGTCTTGCCGCGCCACTCTACTGCTTGGAAGGCGTCGCTATGGATCGTCCCTCCTCGGTCCTTGCCCAGTTGATGGGCGTTATTGAAGACCGAAAAATTAATCCCCCGCCTCGCTCGTACACCACCACGCTTTTCCAGGGCGGGACAGCCAAAATTGGCAAGAAAATACTGGAAGAGGCTCAAGAGGTGGTGGAAGCCGCCGATGAACCCGGCGAGGAGGGCCGGCAACATCTGATCTACGAAGCGGGCGACGTGCTCTATCATCTACTGGTCCTGTTAGCCTATCGCGACGTGCGACTTGAGGAAGTTGAACGGGAACTTGCCCGCCGCTTTGGCGTTTCGGGCCTGGACGAGAAAGACGCGCGGGGACAAAATGCAACCTCGTAAGCCTTCGCTGCGCCCCTGCTTGCGGGGTAGCGACGGCATCTTTTGCAAAAGCCCGGTTGCCCGCACGTTTTCATGAACAATCTTCGTATCGGAGTTCCCAGCAAGGGCCGTCTGGCCGACCTGGCCGGAGAGCTATTGTCGCAGGCGGGCCTGAGTTTCCGCCGCCAAGATCGTAGCTTGTTTGCGCGCGTACGGGACATGCCGATCGAAGTGACATTCTTGCGGCCCGACGACATGCCGCTGTTGTGCGCCGAGGGCGCTATCGATCTGGGGGTAACTGGCAGCGACCTGGTGTGCGAAAGCGGCGTTGAACTGGTCGAACGCTTGCGGCTAGGGGTGGGGAAGTGCCGCTTGGCGATTTGTGTGCCCGACGACAGCGATTTCCAGCAAGTGCTGGAACTCGACGGCTGTCGCATTGCCACAAGTTTTCCGCACGTGACCGGACAATATTTGAAGTCGCATGGCGTGAACGCACATTTGGTGCCGGTCACAGGTTCGGTAGAAGTTATGATCGCTCTGGGAGTGGCCGACGCCATTGTCGACTTGGTCGAAACGGGCAGCACCTTGGCCGCCAATCGACTGCGCATTCTTGACGAAATCGGCCGCTACGAAACGGTGCTTATCCAAAACCCCCAACGTCGTCACGCAGAGTTAGCCGATCGCGTGGTGCGACGGTTGGAAGGGGTCGTCATTGCGCGCAGTTATTCGCTCTTAGAGTACAACATTCCCCGTGCGAAGCTGGCGGAGGCCGAGAAAATCACGCCTGGGTTTAACTCGCCCACGGTTAACCCTCTGGAAGACCCTTCGTGGTGCGCAATCCGCGTGATGGTCCGCCGCAGCGAGGTGATCGACGTCATGGAGCGGCTGGAAGCTCTTGGAGCGTCGGCAATTCTCGAAACGCAAATCACCAATTGTCGCCTTTAGCCCCCGCGAGCGACGCCTCCCCGTGGCGCGTTCTTCTAATCGAAGAACACGATGCGGCAGTTTAACAGCGTTTGCCGCAATGCTTTGACGCCGTCGCGTGTGACCGACGCTCCCGTTAACTGAAGGAGTTTGAGTTTGCGTAGCGACCGCAGATAGGGTAATCCGGCGTCGGTCAGCAAGGTATGCCGCAAGTCCAGTTCGGTTAGTTCTTCCAGTTGCGCCAGCCAAGGCGCGGCGCTATCATCGACCGCGGCTCCAGGAAGCAGCAGCACCGCCAGGCGGCGACATTCGCCCAGTTGTTGTATCACGTCCTGGTTCACCGCCTGCGGGCTCGGCGAAAAATCAATCGTATGCAGCGAGCCATCCTTACGGCGACGCACCCGGCCGCCGAGACTCGTCAGCCACGTAGTTAGGACGTTTTCACTGGACTCCGACATGCTCTGATCCTACCGCGCCTCGTTTCCATTGGCGATTGCCGACGGAGTTGCTCCTTGCTTCGGCGCCCGTTGACACGCATGCTAAACTTGAGTGCGGTGCTTTGGGCAAACTTCCTGCAATGGCCGACGATA
>CAYWIS010000122.1:0-16746 GCA_964458385.1 uncultured Pirellulaceae bacterium
TGGGCCTTTCAGCGATTGAAAAAAATCCCTCCGCCCGAAGTCAACAATAAAGCCTGGGTACGCACGCCCATTGACCGCGTCATCTTGGCCCGGCAGGAAGCGCTGGGCTTGCATCCTAACCCAGAGGCCAATCGGCGCACGCTCATTCGCCGCGTTTACTTTGATCTGTTGGGCCTTCCGCCCACACCAGAACAGATTGAAGCGTTTGTGAATGACCCGGATCCGCAAGCATACGAGAAGCTAATCGATCGCCTTCTCGATTCGCCGCACTATGGCGAGCGCTGGGCCCGGCTCTGGATGGACGTGGCCCGCTTTGCGGAGTCGCACGGATATGAGCAGGACTACGATCGTCCGAACGCCTACCACTACCGCGATTTCCTGATCAAGGCCCTTAACGCCGACATGCCGTACGACCAGTTCGTGCGCTGGCAACTTGCCGGCGACGAGCTAGCGCCCGACGACCCGCTCGCGATGATGGCTACGGGCTTTCTCGGCGCCGGCCCCTTTCCTACGCAATTAACCGAAGCCGAATTCGAATCCGCCCGTTACGACGAGTTGGACGACATGACCGCCACCACGGGTGTGGCCTTCCTGGGACTTTCCATTGGCTGCGCCCGTTGTCACGACCACAAGTTCGATCCCATTCCCACCCAAGACTACTACCGCCTTGCAGCGACGTTTACTCGCACGATCCGCAGCGAAATTGAACTGGAATTGAACACCGAGACGCACCGCGCTGCGCTTGCGGCTTGGGAGCAAGAGCACAAACCGTTAGTGGAAGCCCTGGAGCAGTTTGAGAAGAAGGAATTGCCGGAGCGTTTTGAGGCGTGGAGAAAAACCAGTCCTTTGGATGACATTCCGCATCCGACGTGGCTTGTGCTCGACAACGTCCAAGCAACTTCCCAAGGCGGCGCCACCTTTACTCGGCTCGATGACGGCTCACTGCTAGCCGGCGGCGCAAACCCGGCTTCCGATACGTATACCTTCGTCGCCGAGACGCAGCTTCAAGGCATCCGGGCAATTCGCTTGGAAGCTCTCGCGCATGAATCGTTGGTGAAAGGAGGCCCCGGCCGCGCCGACAATGGCAACTTTGCACTGAGCAAAATTACTCTGACGGCCGAACCGCTCTTGGGGCAAGGCGCAGCGGTAAACGTCCAACTCACAAACCCGCGAGCGACGTTCGAGCAAAACCAAGGCGCACTATCAATCGCCGCTGCGCTTGACGATAACCCCAAGACCGGCTGGGCGGTTGATCCTCAGTTCGGCAAAGACCACGCCGCGGTGTTTGAGATCGAACACACACCGTCCCTCGGTTTTGAAGGGGGTACGAGACTGGTCCTAACGCTGACGTTCGCCGTAAACACAAAACACAGTATCGCGCGTCCACGGTTGTCAATCAGTACGGCGACCGGGCCAACGCCCTTGGACGGCGCCAGTGAACGCCTTTCAACGTATGAGGCGTTAACGCTGCTTAAATCGGTCGATGGCGAATTAACGGAGCCTCAACGCACGAAGTTGCTAGCCTGGTACCGCACGCGGGATCCGAAGTGGCAAGAGTTGAATCGACGAGTGCAGGAGCATCTCGCCCGCAAGCCTCAGCCGGAAAAAGCGAAGGTGCAGGTCACAAGTGAAGGGCTCCCGCACATGCCGCACCACGCCGATGACCGGGGTTATCCGCATTTCTATGAGCAGACCTATTTCCTCAGTCGTGGCGATGTGAACCGCAAAGGCGACGTTGCAACACCGGGCTTCCTCCAGGTGCTTACCGATAGCAGCGTGGATGAAAGGCGCTGGATGGCGGCGCCGCCCCAGCCGTCCTCGCGTTTGAGCTACCACCGCGCGGCGCTGGCTCGTTGGATCACCGACACCGAGTACGGAGCCGGTCATTTAGCGGCAAGGGTCATTGTCAACCGGTTATGGCAACATCATTTCGGCCGGGGCATTGTCGCAACGCCGAACGATTTTGGCGCTCAGGGAGAACCGCCTACCCATCCCGTGTTGCTCTATTGGGTGGCGGTCGATCTGGTGGAAAACGGCTGGAAATTGAAGCGACTCCACAAACTCATGATGACCAGCAGCGTTTATCGGCAATCGAGCGATTTTGATGAAGCCCGGGCCCGCATCGACCGCGAGAACGTCTATCACTGGCGGAGGACGCCGCAGCGTTTGGAAGGCGAAGCCATCCGCGATGCAATGCTTCAGGTCGCGGGCTTGCTCGACACCACTATGTATGGCCCAGGGTCGCTCGATCCCCATATGCGCCGCCGTAGCGTGTACTTCTTTATCAAACGCAGCCAACTCATTCCCATGATGATGCTCTTTGACTGGCCAGAACACTTGGTCAGCATTGGACAGCGAAGCGTGACGACAACCGCCCCCCAATCGCTGATGTTCATCAACAGCCCTCAAGCAAGGCAATATGCCGAAGGCTTCGCTAGCCGTCTGCCGGCGCAGCAGGACGAAGCCATACGCAGCGCCTATCTTCTCGCTTTGGGCCGTGAACCGAATGACAACGAACGGCAAACGTCGCTTACGTTTCTGACCAAGCAGACCGAAAGACACCAACAGGCGGGACACGCCGCCCCCGCCCGGTTAGCCCTGACAGATTTTTGCCAGGCGCTACTGAGCCTGAATGAATTTGCGTATGTGGAATAATGGGTGTCACTCGCACTGCGAGCGACAGTTATGCCCGCCAATGTGTCGAACTCAAGGGTGTTCCCAATGACTTACTCTCCCTTCCTCTCTCGCCGCGAAATGTTGCAGCGAGCTGGTTGCGGCTTCGGCTTGGTCGCCCTGGCAGGATTGCTCCAAGACGAAGGTCTTTTGAATGCCGCAACCTTAGGCGATCGGGCGCTCAATCCCCTCGCGCCGCAGCCGCCCCATTTCTCCCCCAGAGCCAAGCGCGTAATTTGGATCTTCATCAACGGCGGTCCTAGCCACGTGGACACCTGGGATTACAAGCCGGGCTTGGAGAAGTGGAACGGCAAGTCCATTCGCGACTTCGACCCCGAATTCAAGAACACCACTGGCTTCTTTAAGAACCAGGTTGGCGCGTTGATGAAGTCGCCGTTCCGATTCACGCCTCGTGGCCAATGCGGGAAAATGGTTTCCGAAATTTTCCCGCACCTGGGTGAACACGTGGACCGCATGGCGTTTATCCACTCAGGTTATACCGAGTCCAACAACCACTCGCCGGCCTTATTCATGATGAACTGCGGCCTGCCGCGAATGGGATTCCCGTGCGTTGGCTCATGGGTCACGTATGGTCTCGGGAGCGAAAGCCGCGATTTGCCCGGCTTTGTCGTGATGAGCGATCCCAAGGGGCGTGGCTTACCCAAAGGGCACGCCGCCAACTGGAGCGCGGGGTTTCTGCCAGGAGTGTATCAGGGCACACATCTACGCCCCACCGGCGATCCCATTGACAATCTTCAGCGTCCCGCCATCCTCACGTCGGAGTTGCAGCGTTCGCAGCTCGATCTGATGAAGCAACTGAACGAAATGCATCAGGAGCGTTTCACCGCCGACAGCGAACTATCGGCCCGCATCGAGAGCTTCGAACTGGCCTATCGTATGCAGGCGTCAGCTCCCGAGGCAATTGACATCGAAAGCGAACCAGAACATATCCACCGCCTCTACGGTTTGGGCAATCCCGAATGTGATCACTTCGCTCGTCAGTGCCTTGTTGCGCGGCGTTTGGTGGAGCGGGGCGTCCGGTTCGTACAGATCTACTCAGGCGGCATGGAGAACCAACGCTCCTGGGACGGGCACATGGACATTGAAGGCAACCACCGCCAGTTCGCTGGGGAAACCGATCAACCGGTGGCGGGCCTGCTGACCGACCTGGCGAATCGCGGCTTGCTCGACGAAACACTGGTCGTCTGGTGCGGCGAGTTTGGCCGTCTGCCCATCGCTCAAACGGGCGAAAAACCTGGGCGTGACCACAATCCCCACTGCTTTACCGCCTGGTTGGCGGGCGGCGGAGTGAAAGGCGGCGTCAGCTATGGCGAGTCCGACGAAGTAGGCTACAAGGCCGCCGTCGACAAAGTCCATGTCAACGACCTGCACGCCACGTTGCTCTACCTTTTGGGCATCGATCACGAGCGCCTGACCTACAAATACAACGGCCGCGATTTCCGCCTGACGGATGTTGCAGGGCGTGTATTGAAGGAGATCATCGCGTAAAGATGCCAAAAGCGGATGGGTTCTAACCCGCGCGTCGCCCCCCGCGCGGCCGTAATCCGGCCAGGCCGCGTACGCGAGTCACGTTGATGATCATTGACTGCCACGTTCACGTTTGCGCGACCACGCCGGGGCGAGGCGTGGTTTCAGCGCCATTGCGGCGGCGATTCAGCTTCTTGTACCTTCGCTGGTGTCTGGGTTTGTCGTTCTTTGCCGCCGATGAACAACTCGAGCAAGACGTGGCGGCAAGGCTGGTCGAAACCGTTGAAGCAGCCTCAGAGATCGACGCTGCCGTGACGCTCGCCTTTGATTGGGCCTATGACGATGAAGGCCGGCGCCACGTCGAGCAAACGCATCTCGCGGTGTCGAACGATTACGTTGCGGAATTGACGCGCCAACACGACAAGCTCCTGTTTGGCGCTTCGGTCCATCCTTATCGCAAGGATGCGCTTACCGAACTAGAACGCTGCGTGGGCGCTGGGGCCGTGCTGATGAAATGGCTCCCCGTATCGCAGAATATCAACATGGCTGACCCGCGCTGCCTCCCATTCTACGAGGCTCTAGCGCATTACCGGTTGCCACTCTTGTGCCATACCGGAGGCGAGCTGTCGCTTCCCTACTATCCGAACGCCGCCCGTTATGCCGATCCAGCACTCCTGAAGCCTGCCCTGGACCTAGGCGTAACGGTCATTGCCGCCCACTGCGGCACGCGGGCCCATCCGCTGGACAAGGATTATTTGCCAACCTTTATGCGCATGGCCCGCGAGTACGAAAACTTTTACGGAGACACGGCGGCGTTATGCGTCCCCACCCGCTCTTACGCGTTCAAGCACTTATTGAGCGACGACGTAGTGCAGCGCAAGCTGGTGCATGGAAGCGATTGGCCTATTGTGGCTTGGCCGCCAGCGCGTATCGGCGTCGGCCGCGCGTTGCAACTCCTTGCAAACGAGGGGAATTGGATTCGTCGCGATGTGCAAATTAAACGACAGTTAGGCTTGGATGACGCTTATTGGCGCCGGGCCGCCACGCTGCTGCGTCGCACGCAAAGCGCGCTATAACATGATGGCAAGCCAAGATTGTTGGCGCCCTCCAACGTTTCAACCTTGAAAGAGCGACGCATAGCGCCACGTCGCGGCTTCCGAATCGACAACGATCGTGCGAGCCAACTCGTCGTCGGTGAGCGGTTCGCGAGTCGCCATCTGCAGGGCCAGCACAGAGAGATCGGCGTCCGAGGCATCTTCGCCCGCCCGCCGTCGAGCGACGATGCGTTCCCGCAGCACTTCCGGCGATGCCTGAAAATCCAAAATAGTGCAGGTTGTTCCGACACGTTCAGCCAAACGGCGAAACTGTTCGCGTCGTGATCGTGCAAGAAACGTGGCGTCGGCAATAACGGAGAAACCGCCCTTGAGCGCCGCAGCCGACAACCGTTCCAATCGAGCGTATGTCGCCTCGGTCGCTTCCGGCGAGTACAAGTTGTCAAACTTAACCGTCTCTGCAAGTCGCTTGCGCTCCACATCCGAGCGGATCTGCACGGCGCCGAACGTTTCGGCTAGTTGCCGGGCGAAATACGACTTGCCGCTTCCCGAGACTCCATGCGTCAAGAACAACCGTGGCTGCGGCGGCTGCGCGTAATGTTCGGCCAGCGAAAGGTACCGTTGGAACTTCTCCTCCAACATCCCCCGCGTTTGGTCCGTAAGGCCGGCTTGCTGGGCACGGATCCAATCGATCTTTGCCCGAACCAGCGCCCGGTAACCCAAGTATAGGGGCAGAAGCAACAATCCCTCATAATCGCCCGAAGCTTCTAGCCAAAGGTTCAAGAGCCGACGCGCCAAGTCGGGTCGCCCGCGTTGGTCAAGGTCCATTATCGGGAACGCAATTTCATTCTGGATGTCGATCCAACGCAGGTTCTCGTTGAACTCGATACCGTCAAAGACGACGACCTCGCCATCAAGCAGCACGATGTTCCCCAGGTGCATGTCGCCGTGGCATTCACGAATAAAGCCGTTCTGTTTGCGAGCGACAATCGCTTCTTGCAGGCTTGCCAACTTCTCGTTGGTTCTCTGTTGCAAAGTCGCCAGACGTTCGTGAAGGTCGCGGCCTGGCGGAACCGCGCTCAGGAGCTCGTTGAAATTCTCTTCGATGGGTTGCGTGACCTTGTCCCAAGAGCCCCACGGCGTCGATGCATCGGCAATGGCAATTTGGGAGTGAAACTCGGCAACGCGCCGCGCAAGTTGATCAATGTGGTGTTGTGTCAGACGGTCCTGCTCTACAAGGCGCGCTAGCAGTGCTTCTTGCGGGAATCTGCGCATTTGCACCGTCCATTCCTGCGGCGCCCCTGGGCCGTTGATTTTTGGCCCGTCAGGGGCTCCCGAGATGGGCAGCACCGCCAGGTAGAGCATGGGCGCCAATCGGCGGTTAAGGCGCAATTCCTCATAGCAGAAATGCCGCCTGCGTTCCAATGTCGAGAAATCGACAAACTCCAAACGTACCGGCTTCTTAATCTTGTACGCAAACTCCCCCGCCAGCAGCACCCATGAGATGTGCGTTTCGAGCACTTCGACCTGCTCAACCGAATGATCGTACGCCAACGGCGAACGCAAAGCTTCGATCAACCTCGCCGACTCCTTCATCATCGGACTCTCCACAAATGGCATGCGGCCATCTCTGGGCCGCCAAAATCAGCCAGGACACATTGTCAGACGCCCCGCACGTCGGTTACTGTAGAAGCCGCGTTGCTCCTCCAAGTCTTTCGTTCTCCTCAAGGAAGTTTTATGAATCGCCTGTTCATCGTCTTGGGTCTTGCTGCGGCGTTGGCGCCAATTGCGGGGTGTGGACCGTCGCTGGAATCCAAACTGATTGGCCGCTGGCGCGCTGATATGCAAAGCGTTGACCTTGAAAAGATCGCTCAAGAGAAAATCCAAGAACAGGCTGAGGGGAATCAGATGGCCGCCGCCATGGGGCAGTTCGCCGCCGCGATGGTCAAATCCATGATTGAAGGCATAAATATCGAAACCGAATTTCGCCCCGATCATACCATCCATTCGCGCGTCAGCATGAGCGTCTTTGGTCAGCAACAAGAGAAGTCCCAATCGGGTACGTGGCGCGTCGAGGCGACCGGCGAAAACCAATTGACCGTGGCGGTTACCATGGACGATGGCGTGACCAACACCATTAGCATCAAATTCCTTGACGACAACCGATTTACCGCTACCGGGTCGGTCCCAGGCGCTGGCGACCAACAGGTGACCTTCATCCGTGTAAATTCAAATGCAGGCGCCTAAAGCGACGCGGCGGACAATCCCCTTTTGTTGAACAAACTAGGAACTTTCGTGAGGCGAAGACCGTTGCGTCCGCCCCGCGAAAAACGTGAGATACACGGCCTCCGCCGAGTAACCGGCTTCTCCCATCGCAAACGCCTTAGCGCTCGACGTGTTCAAGTACACGACGAGTCCATACACCGCCAAGAGCAGCGCAGTGGGTAAGCACAAGAGGAGAGGAAAGGTGGCCACCCCCATGCACAGCGCCACGATACCAAGTGTGCGTCCGCGGTAAAACAAGTTACGCCCCCCAGCCACCAAGTGCACAAGGCCCGGAACAACGCCCGCCAACCCCATGACTAAGTAACGCACCAGCATCATGCGGGCCGCTACCTCGGGATCAGGGGCTCCCTCTTGCTGCAACTGCGGATCGGCGGCCATCATTGCGGCCCAAGCGGCGGGAAACACAAAGGCCATAACGGCTAAGACACCGCCGAAGGCCAATTCGAAGAAGCCCTGAACCATCATCAGCACCGCAACCACGCGGATGTGACCAGCCAGCCCGGGATCGTGGGGCGGGGGAAGCGGTCCTGGCTCATCGCTGCGTGTTGCGAAATGATTGGGCGATGTGTAAGGATTCGACATAGACAACAATCGCCCGGCAGGTTCAGGAAGTCGCTGTAAGGGTTGTGATCAGCCGTTCGACATCGTCTTCATTGTTATACGCGTGGGGGCTGATCCGTAGGTTGTCGCCCCGGTAGCTTAACACCACCCCCGCTTGCAAGAGGCGTTGTCGCTCCAGTCTAAGGTCGCGGCCAGCAAGGGAAAAGGAGACGATGCCGCTGGCGTGCTCTGGTTCGCGGCAACTAACGATGGTCGCCCCAATTTCCTCCAGGCGGCGGCATGCATAGTCGGTAATCTCAAGCACGCGTTGGGCGATAGGAGACTCCTGCGGACCCACCCCCAGCGAAGTAAGCAACGCAAGGCTCGCGCCCAGCCCAATCATTCCGACCATGTTCTGCGACCCGCCCTCGTAACGGGCCGCTTCGGGCCGAACGTCCAATTCGATGTACGAGTAGTCTCGCCACTGCCGCACGCTGTGCCAGCCGACGTTCATGGGGCGCAGTAGATCGAGATGCTCGCGACGAATAAAGAACAGTCCCGCCCCTTCGGGACCGAGCATCCATTTGTGCCCGTCGGCGGCGAGAAAATCGACCCCCGCAGCATGAACATCGAGCGGAAACACCCCAAGGCCCTGAATCGCGTCGAGGAACAACAACGCCCCTCGATCATGGGCCATTTGCGCCGTTTGGCGCACGTCGAGACGGTAACCGCTGGCGAAACCGACCCAACTCACCGCGACGATCCGCGTTCTTGCGTCACACGCTTCGGCCAAGCGGTTTAAGTCGACTACGCCGTTTTCAACCGGTACCCGGCGCGTTTCCACCCCGCGGCTGGCTAGATTGAGCCACGGATACTGGTTCGTGGGGAACTCGTTCGCCAGGGTAACCACATTGTCCCCCTCTTTCCAAGGAAATCCCTCGGCTACAAAGTTAACGCCCGCCGTGGTGTTGGGCGTTAATGCGATTTCTTCAGGCTCCGCGGCGATCAACGCCGCCGCAGCCTTACGCAACGATTCCACCTTTTGCGACCAGTTCAGCCACGCAGTATCCCCTTCTTCCACCGCCTCGCGCGCCCATGCGGCAATCGCTTCGCCCGTTGGCGCAGGGAGCGGCGCCACTGCGGCATGGTCAAAATAGGCCCACTTACGGGCTACCGGCATTAGGCGGCGAAACTCAGTCATGGCACATCCGCAGGTGGGTTTTCTGGCTAGCCAGTGGAACTAAAACGAGGAGCGCACTGGAATTTATCTCTGTCGCTCGTCGAGATTTTGCACGACTCCTGGGTGCGGTAAACATGGCGGCGGAAAGCTCTCGGCCCAGCAGCCTCGCCGGTTGTTTTGCCGCTACGGAAATCTCTTGTAGATGACAAGCGATTTTGGTGAATTATACTAACTCCGAACCGGCAACCCGCCAGGGCGATACCCATGACTGGCTACGCACCCTCGAGGAATCTCTTCATGCCCAAGGCGTTGTGTATTACGGGGATGGTGATTTCCATCCTCATCGCGATCCTCTTTTTCGCGGACCTCCTGGGAGGTTGGTTTTTCCCAGCGTTGGCGCCGTTCGGGGGGGCGAGCTACAAGTCTTGGATGGGTATTTGGTTCCTAATTTGCGCGGGCCTTCTCGGATGGCTGAGCTGGTCGACCCTCAAGGAACAATAGAAGGCCGCTGAGCATCGTTATTCGGTGGTTGCCAATAGGCGCCCTCAAAACGCGCTGACTGGCAGGCCGCCCCCAGTTGCGACTGCCGCAAACAAGGAGTTCTCCAAGCAACGGGTAATATCTCACCCCGGCCCACCGACGCGCACAGACTGTGGCTTAGGGAAGCGCCGCACGGGCCGCGAACGCTTCGTACCGCCCAGAATTGTCCAGAAGGCGAAACTACGCCACCCGCAAGATCGAACGGGCAGGAGCGTTTTTCTGCGGGGCAAGCCATTCATGCGCTAAACGGCCGAGCGTTGCGGTGCGTAAGACGCCACGGCCCACAGCACGAGCGGCGCAGCGCAGCACGCTTTCCACGGCTTGGAGTCGCGGATCGTGAGCCGCCAAGCCCGCTAAGTTGAGCGTGATGTGCGCCAAGCCCGTAAGTGCAATCGCCTTACGAACTGCGTTCCGGCCGGCTACCGAGCCTTTGCCGAACCACGCCCCCGTATCGGGAAGGGTGACCGCAGAAGGTATCTCCCAAACGCCATGTCGTAACGTCTGAGGTTGAAGGGCTGCAAGTGAACGTCCTCCTCCCGTGCGTTCCTGCCGCACCACCGATACGCCGTGCTTAACGAGAAGATCGTAATGTTCGCGGGGAACGCGCGCGTGACACACCGCCAACGTGCAGAGTGTGATTCCTAGGTTGGTGGCCGCCTCGACGCGGCGCGCCAATTCCTGAGCGAATCGTGTCCGTCCTGCCGCAAGGCCAACCCAGGTCGGTTCGCCCAGAAGCGCCGGCTCGTGCCCGGCATCTGTTTCGCGAACACGCGCCAGGGCGTCGGAACCGGCAGGTTCGGTTGCAGCCCAAGTCGCGGCCACCTCGTACAGATCGAATAACTCTAAGAGCCGCGTTAGAACGGCGTCTGCTTGACGGGAAATTGATTGAACCCGGGCGTCACCGAAGTCTAAATCGACGGTAATCGCTAACGCGCCAAGTTGCCCTGCAGCCATCTGTCGATCCTTGACGAGGCAGGTGCTGAAAGTCTCGTTCTTCCATCGACCGATCCTGAGATAATTCTGCACCATGCCGCCTCGGGTGGAAGCGGTCTGGTAAGGTGTAGCAGTTATGCGGTTCGGCGTTTGCCGCTCGTAACAATCGTAGCGCAAAGCGGCCATCTAGCGGCGGTTGTCGTGCGCAGCTTGATCCATGGCGGCTTGCGGACTCATTCTTGTGGACCCTGCGGAAATGTCCGGTTAAGATGCCACCGAACTCGCCCGTACTCTTGCCGCCGACATACAACCGCCATGCCCGTTTACTTGCTCGCTACGCTCGACACGAAAGGTCCGGAAGCGCTCTTTGTGCGCGACCAGTTGCGTCAATTGGGCGTCGACGTAGTAACGGTCGACACAGGCTGCTTGGGAAGCGCGCCCTGGGATGCGGATGTCTCGCGCGAACAGGTCTTTGCCGCCGCAGGCGTCTCGTTAGCAGCCGTGCAAGAAAAGAACGACCGTGGTGAGGCGGTCACGGCAGCGGCGCACGGCGCGGCCCAAATCGTCCTCGACGCCTACCGTAGCGGTCGCCTTGATGGCGTTTTGGGTCTTGGTGGATCGGCGGGCACCACCATCGGCTCCACAGCGATGCAGGCGCTGCCCTTAGGTGTTCCCAAGTTGCTTGTCAGCACACTCGCTTCGGGACAGGTGCGGCAGTACGTGGGCGACCGCGATATTCTGATGCTAAATTCCGTGGTCGACATTGCCGGCGTGAACCGAATCAGCCGAATGGTTCTTTCCAACGCCGCTGCCGCGATGGCGGGCATGGTGCGGCATCGTCCGCAACCGTCGCCGCACGATAAGCCGCTGGTCGCCGCAACCATGTTCGGCGTGACCACTCCCTGCGTTCAGCGAGCACGCCAAGTACTCGAGGACGCCGGGTATGAGGTGTTGGTGTTTCATGCAACGGGCAGCGGCGGTCAGGCGATGGAGTCTCTTATTGCCGAGGGACTTATTGAAGGAGTCTTGGATATTACGACTACCGAGCTCGCCGATGAGCTTGTAGGTGGCGTCCTCTCTGCCGGCGCCCATCGCCTAACGGCGGCCGGTCAGCGTGGCGTGCCGCAAGTAATCTCGGTCGGCGCGCTCGACATGGTGAATTTTGGTCCGCGGAGCACCGTGCCCGACAAGTTCGCTCATCGGCGCTTTTACCAGCACAATCCCACGGTGACCCTGATGCGCACCACCGCAGAAGAGAATACGCAACTCGGGGCGGAGATCGGGCGAAAGGCCGCTGCGGCGCGGGGACCAACCGCAATTTATCTACCGTTGCGAGGCGTTTCGGCGATCGACGGGGAGGGTTTGCCCTTTGACGATCCCGCGGCTCGAACCGCCCTGTTTAGCGCCATTCGTCAACATGCCGGTAATGTCGACCTTTACGAACTTGACCACCATATCAACGATGCCGAGTTCGCTGAGGCGATGGCGCGGAAACTCGCGCACTTTCTTCACCAGCGGCGTCAGCCAGCAGCCTAAAGGAGATGTCGGCAAACGCCTTCCAGCAACACGGCAGCAGTCTGGTGCGATAGCATTGATAGCAGCCTCCCCCAAGGTCATCTCGATCACGGATTCTCAACGGATTCCTGGCCGCAGGGGCACGCAAAAGCGTCAAGTCACAATTTTGCTCCCTCTTCGTTTCTTTGCGTCAGGACATGAAAAAACGGAAAGACAGTGAACCTAGGAGATCCACAATTTTGGGAGAACTACGGGGGCTAACTTGACCGCGCGGGGGTGTCGGTTAAAATTTCGATTGACTAATCGTGTGGGCTTGTCCGCAAGTCCACCAGTGATGGTCAGTTAGGACGCACCTCGAGCCACTCGCCCAGGAATGATGGCATGACGATGGCTCTTCCTTGCGGCACGTGGCGCGCATGGCGGGCGCCGGCGAAAATTAACTTATTTCTTGAGGTGCTGGCCAAACGCAGCGACGGGTACCATGAGATTGAAACTCTCATGGCGCCGATTAGTCTTTTTGATACCTTATTTTTTTCCCCCACAACGGAAGGGAAGATCGAACTCGCATGCCGGTGGGCTTCCCCAGACGGACCGAAGCTTCAAGCCCCAGGTTATTCTCCCCTCGATTCTCACCACGGTTCTTCGTGCGGCTCTGCTTCGCTCCACACTCTGGGTGACCTGCCCCCCGAGAAGGATAACCTCGTTTACCGCGCCGTAGCGCTCTTACGCGAGCGAGCTGGGGTGGAAGCGGGGGCGGCAATGCGACTGGTCAAGCGCATTCCGTCGGCGGCAGGCTTGGGCGGCGCGTCAAGTGACGCCGCATGTGCTTTGCTGGCCGCTAACGACGGTTGGGGACTGGGCTGGTCGCGTCCACAATTGATGGAACTTGCGGCCGAGTTGGGAAGCGACGTTAGTTTCTTTCTCGGTCGCGGCCCTGCGCTATGTCGTGGCCGGGGCGAGCAGATCGAACCTGTGGAAGGTCTGCCCCGCTTACATGTCGTGGTGGTGCGACCTCCCGTCGGTCTTGCGACGGCCCACGTCTACGCGCATTGTCGGCCAGCCGACACGCCACACCGCGTCGAGCGTTTAATTGCCGCCCTGCGAGACGGTAACTTGGCGGCGGCGGGCGCCGCCTTGGTCAATCGTTTGCAGGCGCCCGCGGAAGCGCTGTCATCACAAGCGGCGCAATTGGCGCGCGAGTTGGACCGTCTGGATGTCGGGGGGCGCCAAATGAGCGGCAGCGGGTCCAGTTATTTCGTCCTGTGCCGCAGCGCTCGCCACGCCCAATGCGTGGCAGCCAGACTGCGAGCCCGAAACCTGGGCGCGGTCTTCGCCGCCGTGACGGACAACCAGACGTAAAGGAGACACGTCGTGGAAATTACTGAAGTCCGCGTCAAGTTGATGGAAGACCCCGACGATCGCTTACGCGCCTTCTGCTCAATCACCTTCGATAACTGCTTTGTGGTCCGCGACCTGAAGATCATTGAAGGCGCTTCCGGCCCTTTTGTGGCCATGCCCAGTCGGAAACTCACGTTTCACTGCCCCAAGTGCGGCAGCAAGAACCACCTCCGCGCGAATTACTGCAATCAGTGCGGCCACCGGATGCGGGAGCAACCGGCGCGCGATCAGGAGGGCCGGGTCAAACTGTACGCCGACATCGCCCATCCGATCAATTCGGAATGTCGCGAGGTGATTCAAAACCGCGTCATTCAGGAGTTTCTCGCCGAATTGGAGCGCAGCGGCCAACCTGGTTACGTGTCGCGCTACGATGATGATTACGGCGAAGATGACTTCGAAGCCAGCGATTTTGAAGAACCAACCGTGCGCGACGAGAGCATAATCCGCACCGATGCCCCGCAATCGCCTGCGGGTCCTCACTCCTCAGCGCCGCCGGCGCAAGCGGCGTCCGAATCCAGTAGCCCGCAACAGCAGCCGGCCAAAGAGAGGCAAGAAACCTCTGAGCCTAAATCCACCTTTGGCGAAGGGATCTTTGACGAAGACGGCCCCTGAATCATCCTTTGACTGGCTATCGATGCAAGTGCGGTGCGGGTTATCATGAGGCCGTGAGGTCTACCGCCGCGCTCCCTTTCCAATCCAGCTACTCCCGTGCCGCCCAAAGCGCCGCCTCGCTCCCAAGCGCCTCCACCGCAGCCTTCGCCTTCCCGGTCGTCATGGCAACCGCGATTTGGCCTGGGGGCCCTGCTCCTGGTCATGCTGGTGTGTAGCGTCATGTCTTCGGCCGGGTACTATCTAGTGCGGGGCAACTTAGCTCGCCCCGGCCAGGCAAACGCAGGCGGCCATTCGCTACAACTCGTCTTTCTGCTGATCACCTTGGCGGCTCCCTTGCTGCTGGCGGTGGCTATTAGCCTTGCGTTGCAACTCTCGCGCTACATCAACCGCCGTAAGCCGTAACTCTCGATCGGGCAGCACGGCCAGTCCCGCGGCCAAGGCGCCCTCGACGATCAACGAACGACAGCGCAAACGCAAAACTCTCTTTCTTCGCTAGCACTCAGAAGTCTCGACTTCGATAGGGCTATTCGCATCTTGATCGATCAACCGCAGACTTTTTCGCGCTGGCTGTTCGTTTGGGCGCGGATCAGTCATGACGCTGAGGATGATGTTCGCTATGTGGCGCCCGACGCGCCGATGGCGAGCGTTGAAAATAGGTCTGCATAGCGACTTCAATCTGGTCCCCCGGTGTGTCGGTTCAACCGGCGCATATGCTGATTTTTTCGGCATCCCCTAACTAGGGAACCCCCGCTCCACGGCGAAATCCCTCTAGAGACGACGCCGTTGTCTATGGCGCGGGACTTGCGTTACGAGGAGCGTTTTTTCACTCCTTGTAACCTTCTCTCGCCAGTATCCCGCCTATGTACCTGCATCGTTGTCGTGGCTTCACCCTTGTGGAACTGTTGGTGGTGATCGCCATTATTGGCATCCTGGTGGCGCTGCTGCTTCCGGCGGTCCAAGCCGCACGCGAGTCAGCACGGCGCAGCCAGTGCGTCAACAATCTCAAGCAAGTGGCGCTCGCATTTCACAACTTTGAAAGCGTCTTCCAGGCGTTTCCCCTGGCGTACACCGACCCGGCGAAAGCCGGCCGCAACAACTGGGCGCCCTTCGTGCTACCCTATCTTGAGCAGCAAAACCTCATCGATGGGTACGACCTTAACAGTGACTGGTGGGTAGAGCCCAACCGCTCTCTCGTAGCGAAGCACCTGCTCGTACTCCAATGCCCATCCACCCCGTTCCCTGAGCGATTCCAAGACAAGCCCGAATCAACGCCCCCAAACAAAACGGGCGCCTGCGGCGATTATTTCACGCCCGCGGGGGTGCATCCCGATATCAACCTTGTCTTGCCGGCAAGCCAGCAGTTCCCCACGGGTGCGAACCTGCGGGGTGCGATTTACTGGTACGCCGCCGATAACCCCAAGAATTCCATGGCGGCCATTCTCGATGGCGCGTCGAACACGGTGCTCGTGGGGGAGTGCGCCGGGCGTGAGGATGTGTACCGCCGACGTACACGCTATCCCGTGGACTTCTCCAGCAACCCACCGGTTCGCGCCCGTGGGGGCGCTTGGGCCACAACCGATAACGCCTACGAGATTGGCCAACGCAACGCCTGGAAGCCGGCGTTCGGTCCCATTCCGGGCGACGTCCGAATTAATAATTCGAACGAGTGGGGCCATTGTTTCTACAGTTTCCACCCCGGCGGCGCCAACTTTGCCTACGCTGATGGATCGGTGCGGTTTATCAGTGAGTCGATCCCGCTTTATACGTTAGCGGTACAAGTTACTCGCGCTGGCGGCGAATCGGCAACGACCAATTAATTCAGGAGCCAGAAGACGCCACGTTCGAAGCGGCGTTCCGCGGTTTCGCATCGCTAAACGCATAAGTGCGGAGCATTATCGGATCCACACATGACAATACGGCAAGTTCTGGTACTTCTGAGCGCGGCCGCGTGGTGTTTCGGCTGTAGTGAGTCCGAAAAGCCAACGTGCTTTCCCGTGCACGGCCAGGTGGTTTATCGCGGTCAACCGTTGGCCGAAGCGTTGGTGGTCTTCCATCCACTCCCGCAAGGCGCTGGCGAGACGCCCAAACCGATCGCGTACACCGATCCGCAGGGCCACTATCAATTAACAACCTGGCAAACGCATGATGGCGCGCCGCCAGGTGAATACAAAATTACGGTCGAGTTGCGCGAAGCACGCCTCGTCGGCGAAGAGACGATTCGCGACGGCCGCAACCTCCTGCCTCCGCAGTATGGCGATTGGCAGCAGACTCCGTTGCATTACATGGTAGCGCCAGGAGAGAACGAGGTTCCCCCGTTGGAAATTTCCGACCGCCCGTAGCGCACGCAATGAATGGGCAATCAGATCTCGCCCAAGGACTCCCTGGCAACTCCCGTAAACCAAGCTCTCGTGTCATCGGGGTGGTTAACGACCTGGCAAAATTGACGGCGGCGCGGCGGCGATTTCTTCCACCTTGGTGAACTGGTAGATTAGTCGCCAGTGTTATTGCTCATACGCCTTCACGTTTGCT
>CAYWIS010000122.1:16756-18144 GCA_964458385.1 uncultured Pirellulaceae bacterium
TGCTAGGGGGTCCCTCGATGCTGCGACTTCTTTACTCTGCGGTTTTCCTTTATGCGTTTCTCGTTACGGGAATTACCGCGGCTGACGACAAGCTTCAGGCACTGATTATCGAAGGGCAGAACAATCATGGTGTCTGGCCGAAAACCACGCAAATGATGAAGAAGTACCTGGAAGAAACGGGGCTATTTGAAGTGGAGGTCGTTCGGACAGCGCCGCAAGGAACCGATCCGAACTTCCAACCTGAATTCTCCAAGTACGACGTCGTCATTTCGAATTACAACGGCGCACCCTGGCCGAAGGAAACGCAGGCCGCCTTTGTGAACTATGTAAAGAACGGCGGCGGGTTCGTTGTCGTCCACGCCGCCAACAACGCGTTTGGCGACTGGAAAGAATACAACGAAATGATTGGCCTCGGCGGCTGGGGCGGACGCAACGAGAAGTCCGGTCCCTATGTCTACTACAACGCCCAAGGCCAACTGATCCGCGACGAAAGCCAAGGAGCGGGCGGCCACCATGGCGCGCAGCATCCCTTCCTGATTATCGTCCGGAATCAGGAGCATCCGATCACGCGCGGCATGCCGGCAAGCTGGATGCACGCTCAGGACGAGCTGTACGACCAGCTACGCGGGCCCGGCGAGAACATGCAGGTGCTGGCCACCGCCTTCGCTGCCCCCGATAAAGGCGGTTCCGGTCGCCATGAGCCGATGATCTTCACCGTGACCTACGGCAAAGGGCGGGTTTTCCATACGCCTATGGGACACGGCGATTATTCCATGGAATGTGTTGGCTTCATCACAACCTTTCAGCGCGGCGCGGAATGGGCCGCCACGGGCAAGGTAACCCAAGAACTCCCTCAGGACTTTCCTACCGCCGACCAAGTTAAATCGCGCAAGTTCGAGGAAACGCCGTAAACACGGCCCCCAGCGCCGAACGCGCAAGGGGCTACCTTTGTGAAGGCCAGCCCCTTAGCGCCGCCGTTAGCGGCTGACGCCCTAGCGATTCTATTGCTGATCTTCGACATGTATCCGAAGCTTCACGTGGCGCCTCGGAATAGGAGCCACGGCCTTAGTGCGCGTTGGCCTGTCAGCGTCGACGCGTAATCCGCCGCGCTGCGGATGTTGACGCGAATGTTTCGGGGCACGGGCTTTGTGTTCCCAATGGCGCTCACACGAATTCCGTCTCGAAGCAGGCCAGCGCCGACTCTCTCGCCCCAATGGACAAGCCTCAATGGCTTGCGCGAAGCCAGCGTCTTGTCCACGAACTTTTCCATCAACTTTTCCGCCCCGACGAACCCCATGACTTCCTCTTTGGTGAACAAGACAGGCGGCAAACGAAATCCCTCGACCAGACTGTATCCCGTGCCCGCTTCGCCGAAAATCGGCACGCCG
>CAYWIS010000123.1:0-16733 GCA_964458385.1 uncultured Pirellulaceae bacterium
AATCGCCAGCGTGGCGTCGTCGGTGTAGCGTCGTCCATTAATAAAGCGCGGGCTAATTCCCGATTCGGCCATCTTGCGGCTAATCGCGGCCCCCCCACCATGGACTACAACGGGCCACATTCCGACCGTTTCCATAAAGACAATGTCCAGCAGCATGTGCCGCAGGGCGTCTTCGTGCTCCAGCACGCTCCCGCCCAATTTGATTACGGTCACCTTGCCGCGGAAGCGGCGAATCCATCCCAAGGCTTCAATCAGCACGTCCGCCTTTTTAATCGCCTCTTCCAAATCCTCGACCTCCCGGAAACAGCTAGGCTGGGCATCGGCAGACGGCGCCCGAGCGTGATTCATTGGACAAGGAAAACCGAGAATTCTAAGCAGCGCAGGCGAGACCTGTCAACGAATCGACCCGCCCGAAAACACCATCCTCCCCCAAAATAGGCATTTCCTGACCGACTGTCGTGCGCCGGGCGCAAATTCTTGAACAGAACCCACCCTAAATTTCGGAACTGGGTGGGAACAAAATGACCAGAGCAGGCGTCCAATCCAGCACGGGAAATTTCTCCCTGCCCTACCCCAACCTGCGGGAGCAGCGTGGACCCCGATTCCTACAACCAGTGGTGGAAAATGATCTGCCCGGTATAGCCCCTACATTCCGCCCAGGAAAAAGAGCGAAAACTGGGATACACGGGTTATTTGGGTTAACTGGGAAACCATCCCCCCATAAGAATTTGCAATGAGAATCGGCGTGGCTATAATCGGAGTTGCCGCACGCGGAACCTCATCGGCAAAACAAAACTGGGGCCGAGGTTAAGGATGAGGTAATTCGACACCCGCTCTCTTCCTGGCACTACCGTTCACGGGAAGGCTTACGCCCTCCCTGCGCGCTCGAGCTGTATTTACACCTGTCGAGACACGTGTTCATGACCCCGCGACCTTTCCGCCATCCGTCTCAACATTCCATGAAGAAACGTCATTCGCGCAAGGTGTTGCGCCGTAAGAGCCAACGAGTTTCGGACCGCGCGATGCACCTGGAGAAGCTGGAAGAACGTCAACTATTGGCGGTGGGTCCGCGGCTGATTTCGGTTCAGCCGAACGACGGCTCGCTGCTCAGCAACAATGAAGTTCGCCACATCGCCCCGCGCGAGCTCACGTTGGTTTTCCAAGAGGGGCAGACCATCGACACCGCCACGTTGCAGCAGGGCGTACGCCTGACGCGCACCGGTTTCGATGGGGTGTTCGACAACGGCAACGACGTGATTGTGACTCCCGGCTTCATTGGCCTGGGTGATCGTCCCAATCACGTCGTTATTCGATTTGCTGAAACGCTCCCCGACGATCGCTACCGCCTGGAGTTGTTCGCCACCGATCAACCCGGCGTCACCGCCATTCGCAACACTACGGGCGATCGGCTCACACCGGCGGTCCCTGGCACCGACCGCGATCAGCTCGTCTTCGAGCTGGATCTGGGCGCGCAAGTCGTGGCTGTCGTTCCGCAGCCGATCACGCGCAACGCCGCCGGCAAACTGACGCAGGCGCACGACCAGATCGTGGTGTACTTCAACAACGATGAGTTGGACAAGGCCTCGGCCGAGAACCCCGAGTTCTACCAACTCATCTTTACCAACGACACGGTTTCGAACCACGACGATCGGTACTTCAACCCGACCAAGGTT
This sequence comes from uncultured Pirellulaceae bacterium, assembly GCA_964458385.1. Classification (GTDB taxonomy): domain Bacteria; phylum Planctomycetota; class Planctomycetia; order Pirellulales; family Pirellulaceae; genus JAHWKS01. The sequence goes on from CAYWIS010000123.1 coordinate 1,674, forward strand.
GTTTACAACGCGAATAACAATACCGCCACGCTGACCTTTAGCGCTCCATTGTACGACCTTCCGGGCGCCAGCGTGCCCGGCAAAGCCAGCACCTTCCGTCTGCGAATTGGCGCCGACGACATTGCGCCCGAGCCGCCGGTCACCGTGAAGGTGGACGGCGAGCCCGATCGCAAGGAAGGATTCAACATCGATCTAATCTTCCCCGATAACTCGGTGCCCGTCGAATTCCAGCAGGCGATCCGGGCCGCGGCCGACCGCTGGGAAGAAATTATCATTGGCGACCTGCCCGATGTCGGCCAAGTTGACGACATCGAGATCTACGTCTACGGCATTAACCCCCCTGACCGTCGCTCCGGTCCGGGCGGATTCTTTGGAACGGCCATTCCCACGGCGCTGCGTCCCGACTCGCGCCTGCCGTGGCAGGGCCGCATGGAGTTCGACGTAGAGGACCTGCGCGCCCTGACCGATCCGCGCAACTCGGGCACGGGGAATCACCTGGTGGAGGAAATGATTCACCAGATCGGCCACGTGCTGGGCTTTGGCTCGTTGTGGGGCACCTTCGGGTTTGTGATTGGCGCTGGCTCGACCGACCCGCGCTACATTGGGCCCAATGCCGTAGCGCAGTACAACGCGGTGTTTGGTCAAAGCTCGCAGAACCAAAGCATTCCCATTGAAAACCTTGAGTACACAGTTCCGAACAACGACTTCGGCGAAAAGGCCGGCCAGCTTCAGGAGATGCACTGGCGCGAGTCGGTCTTTATTAATGAGCTGATGTCCAGCCGGCTAGTCGATCTGGCCGACCTGGACGACCCGACCAACCCGTTCGATCGGTCGACCGCAACCCCCGCCGATGATGACGACCTGAACGGCATCGACGACGACAACCCGTTGAGCGTCATCACCATTGGGGCGATGGCCGACTTGGGATACCAAGTCGACTACAGCAAGGCCGACTTCTACAAGCCGGTGGCCAACGTCACCTATAACGTTCCCGATCCGCCCCCGCCTCCCAGCGGCGGCCCCAAGCCGGCCGACATTGTCATCAACAAGGAGCCCGGTTCGCGGTTCGCCGATCACGTCAACCTGAACCTCAATACCGCGCAGGCGATCAAGATCACGGGCAATGGCGCCACCGTGCCCGATGGCGTCACGATTCGGGTGGTCGACCACGACGGGAACGCTGTCACCTTCGAACTGAACAAGACCGGTGGGATTACCCCGGGCAATCAGGAAGTGTCGTTCCTGGCAAGCGACACCGCGGCGCAATTGGCGGTCAAGATTCGCAATGCAATCAATGCCGCGCCGGGGCTGAACGTCGACGCCTCGCTCTCGCCCACCGACCCCACGCGTTTGGTGCTTCTGGGCGACCAGGAAATCACGCTCAGCGCCAATGCTCAGGGCATTCGGCTGGACCGTTTTACCTCGAGTTTGATCGTTCACTCGTCGATCGATCCGCAGCACTTCCCGCTGCCGCTGCCCGGCGGCGCCGACGAGCCCGGCCATCGCCACATCGAGGCGGAAGAGCACATCCGGGGCGATGCGCAAGATCGGGACGATATTATCCCGACCTTCAAATACAACTTTAAAGACCTCATCGGTTTCGACTCGCTGGGCAACCCGCTGCACAACGTCATCGACGACGACCCGAACCAACAATACGTCACGCGCGTCCGCGAGATTTTCGAAATCTACAGCAATCTGTTTGGCGTTCAGTTTGTCGAAACCGCCAACGAAGGCTTTACCATCGCCATTGGCGACCCGCGGGCGATCGATCCGTTCTTCCCCACCGGCCAAGGCGGTTTGCTGGCCGTCTCCAACGTCAAGCCCGACGGCGTGGGCAATGGCCCGGCAAATACCGAACCTCTGGGCGGCGGCGCCGTGATTTTGGATGCGGCCGAAAACTGGAATGACGAGTTCGGCGGCAACTTCTTCCAGACCGCGATGAACGGCATCGGGCAATTGCTGGGGCTGGGCTTTTCGACCGAGTTGCCGGGACTGACGATCCAGAGCAGCCACCTGGAAGGTTATGCTGGCTCAACCCAGCCGACCGCCGACGTGGGCGACATTACCGGCCCGGTCCGCGCCCCCGAACCGGTGTTCCCCGGCGATCACGACATCGTCCACGGCCAGCGGTTGTTCCGCCCGCAATCGAAGGACATCGACATTTATCGCTTTACCGTCGAGCAGGCAGGGTTGTTCTCGGCCGAAACCTTTGCCGAACGGCTGCCCGACTCCAGCTCGCTTGACACCTACATGGTGCTCTACCGCGAGTCGCCCGACGGCAAGCATGAACTGATTGCGCGTAACGACGACTACTACAGCGAAGATTCGTACATCGAACTGTTCTTGGAGCCGGGCGCTTACTTTATCGCAGTGACCGCGAGCGGCAACGACCAGTTCGATCCGACGATTGACGACACCGGGTTTGGCGGCACATCGCAAGGACGATATGACCTGCGTCTGACACTGCGTCCCGAGGGCCGTCCCGAGGATGGCCGGGTGCTTCTCGATGACACCGGCACGCCCTTTGACGGCGACGCCGACGGCATTCCTGGAGGAACCTATAACTTCTGGTTCCAAACTGCGCCGCCGCTCAACGCCGCCACGCATACGCCCGACACCCCCGCGGTAATTTATGTCGACAAGGCGAACCAGCCCGCGGTCGGCCAGCCGTTACCCACCGGCGAGTTGAGCAATCCGTTCAACACTATTCGCGATGCGCTGAGTTATATCGAATTGCAGCGCAGGAACCTTGCCACGACCTCGCCAGGATCGCCGGTCACACCCTACATTGTGCGGATCGTCGGCAACGGCGGCGCCGACGGCGACATCAACACGCTTGAAGATAACCTGCCGTACCTTATCGGCCAGGCGCCCACCACGGGCTTGGGGCTCCCCGACGGTTCGCCGATTCTCGACAGCGACAACAACTTCCGCAACGACCAACCGAGCACCGTCTTAAACGTGCCGCAAAACGTCACGTTGATGATCGACGAAGGGGCGGTCTTCAAGCTGCGTCTGTCGAGCATTAACGTGGGCAGCGAATCGCCCACCGTCGACCGCAGCGGCGGCGCGCTGCAGGTGTTGGGAACGCCGCGCAGCAGCGTCTACTTCACCTCGTACGACGACGAGCAAACGGGCGTCGACACCAATCCCACCGTGCCGCAAACGGCTAAGCCCGGCGACTGGGGCGGGCTGCTGTTCCGCCGCGATCAAGACTTGCGCGAGTCGCGGTTCGATTGGGAGCGGAACGGTGTGTTCCTGAACTATGTGAACCACGCCAACATTCGGTATGGCGGCGGCAAGGTGAATATCGCCTCGGCCAGCCAGACGATCAGCCCGATCGAAATGATCGAATCGCGTCCAACGGTGACGTTCAACCGCATCACCAACAACCAGGACGCGGCAATTTCGGCGGACCCCAACAGCTTTGAAGAAACGAACTTCCACTCGCCGCAATCGCAGTTCGCCCGCGCATTCACGGCCGATTACGACCGCGTCGGGCCCGATATTCACGGCAACATCATCTTGGACAACTCCAAGAACGGGTTGTTCATTCGCATTGCCACCGTGCCTGGCGCCGCCTTGCGCGAGCAAACCGTCGCCGCCCGTTGGGACGACACCGATATTCCGCACCTCATCTCCGAGAACTTGGTGCTGCAAGGGACGCCCGGCGGCGCCTACCTGGAGCAGACGGCTCCGCCGACGAACCTGATCACGTTCTCGCCTTCGTCCGTCCCCGGCACGTTGAACGAGGGCGATCGCTACCTGTACCGCATGACGTTTGTCGATCGGAACGGCTTTGAGTCGCCGCCTTCGGCGGTGTTCCCTGCTCCGACCGACAATCCGCCGGTGGCGGTGGTGGCCGATACCGACGGCCCTGCGAACACCACCGGCAGTATCCAAATCAATAACATTCCTCAGGCAACGGGCGATTTCGTCGGCCGCCGCATTTATCGGCTTAGCCGTCCGTTGCTGCCCGGTGAAACCTCGGCCGCCGATGTCGATCCCAGCGTGGAGTACATCCTGGTCGGCGAGATGGATCGCACCGACACCGTGTTTATCGACACGGGTGCGGAAATCGGCGCCCGCGACAGCACCGGCAAGCCGATCGGAGGCATTCTCAACGGTCACATCAACACCTTTACCGGCATCCATCGCCCACGCTTCGACGCTCGCCTGGCGATCGACCCGGGAACCATCGTCAAGCTGGAAGGCGCCCGGATCCAAGCCAACATTGGCACGCAGTTCATCGCCGAAGGCGCCGACGGCCTGGAGGTGGTCTTCACCTCGCAGCGCGACGACCGCTTCGGCGGCAGCGGTACGTTCAATTCGAACAATGACGCGCCGGGCAACCTCCCCGCGCCCGGCAACTGGGGCGGCTTGGTGTTCAACCACTCTAGCAGCGCCAGCATCGACCACGCTTTGATCACCTACGGCGGCGGCATCACCACGCTTGGTCAAAGCTTCGCCGGGTTCAACGTCATCGAAATTCACCAGGCCCAGGCCCGTATTACCAACAGCGTTATTGAGAACAACGCCAACGGGAAGGGCGGCCAGTTAACCGATACCAACCGTCTGGGCCAAGGCTCCAACGACCCGGCGACGATCTTTGTCCGCGGCGCCCAGCCGGTGATTATCTCGAACATCATTCGCAACAACGACGGGCCCGCTATCAGCATCAACGTCAACGCGTTGAACCACGAGCTGCGGTTGGACGGCGGGCGCGAAACCGGCCTGGCTGACCGCTTCACGCAGTACCAGCGCAACGCCGGTCCGTTGATCCAAGAGAACCGTTTGGCGAACAATGCGGGCGCCGCTCAGGGCACGGTTGGCGTGAACGGTATGGAGGTGCGCGGCGGCATCCTCACCACGCAAAGCGTCTGGGACGACACCGACATTGTCCACGTCCTGCGCGACCGCATTTACATTCCCGACTTGCACACCTATGGCGGCTTGCGGCTCAAGAGCCGGTCGAACGAAAGCCTGGTGGTCAAGTTGTTGGGCGATCAGGCGGGCTTCACCGCGACGGGCAACGCTTTGGACATTAACGACCGCATCGGCGGCATGCTGCACGTGGTCGGCACGCCCGGCTTCCCCGTGGTGTTCACGTCGCTGCACGACGACTCCGTTGGCGCAGGCTTTACGCCCGAAGGCTTGCCGAACAACGACACCAACGGCAATGGCAATATGACCATTCCCGTCGGCGGCGACTGGCGGAGCTTGGAGATCGGGCGCTACGCGCACGACCGGAATGTGGAGATCTACTTTGAGCTAGAGACCGAAGACGCCGCAGCGCCGGGCACCAACGCCACCACGGCCTCGGCCGAGTTCCTCGGCTCGCTGGCGCCGAACGAAAAGAGCGGCGACGAGAACCTGCGGTTGGGCTTTGAGGTCCACGGCATTCTCAACGACACCAGCGACGTCGACGTGTACAGCTTCAAAGCGATGCCGGGCGCCGAAATCTGGATCGATGTCGATCGCACCACGCATTCGCTCGATACGGTCATCGAGCTGGTCGACGCCAACGGCCAGATCCTGGCTCAGTCCAACAATTCGTTCTACGAAGGGATCGGGCAAGAAACGATCTTTGAGCGCATCGATCCGCAGCAGGGCGACACACTGGACGCCAATATCCTGCAAAAGTCGTTGTTCTCGTCGCGGCTGTACACCACGCCCGGCGCCTTGTACGGGTACACCGACTACTGGTCGAGCAATCCGCGCGACGCCGGCTTCCGCATTGTGCTGCCTGGTCCCGCGAACCCAACCACCTTGCCGACATTCCACGTACGGATTCGCAGCAGCAACGTCGACAAGCGCGACGTCGACGACGGCGTGGCGACCTACGACGACCTGCGCGATCCGTCCAAGCTGGGCGACGGTCTGACTTCGGGCCAGTACCAGTTCCAGATCCGGCTGCGTGAATTGGACGAACACCCCGGCTCAACCATTCGGTTCGCCGACGTACGCTACGCCACCAACGGCATTGACATTACGGGTCAAATCACCCATTCGCCACTCACCGGCGAAGCAGCCGAAGTGGTCACGGGCGGCGTCCACCAAGACGACAACGACACCAACGCTACGGCCCTGCACGTGGGGAACGTGGTCCGCTCGGACCGCAACGCGTTGACGATCGCCGGCACCCTGGTGCTGCCCAACGCGCCGTCGCAGTCGAACCCGGACGTGGACTTCTACCGGTTCGACGTGAACTTTGCGAACTTGCAGAATATTCCCGACTTCACCAACCCCACGCGGCACATACCGCTGGTGTTCGACCTGGATTACGCCGACGGGTTAGCGCGAGCCAACACGAACATCGCCATCTTCAATTCGTCGGGGCAGTTGATCTTTGTGGGCCGCGACTCGAACGTGGCCGACGATCAACCGGAGCCGCTCAACGGCGCCGATATGGACAACCTCAGCCGCGGCAGCGCGGGTACGCTCGATCCGTACATCGGCCCGGTCGAACTGCGCGAAGGCACGTACTACCTGGCCGTCAGCACCAGCAACCAACTGCCCACGGTGCTGGACCAGTTCATGCAGGCGAACGCCACCAGCATCGAAACCCGGCTAGAGCCGATCGGTTCCGTGCGGCGCATTGTGGAAGACCGCATCGACACTGCGCAACGATACCCCAACCAGCCGCCCGACGTTTCGGTCTTGTTCAATGTGGGCCCGCAGGCGCCCGGTTCGCGCAATGTAACGGCGAAAAACGAGCAGATCACGCCCTTTGAGTCGCGCGTCAGTTTCCATCTGGGCGACGTGCCGCTGTTCGTGAACCATGTCGTGAACCTTAACGACCGCAGGTTGGCCATGATCGACGCTTTCACGGGAGCCACGGAACTGGTAGCCGCCTCGGTACCGATCGAGACGGGCGACATCGCCCTGAACCCGCAACAAAGCCAGTTGTACACCTTCACCACGGAAGGCACGACCGATGCAGCCGACGGACAATTCCACCGGATCGACCTGGAAACGGGCGGAATCGTCTTTGTGCGAGATGACGGGATTTTGACCTATGTCGATTCCGATGGCACGACGCAAACCAATAACGGCCAAGGCGTGGGTTACGAGTTTGAGGCGATGACCTTCGCCGGCCAATTCCAACTGGACCTCTACGCGGTGGGGAGCCGCAGCTTCGCCAACGGCTCTACTAATTCGCCCAACTCGAATGTACAGTACGACAAAAACGTTCTGTTCCGATTCACCACCGATGGCGCGGCCACCAGTGCGCCGGCGACCGACCGGCCTTCGGGATCGCGTCACTTGGGCGCCGGTACGAATATTGTCGAGCGTGGGCGGCTCCGCACGGCAAGCACCATCACGATCGGCGGTAATGCCTCCGAGTCCGATCCGGCGGCGCCCGGTGTCTACTCAATCCAAATTCTCACCGAAGACGGCATGTTGCTGGACACGGTGTCGTTTACCGCCACCGGCGCCGAAACCAACCGGGATGTAGCCAACGGTCTGATCGCCAGCCTGAATACGCTCAAAGCCGCTAACCCGGCGTTTGTGCCTGGCGCCGACTCCTTCAACGCCGTATCGGCTTCCGAGTTCCGCACAGGCGGCGTCCGCGTGGCGGCGGTGGAGCTGCGGTTTATCGACCGTGGCCGGCTGCGAATCCAAACGTCCGGTCCCGCGATCGCCAATGAAGGCAACGGCTTTGGCCCCGGCGGCGAAATCACCGGCTTGGCGTACATTCAAAGCACAAACCAGATGTACGCCGTCAGCGAAGAGGGCGGCCTCTGGCGCGTCAACAACTTTAGCTCAGCGGGCGGCGCGTCAACCACGTTCATTGCCAACATTTTCGACCCGGCCAACGGCCAGCGGTTCCCGTTCGAGGCGCTCACGTATGGTCCGGTGAATGCCGAAGGTGGACGATACGCCAACTTGCTGTTCGCCATGGACGTGGGCGGCGACCTGGTGGCCTTGGATCCGGAACATCCCATTCCCGGCACGCTGGAAGCCGTCTTCAACGACCACCAGACCGTATTGCGGACAGGTCTGACCGGAGTAAACGGCATTGCGTTCTCCAACCTCGATTTCAACCTCTGGCACGTGACCGAAACGCGCGGCCTGGACGCCGGGCACGGCATTCCGGTGCCCGAAGATCTCAGCCGCACTGGGCCCACGGCTGGCAATTCGAGTTTCCACTTTGGCTACGAAGGAGCCGGCGCTCACAATCTGAACAACGTCCCCGCGTTTGTTCCCCAGGTGGGACACAACTACAACTTTGCCGGCGGCGCCTACGGCACCATCGAAAGCGCGGTGTTCGATCTGTCGGAGTATTCGGCGGCCGACAAACCCGTGGCGTACTTCACGTACTTCCTGAGCTCCGAGAATACGCCGCCGGGCGAAGCCATGCGCGATTCGTTCCGCGTGTTCGCCACCGACGACAGCGGCGACTGGGTGCTGCTGTCGACGAACGATCAATCGGAAATTCGCGATCTCAGTATCAACCCCAACCCGACGCAACTGCCTCACTTCCGCGTCCAGGAAACCTTCGAAACGGGCAACTGGCGGCAAGCCCGCATTGATCTCTCGCCCCTAGCGGGACGGAGCAATGTTCGGTTGCGAATCGACTTCAGCTCGGCTGGGACGATGAATGTCGGTGACCCGCTGACCCAAGGCGACGAGTTGCGGGCCATCGACGGCTCGAAACTTCGCGATCGCATGTACACCGTGATCGAAGACTTCAGCTTTGAGAACGGCATTGGCGCTCGCACCGCCTTCGAAGTTGACACCGGCTACACGCTAGTCGCGCCCACGGGCGGAAAGATCAAGGACGGCGACTTCTTCACCATCGACGGCGTGGTGTACGAGTTCGACGACGTGACCGTTGGCCCCGGATTAGGCGGAACTCCCGGGGTCATGCCAGGCCGTGTTCGGATTCCCTACACCATCTTCGACACGCCCGAACAGATCGCCTACAACATGGCGGTGGCGATCGAAGTGAACTACGTGCCGTTCATCTACACGCCTGACCCGATGAACGATCCGACCAGCGATCCGCTGAACGAAGCGAATCCTGGTGCGCCCACCAACGACACCCTGGCGACCGCCATTCGCACAAACCTGCTGATGGCCGGCGACACCTACCAGGCCACGGGCTTCATTGGCGACAACAACCACCTGACCCTCACGCCCGAGGAACAACGGTTGTTCCCGAACGTGCGGCCCGAAAAGGATGTGGACCTGTTCCAAATTCGGGTGGCGGATCGTTCGCGCATCCGGGCGTTCGCCGATCCCATGACGGTGTTCCCCGACGCCATGGTTTCGCTGTTGGACGCCAACGGCAATGTGCTGCAAACGCGGCCCGCCGGTGTAGGCATCGATTACAACCCTGGCAACCCCGGCGATCCGAACGCCACGCCGCCAGGCGGGTTCGTCAATCCCAACGCGCCGCCGGCGCAATTGCCCAACGATTCGGGCTACACGACCGAGGCGGGCTACTACTACGTCATGGTCTGGGGCGCTGGGAATACGGGCGTTGATCCCTTCAGCGAAGGCAAGGGCGCAGGCGGCGCCACGGGTATGTACGAGTTGACAATCGAAGTCCGCAACCCCGATCCACCGGTGCTGCTGGGAGGCGACCTGGACTTCTACGCCCCTGACCGCAACGACATTGAGCGCCCTTACACCTTCATCAACACGCACCTGGTCGATAACCGGGTTAACATCCCCGGCGCCCGCAACATTACCGCGTCGACCAACCTGGCGCCCGATCCGCGCGGCTATCCGTTCAATCGGTTCATCGAAGGCGAAGCAGGCGTGACGAATCCTGCCAACGTGCGGATTCCGCTTCACGCCGGCATGACCGACGCCGAAGTGGCCGACGCCATTGCCTACGTCTTGGCCGATGTCTATCACGGCGGCGACCGCCGCTTGGTCAAGACCTTTGACGAAATTGTGCGGCTCATCGAGCATCGCGTGGTGGATCGTCAGGCGGCGCCTCCGGGGCAGACCGCCATTCAGCCCGCCGTTCAGTTCGGCCTGGTCGGCGGCCAAGATCTGTTCGACAATCAGTTCACGCTCCCCGGCGACAATTCCGGCGCGTTCTTCGGTACGCAGCGTCTTCGGGCCAACAACTTTGAGGGGCTTTACATTGACGACTTGATCGTCGGTTTGGCGGAGCGCGGCGAAATGGCGTTCGGCGCGCCCTCCAACACGACCTTCGCGGAAGATCGTTACCGGCCACGGAACCAAGTGGTCGAAGGCCCCTATCAGGTCGAGATCCGCCGTGGCACAGAGTTCGGCACTTCGTTGCCGCATCCCAACAGCGGCGTCGATCCGGCTCCGTTGGCGATCGGCTACATGCGGACCGATCGGCACTTCGACAGCAACGACCGCTTCACGCACTCGGTGACGCTGTCGATTCCGGCGGGCTGGGAAATCAAGGAAGGCCGCACGTTCACCTTGAGCGACGGTGTCAAGACGCTGACGTTCGAATTCGACGACGCCGACCTAACCGCGCAAGTGCCCGTGCCCGACGCCAACTTCGTGATTGGTCCGGGCGTGAAGGCAGGGCATGTGCGCATCGCTTATCGCGACTTCGAGCCGGCCGAGGTTATCGCCGCCCGCGTGCGCGACGCCATCAACAGCGCCCAAGTGCAGAACGTGCTCCGTGTGACCGCAAGCATGTCCGATGGCACGGTCTCTGGCTCGGGCTCGGGCAGCACTAAGGTGAATCTCTACGGCAATGTGATCGGGAACATTCCCGATAACCGCACTGCGGGCGGAACATACGATCCGTTCAACTTTGGCGAGATCGAAACGATCCTGCACGGTGTGAACCAGACGCCGCAGGTGATCCGCAGTTCGGACGGGCTGGTGATCATCAATAACAACGAAGTCGAACACGATCTGGTGGGCGACAGCAACCAGCCGCGCGATCAAGGGTTGATCTACGTCCACTCGAACCAGATCTCGTACTCGTCGCAGTTCGGCGTGAACTTCGACGCCGGAGCCCGCGGCAACGAGTCGGGCGAAAACAACCCGCACCCCGGCCCGGTCCGCAACCTGCGTGAAGTGAACGGCCTGGGTCTGGTACCCGCGGCGGTGATTGAGAACAACATCATCTTCCGCAACGGGGCAGGCGGCATTCGCTTTAGCGGCGACAGCACCACCGGCTCGCAAGCCGCCTCGGTTCCCTTTGGCCGGATTATCAACAACACGCTCTACGGCACAGGGCAAGGCGGCGATGTGGGCATCTTGGTGACCGATAACGCCAGCCCCACGCTGCTGAACAACATTGTGGCGAACTTCGCCACCGGTATTTCGGTCGACGCTTCGTCGAACGTACCCGGACGCGAAACGGTGGTGGGCGGCACGCTCTACCAAGACAACGCCACAAACACCGTAGGCGTAAGCACCGGCGGCAATCCGCTGGGCGATAGCGCCATTCTGTTGGCGTCGGGCGATCCGTTGTTTGTCGACGCCGCGAACAACAACTTCTACCTGGCCGTTGGCTCGGCGGCGATCGATAGCGGCATCAACTCGCTGGGCGATCGTAGCGCCATGCTTCAGGTGCGCAACCCGTTGGGCATTGCCCCCTCGCCGATCATTGCGCCCGAGTACGACGCTTTCGGTCAGCTCCGCGTCGATGATCCGGTGGTGAACCCGCCTGGCGGCGGCGCCGGTCAGACGCCGTTTATTGACCGCGGCGCCTTGGATCGGGCCGACCTGGTAGGCATCAACGCCTTCCTGCACACCCCGCGCGACAACGACGCCGAAGGCTTGGATCACGATCCGACCGTCACCGTAGTCCAGCGGCAAGATGGCGTCTTTACCGAGTTCGTCATCCAATTGATCGACGGCCCCAGCGCGGTCGATCCGCAGGACGGCGTAGGGGTCGACGACGGCTCCGTGGTTTCGGCCGCCGTGACCATTACCGAGAACGGCCGACGGATGATCGAAGGCGAAGACTACACCTTCGCCTACGACGCCACCAACAACCTGATCCGCATCACGCCGGTGGCCGGCATCTTTGAGCCGGGCAGCGTCTATGTGATCACGCTCAACAACACCGACAAGTTCTTCATCTCCGCGCCCAACGGCGCCCAGGTGAAGGACGGCGATGAGTTCACGATCACCGATAACAACGGCAATGTGGCCCACTTCGAGTACGATAGCGGCTACAGCCTGATGGTCCGGCAGTCGCTGGAGTTGGTAATTCCGGTAGCGGGCGGCGGGCCCGGCGGCATTGCCGATGGCGACCGCTTCACCGTCCGGATCGGCGCTCAGCCTGCCGTTGTCTTCGAGTTCGACAGCAACAATACGCTGCTCAACCCGAATAACATTCCGATTGTGTTCTCGGCGGCTGACTCGGCGGCCGAAATCGCCCTCAAGGTGCGCGATGCATTGGAAGCGGCGAACCTGGGCCTGGCGCCCGGCGCCGCCGGTAACCGCGTCCATGTGGGCGCCACGCCCAACACGGTGATCAACATTCTGGCGCCCAGCCAATTGACGCAACGAGGCGCTCCCGAACCGATCCTCGACGGCGAGGTGTTTACGATCCGCCTCGCCTCGCCAGGGCAGCCCGGCCAGGTCGTCACGTTCGAGTTCGACAACGATGGCGTGTTGTCCGATCCCGATCACATCGCCATTCCGTTCGACGCTTCGTATTCGACCGACGACCTGGTGCGCGGCAAAACCGTGGTCGATCCGGTAACGATGATGGCCACGCATCAGCCCGGCATTCTCGATGTGATTCAGAACGTCGGCATGGCCTTTGGCGAGTACGATCTGCAACTAACGCCGGTGTACTTCGGCGAGGGCCATGTGTACCTGGGCGGCGCCGTGAACCATATCTTGGAAACCGCCGGTACGGGCGGGTTGACCCAGATGGGCAAGCCGGGCGTACGTCCGGACTTTGGTATCCAAGTTCCCTTTGAGGGCGCCGGCCTGAACGGCGTCTCCGACGGCGAGACGTTCGTGCTGTCTGACGGCGTCACGCCGCCCAAGACATTCGAATTCGACAGCAATGGAGCGCTCTTGCCCAGCAATAGCGACGTCATCATCCAATTCCAGGTCGGCGATTCGGCCGATACGATCGCCAACCTGCTGGCCGCCGCGATCGCCAACGCCTTCCCAACGCTCAATCCGATCGTCGTGGAGCGGGCAACCGTGGTGCTGCAAGGCGCCGACGAGAACTTCAGCTTCACCGCTGGCCCTGGCCCCACGACAACGCTTGTGCAAGTCGGTACGCCCGGCGTGCCGGCCGCGATCCCCGTGCCGTTTGTGCCCGACGACTCCTTCAGCGACGAGTCGATGGCCATCAACCTGCTGCAAGCGGTCAACACCGCCGTGGCCCGCGGCCTGCTGGTCGGAACCTCGGCCGTGACGCGCGGTCCCGAAGTGACCTTGCTCGGCGCTTCGGCCGTTACGCCGGGGGCGACCGATCCCAATTCGATTCCGACGACCGGGCAGTTTGTTGCAGCCATCCAGGACATCGCCGGTAACGACTTGCAGCCCAACCAGCCGGCGGGTGAAACGCGCTTCACCATTCTGCTAGGCGGCGTCCAACTCGACTTCGGCGACGCGCCCGATTCGTCGATCGACCCGCGGTTCCAGTATCCGACGCAGTTTGCCAACGGCGGCGCTCGCCATGTGATCAGCCCCGAGAATCCCTTGTACCTGGGATCGGGCATCGACGCCGACCTCAACGGTCAGCCGAGCTTGGCCGCCTTGGGCGACGACGCCGACCACACGCTCGACCTGGGCACAAGCCCGCTGACGCTCCAGACGCGTGCTCCGTTTATCGTCACGGTTCCGGCCGCCGGGGGCGTGGCGTTCGCCGACGGCGAGACGTTCACCATCACCCTTGGCGCCGAGTCGGTCACGTTTGAGTTCACAAAGACCGGCGACGTGAGCGATCCGAGCCGAGTGGCCGTCAACATCGCCAATGGCGACACCGCCCAGCAGGTGGCCAACGCCATTGTGGCCGCGGTTCGCAGCCAGAGCAGCAAGCTCCGGCTCAACCCCACGGCTTACCAGCAGACCGTGAACGGCGCGACCGTCACCAACATTAACTTGGGCGGCACAAACGCTCATACCTTTACCGAGGCCAGCGCGTTGGCGCCGGCCAGCGTGGCGCCGGCAATCCTCACGACCCCCGGCGCGGCGGCGGCCCTGGAACTGCCGCAGATCCTGAGCCTGATCGTTCCCGAAGCGGGCGGCGCCACGGGCGGCATCGAAGACGGCGAGCGGTTTGTGCTGATCGACAGCACCGGCCCCGTTGTGTTTGAGTTCGACAGCAACGGCGTTGTGCAAGGCACGAACCGCCCGGTGGCGTTCACCGCGGCCAGCACAAGAGACGAAATCGCCGACGCCATTGTGCAGGCCATCGTGGTGTTCCAGACGGCCAACCCGACGCGGCTCCAAGGCGTGGCGCCGCAGCATGTGGGCGACGGCCGCGTCCACATTGGCGGTCCCAGCTCGGTGTCGGTCGACACGACCAACACCACCATGACCCATGTGGGAACCGCCAGCCCCATCGCCGATGGACACCGCTTCACGGTGAGCAACGGCTCAGCCAGCCGGACGTTCGAGTTCAACAGCACCGGCGGAGTGAGCGGCACGAACATTCCGATTGCCTTCGACTCCACCACCACGCTGGAACAACTTGCCGACGCGATTGTGGCGGCGGTGAACGGCTCTGGTCTGGCGGACGTGACGGCGGTGAACCTGGGCAATGGCGTGGTCGAATTTGATCTGCCCTCCAATGGTTCGCTTGACGCCGACGAAGCGCCAACGGCCGTCGTCAGCGGAACGCCCGGCGGCGTAGCCGACGGCGACACCTTCACGGTCAACAACGGCGTGAACGTGTTCACCTTTGAGTTCGACCGCAACAATCGGGTGGCCGACGGCAACTTGGCCATTACCTACACCGCCGACGCCACCGGCGAACAGGTAGCCGCGGCCATTGCCAACGCCCTTAGTAACGCCGGTTTGAACCTCTCGCCCACGGCGGTCGGCGCGACGGTCGAGCTGGGCGGCGACGACGAAGACGGCGTGGTGTTCAACGGGCCCATCAATCCGTTTGTCGATACGCCGATT
>CAYWIS010000123.1:16743-18142 GCA_964458385.1 uncultured Pirellulaceae bacterium
TCACCGTATCGCGGGCCGGTGTGATCGACGCCTGGGTGGACTTCAACCAGGACGGCGACTGGGACGATCCGGGCGAGAAAATCCTTGACCGGGCGCCGGTCGACGCGGGCGTCAACCATTTGACCTTCCGCGCTACCGCGCAGTCGGTCGTAGGCTTCACGTACGCTCGCTTCCGCGTCAGCACGCTCGGCGGCCTGGAGCCGTTCGGCCTGGCTTCCGATGGGGAAGTGGAGGATTACCTCGTCGAGATCATTGCGGGTTCGCCTGCGATGGCCGTGAACGATCCGGCGCCGGGCAGCGATCCGGCCGACTTCACCACATCGGAAGACACAGTGTTGACTTCGTCGGCCAACCTGTTGGCCAACGACACCGACCCCGATAACGATCCGGTATCGCTCGCCGGGAACCAGCCCGACGGAACGTACCACACCATCAGCGCCAAAGGCGCAACGGTTGTGGTCTACCCCGACGGCACGTTCACCTATGACCCAACCACCTCGACCGAGCTGCAAACGCTCGACGTAGGCGAACAGACGACCGACACCTTCACCTACGTGGTGACCGACGGCATCTTCATCAACTCGCCGGTCAGCGTGGGTACGGTGACGATCACAATCACGGGCGAGAACGACGACCCCACGCCCGCCAACGACACCGGTTTCGCCACCGACGAAGATACGCCCTTCACTTCGACGGGCAATATCTTCGCCAACGACACCGACCCCGAAGGCGATCCGATCACGCTAGTGACCAACAACGGCACAACGTACACCACCACCAGCGCCTTTGGCGCCGCGGTGGTCGTCAACGCCGACGGCACGTTCTCCTACGATCCGACCAACGCCCCGGGAGCGCAAGCCCTGGATGAGGGTGAAACGGGCATCGACACCTTCACCTACCAGATGAGCGATGGGCGCGGCGGAGTCGGCACGGCCACCGTGTCGATCACCGTCACTGGGATTAACGACCCGGCGTTGGCGGTCGACGACGCGTTCACCACCGACGAAGATACGCCGCTGACGGCTGATCCCTCGCGGAATCTGTTGGCCAACGACAACGATCCGGAAGGCAACGCCACCGTCGACGCGCGGACCTTGACCACCACCCTGGGAGCCCAGGTCACGATCAACGCCGACGGCACGTTCTCCTACGATCCGACCACCTCGCCCACACTCCAGCAACTGGGGCCGGGCGCCACGGCGACCGACACCTTCACCTACACGGTGCGGGACGGCGCCGCCACCAGCGTCGGAACGGTGCGGATCACGGTTACGGGCGCAGCCGACGTGATCGCCAACAATGACGAGTTCACCACGAACGAAGATACGCCGCTGCTTCCGGTGGCCGGCCGCAACCTGCTGGACAACGACGACGATCTGGACGGCATCGGAACGCTTGT
>CAYWIS010000124.1:0-4332 GCA_964458385.1 uncultured Pirellulaceae bacterium
ATTGCGCCAGTACTCCGCCGTGGGCGCCGTCTTGTGGAGAAGGTCGGCGGTAAGATTGGATACAATCGGAATACGCGGCGGCTGATAGGCGACTTCACGGGCCAACTGCTCAAACTCGTCCAGCATTGGCTCCATGAGCGGGGAATGAAACGCGTGCGAGACCGTCAACATCTGGACCCCGACGCCGCGTGACTCGAACTGCCGAACAAGGGTGCGGACCGCCTCGGCTTCACCTGAGATGACCGTGTTCTGCGGGCCATTGGTCGCTGCGATCGCAACGCGATCAGCAAAGGGCGCAAGCGCGCCTTCGACGTCCGCCGGGCCAGCAAAGATCACCGCCATCAACCCATTGCGGGGCAACTGCTGCATCAGGCGCGCGCGATGGGCAATCAATGCTAAACCATCCTCGAGATCGAATACTCCCGCGATGGTGGCCGCCACATACTCTCATACACTGTTCCCAAGGACAATGTCCGGCTGTACACCCCAGGACTGCCACAGTCGGGCAATAGCGTACTCCAACGCAAAAAGCGCCGGCTGCGTATAGGCCGTTTCGTTCAATGGAGAGGATTCGTCCGCAGAGAACAGGACGGAAAGCAACGGCTCGTCCAAGTGTTGCCGCAACAAATCGTCGCATTCATCGAGCGCAGCACGAAACACCGGTTGCGTTTCGTACAATGCCCGGCCCATTCCCAGATACTGCGACCCCTGTCCAGTGAACAAAAACGCAACTTTGGGCCTGCCGATTAACTTGACTTGCCCCGCTACAACGCCCTGGGGACTTTGCCCTTGTGCAATACCCTCCAATTTTTCCCGCAATTCAATGGCGTTCCCGGCAATAATGGCGGCGCGGTGGTTGAACGGCGTGCGGAAAGCATTGGCGGTATAGCAAACGTCGGCGAGGCTCGCTTCGGGATGCGAGCCCAACCATTCGGCATGTCGTTGTGCTAATTCACGCAGCGCTGCATCGCTCTTAGCCGAGAAAGTCATTAGGTGTAAGGGACGATCCTTCACATCGGCCGGAGGCGACTCGAGTTTGGGCGGCGCCGCCTCTTCAATGACCACGTGCGCATTGGCTCCACCAAAGCCGAAGGAGCTGATCCCCGCCACACGTGGCCCGCTCTGCGAACGCCACTCGACAGGTTCGCGCGGAATAACCAGGCGGGTGCCATCCAAGCGGATATGCGGGTTAAGCTCATGGAGATGCAATTGCCCGGGAATGATCCCATGCTGCATTGCCAACACGGTCTTGAGCAGCCCCGCCATTCCCGAGACCGTTTCCGTGTGCCCAATGTTGGCCTTAACCGACGTTACATAGACGGGCGGATCGTTCTCGTTCCGCTTCTTGAAAATTTGCGTAAGCGACTGGAACTCAATAGGGTCGCCTAGCGGCGTGCCCGTGCCATGGGCTTCGATGTAGCTCACTCGTTCGGGCGTTAATCCCGCCTGCGCGAGCGCGGCGCGAATCACCTGCTGTTGCGCTTGAGCATTCGGCGCTGTAATGCCCGAAGTACGACCGTCCTGGTTAATCGCCGAGCCGCGAATTACGGCCAAAATGTTATCGCCCGCTTTGACCGCGTCGGTCAAACGCTTGATCAAAATAAGAGCACAACCTTCGCCGCGTACGTATCCGTTGGCTGCGGCGTCAAAGGGGCGGCATTTCCCGTCGCTAGACAGCATGCGCGCCTTAGAAAAGGCCAACGTCACCTCTGGCGAGAGGATCAGGTTCACGCCCCCGGCCAATGCGGCGTCGCACTCGCGATTGCGCAAGCTAAGCACGGCGTTATGCAACGCGACGAGTGCTGACGAACAGGCCGTGTCGACAATAAAACTTGGGCCTTTGAAGTCGAAGATATAGGAGATTCGATTCGCGGCGATGCTTAGCGCATTGCCCGTGCCCACATGAGCGTCAATATACTCGTAATAGTTCTCGAATTGCGACGGAATCTTGGAGTAGTCCGTCCCGCCGATGCCGATGAATACCCCCGTCTTTGATCCGCCAATTTGGTCGGGCGGCACTCCTGCGTGTTCGATCGCTTCCCAAGCGACTTCAAGAAGTAACCGCTGCTGTGGATCCATCCGCGCCGCTTCTCGGGGCGTGATGCCAAAGAATAGAGGGTCGAACTGATCGACATCGTCGACGAAGCCGCCCCACTTCACCGACATCTTGCCGGGCGTTTCGCCCGTAGGGTCGTACAACTCGTCGACATTCCACCGGGAAGGCGGCACTTCACCGGTAGCGTCGATGCCGTCGCGAATCAGGCGCCAATATTCCTCGAGATTGCGCGCACCAGGAAACCGACAAGCCATACCTACGATGGCGATCGGCTCAGTAGTCTGAGGCTTTTCCTGGAGGCGTTGTTCGAGAAGTTTGCGTTTGGCGGGAGAGAGATTGGCAAGCCGTTCGGTCAGCTCAAACATCGACATCCTCGTCCGTTGGCGGATGAGTCGTTAGGCGGAAGAATCATCACGCGAAAGGGCATCCTGCGCTTCGCTTTCGCTGAGGCTTTCGATCTCGGCCAGAAGCCGCTCAAAGTCATCAGCCGTATCAACTTCGGCTGACGTCTCAACCGGGGCGTCATCCGGCATTTCAGCACCGCCGGCTTTACGAGCAAGGTATTGTGAGATCTTATGGGGAGTCGGATAGTTCCAGGCCACCACAGCCGTTAGCTCTACGCCAAGCCATGACTCCAACTCGTGGCTCAATTCGACCGCGGTCAACGAGTCGAGGCCGTATTCCGCAAATGGCTTATGGGGATCGATTTCCGACGTATGAATGGCGGCGCGTTCCACCAGCCAATCCAAGATCCACTTCTCGATTCGTTCCGCCAAGCGGTCGATCTCTTCGGCGGAGAGAGGAAAATGATCGAAATGGAGCTTGGGTGTTTTCAGGCTGCCCGCGTGACCGTTGGCATTCCCAGCGCCCTGCGCTCGTCCATCCGAAGACGTTGGCGAAGCCGCTGTTGGGAACGATGAGTGCGTATCTTCATGGTCATTCGCAGATGGCGTATGCGTTCCTGCCCCGTTAGCCGTGAGATTCGTCACAACATGGACATTCCCGTGGGCGTTATTCTTCGCCACATCGAGATGCGAACCATTGCCGTGCCCATTCGTGTTTAGTGCGTCGTAGTGACGCCCATTTGCGTACTTGGAATGTCCGTTGCCATTTTTTGAAACGCACGACGCAGCGTTTCGATGATCGGCCGACGCAGTGCTATTACGGTCCCCAGGGACGTAACTATGACCATTGCCATTAACATGACCGTTGCCGCTGCTGTGGCTTTTCGTAGTTCCCGGTAGTGTGTTTCTCCGCAGTAGCGCTGGGGACGCCGCGTACGGCGCCACCCACTCTTCCAGCACCTTCAACTCACCCGCCAAATAGAGGCGACGCGCCAAACTGCGCTGCACTTTACCACTAGTCGTCACCGGGAGGCTGGCATGGCGGATCAGCACAATCGCATACGGATTGATCTCGTGCTCTTCTGCAACCGCACGACGAATGCAACGCGTCACTTCGCCGAGGTCGACGTCACGGTAAGCGCGATCGACTTCGTGAATTATCACGAGCGACTCCTCGCCCTGTACGTCGATCGCGACGGCAACCCCCGCGTGCGGCCGCAGCGCTGCGTGGGCGCGTTCCACTGTGCACTCGATGTCGTGCGGGTAATGGTTCCGCCCACGAATAATAATCACATCCTTGACTCGCCCTGTCACATAGAGCCGTCCCTGGTCGAGAAAACCTAGATCACCCGTGCGAAGATACGGGCCGTCATTATCCGCCGTAAACGCGCGGAAAGTGCGTTCGGTTTCGTCAGGTCGGTTCCAGTATCCACAAGCCACGCTTCGCCCCTTGATCCAAATCTCACCGACTTCAGCATCCGCGCGGCGCAAACCCGACTCTGGGTCGACGATGGCAATTTCTTGATCCAACACGGGTTTCCCGCAGCAAACCAATTCCTGCACAAGTTGCCCTGACGAAGCGTCCGCCTCGACAATGCGATTCTCCGCCAGTGCATCGCGCAGGACGACCTTAATTTGCGGGTGCGAGGGGCCGTCGCCGCCGGCGGCCATCAGCGTATTCTCGGCCAAGCCGTAGCAGGGGTAAAAGGTATCACCCCGGAAGCCACTCTCGCGAAACGCATTGGCAAAGGCATCGAGCGTCTCAGCGCGAATGGGCTCAGCGCCGCAGAAACACACTTCCCAACCGCTTAAGTCGAGTTGTCTACGCTTCTCGGCGGGAATCTTTTTTACACACAGATCAAAAGCAAAGTTGGGCGCCCCGCTAATCGTGGCCCGTGTTTCGGAAATCGTTTCCAGCCAGCGGTAAGGTCG
>CAYWIS010000124.1:4342-18084 GCA_964458385.1 uncultured Pirellulaceae bacterium
CTGCAAGAACGCGCTTGGCGACATCAACAAGCTGTGACCGCCCACATACATAGCGGTCAAAATCCCACCGATAAGCCCCATGTCATGGTAGGCGGGAAGCCAGAAGACCCCTTTGTTGCGAGGTTCACCCGCTCGGAAATCAAAATCCAGGCCGAACCCTTGGCGAATGACTTCTAGGTTGTGTAAGAGGTTGCCATGCGATACCATCACCCCCTTGGGATCGCTGGTTGATCCTGATGTGTACTGGAGAAACGCTATGTCATCCCCGCTCAACGTCAGTGGAGCCCAGGCGTCGGCCATCGCATCGGGCGAATCATCACTGGCAATCCAATCGATGTTCGCCAGTCCTGCCTGCGCATGGTGAAAATCAAATTGTTCCAAGGTTTTACGATTGGTCAGGGCAACTCGCGGTTGCGCGTCCTGAGCAATCGACATCAACCGCGGCATCGGACGCTTGGGCTTGGGATAGCAAACCGGCACCGCCAACACACCCGCGTAAGCACATCCGCAAAATGCGGCAATGAAATCAAGCCCTGCAGGAAAGAGCAACAACGCCCGATCCCCTCGCTCGCAGGTTTGTTGAAGGTGGGCGGCAATTGCGCGAGCCCTTCGATCCAGCGTGGCGTAATCAATTGTGGCTTCGTGCCCATCATCGCGCTGGAACGTATATGCCGCCCGGTCACCATGATGCCGCGCCCAGAATTGCAACAGTTCGACCAGATTCGCCGGGGGCGCTTCGACTCTGCTGAAGTCTGCCGTCGCCAATCGTTGGTTCGCCATATTGTTCGGACGCTCGTTCGTGGAGCAAAATCTCGGTAGTGGATTCAAGGAACTCTTGCCGCCGACACATGGGACGGCGCCTCCCTGCCGCTGATTCTCCGAGGGCCCCTCGGCGCAGACTGTTCCTCAGTCGCAATCGCCATCTATTCAGTGGTCGGCATTTACGTTTAGGTAACTTGCCGCTGATATTCTAACTACGCAATTTAGGTGATAATAGACAACGCCCGAAAGATTAGGAATTTTAGAAAACTTGAAAAAACAGGTGTTCTTTAACGCCCTGTACTCCGGACGTTTGGGTGAATGTTGCATTTATCGGTCAAATCGACTGACCGAATCATGCCGGAACGATGGTTTCGGTCAAAGGTAGGGATTGATCGCCCGGCAATGAGCAACGAGTTGGACATACACCGCAGGCAAGCCCTTCGAATCCAACGCCTACGATGAAAGATAGGGAGAGCACAAGGCGGGTAATCTAGAAGAACCACAGAGGGGAGGAACAATTTTCTGGCTCTTCTCAAGATCCCCATTATTGATAGTTCGCGCGGATTTCGCAACCCGCAGAAAACAACAATCCTGATTCGCCGCCTTTCGGTGCACGATTTTTAATATAGGTGTAATTGCTTCCCGTCTCATGAATTCCGACGAAGAACTTTGGCTCCCACGGCGAGGCCTCCGCTCCGATGCAGACGTACAGCTATTCTGCATACCACACGCTGGAGGAGGAACCGCCTCGTACCACGGATGGACAACCGACATTTCCCCCACGATTGATGTTATTCCAATACTACTTCCGGGACGCGAGCGGCGGTTCGCCGAACCAGCGAACAACGATCTGAAGACCACGGTCAAAAACATCGCCGATGCCCTAACCTCATGCGTCCGCGCTCCCTTCGCCATTTTTGGGCATAGTATGGGAGCCTTAATCGGTTTTGAACTTTGCCGCGAGTTGCGTCGCCGTACGCACCCGCTGCCGGTGGTTCTGATCGTCGCCGCGTTCCGCGCTCCACACTTGCCAGCCACATCGACTCCGCTTCATAAGCTGCCCGACTCGGAATTTGTGGAGGCGATTCAGAAGCGGTTCCGGGGAATCCCGGACGAAGTCGCAAACAACGCGGAACTGCTCCAATTGTTTCTACCGACCTTGCGAGCTGATATTACGAGCATTGAGAATTATCAGTACGAAGATGAATCGCCTCTATCGTGCCCGCTGTTGGCATTAGGCGGCACGGAGGACACGCAGGTTGCTCCGGCGGAATTGGCGGCCTGGCGCCGGCATACGACGGGAGAGTTCGTACAGAAGATGATTCCAGGGGGCCATTTCTTTGTGACAGAGCGGCGTTCCGAAACGATCCGCCTTGTAGAACGTGAACTTCTCAGACGTGTACCTCAGTCCTAGCTCCTCATGAGAGCCGCCTAATGCTCGACTTACCGTGCGATGAGGTCCATGCTTGGGCTGTGCCTTTAGACGGACCGGAGGCGGTCCGCCAGACGTTATCCTCCTGGCTTTCGGACGATGAGCGTCGTCGGGCTGAGCGATTTGTGTTCGATCGCGACCGCAATCGGTTTGTAATCTGCCGTGGTGCGCTGCGAAACCTGTTATCGCGATACCTCGATTGCCCACCCTACGACTTCGTGTTCTCTTACGGGGCCCATGGGAAACCGTCGTTGAGTCATCCCTTCGAAGGCTCCCTATTCTTCAATGTTTCGCACACGCACGAACTAGCAATAATTGCTGTACGACAACAAGGTGAGATCGGCGTCGACGTGGAGCAACTTCGCCTTCTGGAGGACGCAAATGCTATTGCGCGTCGCTATTTCACTATCCGCGAACAAGCGACGCTCGAACGCCTGCCGCCCGCGGACGGCATCTTCGCGCAAGTAGACGGGGATTGGGCGCCGCCCGCGGACCGCATGGCGGCATTTTTCCGGTGTTGGACACGAAAAGAAGCCATGCTGAAGGCTCTAGGGGTAGGCTTATCGGTCGCCTTAAGCGACGTTGAAGTGACAATCGAAGCGGATATGCCGGCACAAGTGCTTGCCATTCGTGGCGCCGCGTCCGAAGCCCCGATACGGTGGCAGTTGCACCACCTTGCTCCGGCTCCGGGCTATGTCGGGGCCGTCGCTTACCAAGGGAGCCAATCGCGCCTCATTCAACAACAATGGACGTTACGTTGACGTTTACAGGTACAAGCTGATGGTTTCAAAGCCACGGACGCTTCTGAGGAAAAACAATTACTTCTGGCGAATGATATTGGTATTGCTGGCGATGGGCCTGTCTGCGCCAGTGATTATTGTGTTTTCGCAACGCACGATCGCCAGCATGCATAACTCGCCGGGCGAATGGGCGCCCCGTTCGTTTGAGCAGCGCCAGCGTTTGCAATGGTTCATTGAACATTTTGAAACGCAGGAGTTGGTCATTGTCAGTTGGCCCGAGTGCACGCTCGACGATTGGCGGCTGCGGCGGTTTGCTACGGCGCTGATGTATCCGACCGACCCAATCGCAGAGAAGAATCATCAACGGTGGTTTTCGCGGATTATCACCGGTTACGATGCGGTCCAACGGCTTCAGCAAGAAGATTTGGGATTCTCTCGCGATGAAGCGATCAAGCGACTACAGGGCGCACTCGTCGGTCCCGATGGCAAAACAAGCTGCGCCGTGGTGGTGTTGAGTCCAATCGGACATGAAGAACGCGCTCAGGCCGTCCCCGCCATACATGCAACGGCCTGCGCCGTGACGGGCCTTCCAGAGAATGAAATCCACCTAGCAGGACCGCCGGTAGACGGCGTGTTTGTCGACGCCGAAGGGGTGCGTTCGCTCAATCGATATGCGATTCCTTCCGCGCTGGTGGCCTTTCTATTGTGTTACCTGTGTTTACGATCGTGGCGTTTGACCGTCTTGATCATCATTACGGCCGCCTGGAGTCAGGGACTGGTGTTGTCGCTGGTGTATTTCAGCGGTTCCCCCATGAACGCGGTGCTCACCGTACTCCCCGCACTCGTATTCGTACTCGCCGTGTCGTCGGGGGTGCATTTGGCGAATTACTATCGAGAGTTAGTGAGGACCGGCAGTGTCGAGGATGCTCCGCGCCGAGCGTTGCAAGCAGCATGGTGGCCTTGTTTGCTTGCAGCTCTCACAACGGTCATGGGGGTAGGCTCGCTTGCCACGAGCAAAATCGAACCCGTATTTATCTTTGGCGTTATTGGCGCCATCGGAGTCATTGCGACCTTTTCGATATTACTGCTGATCTTGCCGGGGGGGATGGTGTTGGACAGCGCCGCAATACGAACCTCTTCGGTAGCGGCGCGCAGCCGCCGCAGGAACTTGGCGGTGCTGGATCGGTTAGCTTCTGGGGTCGCGTCGCGGCCACTTTTGATCAGCGCGGTATTCCTTGGCGTCATGACGGTGCTTGGCTGGGGTGTCAAGGATGTTCACACATCCGTTAGCACTCGCACCCTCTTTGCGAGCGACAGCAAATTGCTCCGCGATATCGCTTGGCTCGAACAGCATTTGGGGCCCCTAACGCCCGTTGAGGTGATTGTCCATTTTGACGACACGTGTCCTCTCGACCTGCTAGAGCGGATGGTGCTGGTGCGGCGCGTGGAGGAATCGTTACGCAGCATGGATGAGGTGGACGGCGTTTTGTCGGCAGGCGTGTTTTTTCCGGAGATTCCTCCTCCAGGCGGGTTTCGCAATACCGCCCGGCGAAGTGCGCTTCGCAGCCGCCTGGAATCGAGCCTGCCGGATTTTATCGAGTCACGATACATCGCCATCGCCGACGGTGAGCAGTTGTGGCGCATTAGCGGACGCGCGCCGGCAATGGACGAGAAAATCGATTATGGGACGACACTGGAAAACGTCCAGCGGCGTGTGGAGCCCGTTCTCCGCGAGGCAGGCGTACCCGGCGTGTCAGCGACCTATACGGGGGTTATGGCGTTGGCATACGAGGTGCAGCGTGTGCTCCTGGCCGACTTGTTTACCTCCTTCCTTACGGCCTTCGGATTGGTAGCGGTTGCTATGGCGGCCATCCAGCGAAGCGTGCTGGCTGGCCTTGTGGCGATGTTGCCCAATATCTTTCCCATGCTCATTCTCTTTGGCGCCATGGGATGGGGGGGCATCCCCGTGGATATAGGTTCAGTTATGACCGCAAGTGTGGCGTTGGGCATTGCCGTGGACGACACCCTTCATTTCTTGGCCTGGTATCGCCGTGAACTACACGGTGGCGCCACGCCGCGAGATGCGGTGATTCGCTGCTTCCACCATTGCGGACGGGCCATGATGCAAACCAGCGTGATCTGTAGCTCGGGATTGTTGGTATACGCGCTGAGCGATTTTATTCCGACGCAGCGTTTTGCTTGGTGGATGGTCGCCTTATTAATGATCGCATTGTTGGGCGACTTGCTTCTCCTTCCGTCCCTATTGCTCGGCCCCCTTGGACGTTTCTTTCGCCCCCAACCGCCGAAATTAGAACTTGCCCCAACCGTTGCTCCAGGGACGCATCCTGCCATGCGGCAAGTCGGATGAATGTAACAGCCTAGCCCATATCCAACGCATCAATGCAGGGCTAGGTCGCGAAAAATTCACCGCGACAAGTTTCGCGGATTCTGGTACGATTCGCCCAGTAGTCGGATTCGCCGGCTGCTAGGAGTAATGGAATTGTGAACGCCAAGGATGAGGTGTGGTCGTGAAGTGCTCGTCGTTCCTTGTCGGGGCAGGACTATGGGTGGCCGTATTGGGGGCAGGATGTTCGCAATCCAGCGACACTTCCTCCACCGTCGCGACGCCAGCCCCGACCGATGACGCCGTAAACACCACCATCGAGGAAGGCGTCGTAGCGTTAGCCTCGGCAACAGCGCCGATTGATGGCCCTCCGCCCCCCAAGCCCTCGTCAGCGCCTCCCGAAGACGCAACGGCGATAACCGTTGAACAACTCCACGAAACAATACGCCGGGCCAACCCCAACTATAACGGTCTGGGGCAATTTCGCATCCAGAACGGGCAGGTCTTGGCGATGTCGCTCCGTGGCGCCGCCGTGACGGACCTGACCCCGTTGGCGACATTACCCTTGTTCGCACTCGACTTGACCGGGACCCCGGTGAGCGACCTTTCCCCGCTTAAGGGCATGCCGCTCCAGCACCTTTTTATCGGCGGCACCCAAGTGCGCGACCTCTCGCCTTTGGCCGGCATGTCCCTCGAAACTCTTGATGTGATGGATGCCCCCGTTACGGACTTCACGCCGTTACGGGGGATGCCGCTTCAGCAGCTTTTCATCGAAGGCGCGCCCATTAGTGACTTGAGCATTTTGGAAGGCATGCCGCTGCAAGCGCTCTACCTGAGCCGCACGCCCGTCAGCGACATTACTCCACTCAAAGGGATGCGACTAGAGCAACTTAGTTTGGCGGGAACTCAAGTGCGCGACTTGTCGCCCTTGGCGGGGATGCCATTATCAATGCTCTGGTTGAGCGATGCGCCCGTCACGGACCTTTCGCCCTTACGAGGCGCCCCCCTGATGAGCCTGACCATGAAAGGCGTCCCCGTTGCAGATTTGTCCGTATTGGCGTCAATGCCCAATTTGCGTCGGCTCCACATTGCCGAGTCTTCCGCAACAGACCTCACTCCATTGGCGGGCTTGCAATTGACTCAATTGGTCTTTACACCCAGTCGCATCACGCGGGGCATGGAGATGGTGCGGCAAATGGCCACGCTGCAGGAAATCGGCACGGTTTTCGACGATCCCGAGAACAGCAACGTGATGCCCGCCCCCAAATTCTGGGAATTGTTCGACGCCGGCCAGATTCAATAAATGCTGGGGAGAAGCAGCTACCAGCCTGGAAGGCTCGCCGTGTATTGGCTCGCGCTTGTGAAACAACGGCGCAATGATTCGCCGTAGCAAGAATCAGCAACGCGGCGCGCGTCATTCGCCCGTGCGCTCTGGGGCAAGACGCTTCATTACCTCGCGATAGAGTTCCTGAACCACTGGCTCATCCGGATCCCACAGCGGTTCATTGTGGTGGAAATGGAGAATTACAACATCATCCACCCCCTCTATGCGGCCACTTGCGATGGAAACCACTCCATCGCCTTCTCCTTTGCGAATTTCCGACAGATTCGCGAGGCGCTGTTTCACTCCATTCCCCGCCCACCGAGTCCAGCGCCATGCGCGGTCCGTTTCTTCTACTGAGGTATATCTAAAGACGTCCGTGCCGGCAGGAAGCGGGGCTTTGTCTCCCAGAAAAATGGCATACTCAACTGCGGGATTGCGTGGCCGGCCGTTTAATTCCGACAAGAAGGATGAGTTAAGTTGAAGTTGTTTTGCGGCGGGACCGATCGCCGCGTAAAGTAACTTTTGACTCAAGCGAACCGCAACCAGTCCTTCGGGCTCGTCCGCATCAAGGTTCTCTCGAGATTCCTGAACCAAATTAGCCAAACCGGACCCATGGTTGGGCGGCGCAATCATGATAAGTTGCGCCACGTTGCCCGGATCTAACTCCGGATCTTCCACGACCGCCCGCGCTACGACACCTCCTAGCGAGTGTGTCAAAAGTGAAATCTTGCGGTCGGGTTGTTGGGAAGCAACTTTGCGCAAACTTTCGGAAAGTAACCTCGCTGAATCTTCGATTGGTTTATTCGATGCGTACTCAAAACATCCAATCGGAAAGCCAGCTTCGCGGGGGCCCGCTAGCAAGGCGGCAGTACGATCACGATTCGAATAGAAACCATGTACCGCAATGACCAGATTGCGATTACGCGGCGCTGACTGCCACCCCTCCTCGAGCGTTAACCCCGGCTGTCGCCCGCGACGAGCTAACGACGCCGGGTGAATTCCCTCAAGCGTGACTCGCACTTGTGAGAGTAAGAACTGACTCGCGCCACGCCATATGGGTTGGCCTGACAGCGAGGAAAAATCGTCGCTAGGAACCTGCTCTTGGGCGCTAATCGGCCAAGCGACGAGAATCCCGAGCAAGAGGGCAAGAAGTCGATTCCCCAACGTCATCGCACTTGCTCCGTAAATCGAGCGAGTCCAAGAGCCTCGCAGATATTATACGCGCGTATTCGCCATGTTCGGCGATTGCCGCCCGTTCCCGTACCACATCCATGGGACTATCCGATATCAATCACAAATGTTGTGGGCGGGGAAACAACCGAAGCGTTATTCGGTTCAATTCGCTGTTCCTTGAGGTCGTAAGCTGCGTAATATAGGGAAAATTCTTTCAACAACGCTGACGCAAGCCGCATCAGCGGTACATCGGCTGCCTACTTCATCGGCGTTTATGGCTGGCATAAACAGCCGTAGGTTTCGTGGTAGTTGGGAAGAGCGGTCACCAATTAGCGCGTTTGTCCTTTTGTGAAGGACTACACCGCCGCTGGCTGCATTGTGTGAGAAAATTCGGTCTGACCAGCGCCGCCCCCCTACGCAAGAGCGCGTTCCCCCCATCCGTCAAAAGAAAAGCAAACTACGGAACGAATTCGCCAGGGTCGAGAAACTTATGACCGCTGGCTCTTAATCGCGCTGATCAAGAAGGTGGGATTGAGCGACTCAAACCGCATTCGCTCCAGTTGATAAACCCCGCGCGAAATTTGCACCATACGCACCGCGACATCAGCAGCCTTGGAAAGGGCCTGACGAACTGCAGCAATGTTTTCGATGCTGCTTACCTGAACCACAATCCGCCCCCCCGGCTTGAGCCGTTCAAACGCCTGTTCGGCAATTCCTCCCACGGCCCTACCCGTACCTCCCACAAATACAGCGTCTGGCGCAGGTAGATTCTCCCAAGCTTCGGGGGCCTTTCCAAGCACCGGTTTGAGATTGGTCACCCCAAACCTCTGCGCATTGGCAGCGATCAACTGATGATCCTCGGGGTCCATCTCAATTGCGTACGCTGTTCCCTGATGCGCAATTTGCGCCGCCTCGATTGCCACCGAGCCGCTCCCAGCACCCACGTCCCAAAATATGCTTTCTCGCCCCAAGTCCAACTCGGCCAGGGCAATAGCGCGGACTTCTGCGGGTGTAAGCAGCCCCCGATGAGGCTGAGACTGCAGGAACGCCCAGTCCGGATTGCCAAAAAGGCGCCGGCCCTGCATTTCGGCAGGACGGTCCGGCGGCTCCGGTTTTCGCACCAAAATGAGAACGTTAAGCGGTGAAAACTCCTGCTTGGCGACTTCGCTTAATTCGCCATGCGTTACGCGTTCGTCAGGAGAGCCGAGATTTTCGCAGACATACGCCGTAAAGTAATCGATCTTTTGATCGAGAAGCGCCTGGGCAACGGCAGCAGGAGGAACCGACTCGGTTGTGAATAACCCGACCTTCTCAGCCAGACGGATTTTCTCAACAACACGCCCTAAAGGATGGTTGGCTAAGTCGGCCAAGTATGCCTCATCCCAGCTCTCCTTCACCCGCGCGAACGCCAATTGCATGGTGCTGACGCTGGGCACGACCTCGCAATTTTCTTTACCCAGCCGCTGCACGAGAAATCGCGCCGTACCGTAAAAAAGCGGGTCGCCCGTGGCCAGCAACACAACCCGTTGATTCGGAGCCGCTTCGATACGCTCAATCATGCGATCGAGGTCCACGCCCACGGGCACACGCTCCGCCGCGACGTCGCCCAAGGTTTCCAAAATATGGGCGCTTCCGAAGATAAGGTCAGCCTGATTGATTCGCTCGCGTGCTGAGGTCGTCAGGCCCTCCAAGCCGTCGTCGCCAATGCCGATGATGAAAACCCGTGCCCGCGTCGCCAAGTTCAAGTCTCCGTATTGGGCGGCTCCGGCCGCTGCGGATCAAAGTCGATGAAACCCTGGTGGAACAAGGGCCATGCCTCGGAAAAGGCGCGTCCGAGGCGAAGGTGGATGTATCGCTCGCAATTTGTTGGATTCTACGCGAACTCGAACAGGAGCGAAATATACTTTGTCCTGGTGTACGGAGCGTTAGGAGCATTTCCCCGGGCGACGACACCGTCTCTGTCGATCCTCACCTCCGAAACCAGCACACCAAACTCCATCGGCGCAACGTCGAAAGAACACGCTCTTGGAGGGTGCACAGATCAGGACAACAAGATAAGGAGCCGACCTCTCAGCGCGAGATTGGGGATTACTCGACGATCTCGCATGGAGCCATCTGGCACACTCTATGTATGGCCAACCATATCCAGTTAGATTACTTCCATTGATCACCTCGTACTACCGAACCTCCCATGTCATTCCAAGCGACTTCGCTCAAGGTTCGTCGAAGACAAGTGGCCTTCGCTGCTGGACTCCTTTATCGATGCAGTTGTATCCATCAAGTCAGGGGGGTAATTTGAATGCATGATGCGGGCGCCTTGACCTGCATTCCAAGGGGTGCGACCATGGACGAGTTTCGGCGTATTGGCGTTGCCTTGCTCAAGGGCAGCGCCGGTTGTACCGTGGTGCTCGAAGTCTTAGACCACCACGTTTATGAAATGCATGTGGTCCAAGAGCTATTTGAGGAAATAACGCAAGCAATTCAAGACACTAACGCAGCACACGTGGTGCTGGACCTGGTGAAACTGGATCATGTGTCGAGTCAATTCTTGAACCGCCTTTTGGATCTCAAGGACGACGTTGCCTCTCGAGGCGGAGAACTGCGATTGTGTGGTCTTAGGCCCGAGTTGAACGAAATCTTTGAAATCACTCACCTCAACCGGCAGTTAGCCATTGCGCAGAATCGCCAAGCGGCGCTAGCATCGTTCGGGCGGGCTGCGAATTGACGCAAAATATGAATGCCGTAGTTTCGACTCCCCCCGAAGCGGCCGTCGTCGAACTTCGGCGGCTCTCGATCACAGCCGGTGGACGGCCGCTCCTGCGCGAGGCGAACGCGAAGTTCGCCCCTGGGGGCATTTCCCTGATTATCGGATGCAGTGGAGTAGGCAAATCGCTTCTTCTGCGAGTCTTGGCGGGGCTTCACCGTCCACCCCAACGCGGCATCGAAGTCACCGGCGAGGTATCCATCTCTTGGGGCGAAGGCCAAACGCGGCGCACTGCGCGCGAAGCCTCGGTGGGCGTAGTGTTCCAACATTTTGCCTTGTTCGACGAGTGGACTCCGTTGGACAATGTCCGATTTGCGTACGCGCATCAGCCTCACCGCCACATCCAGTCGCCCCTTCCGGCCGACCTATTAGACGAACTTGGGGTGCCCCCTAAAAGGCCAACAGCGGTCCTGAGTGGCGGTCAGCGCCAACGAGTGGCGATTGCGCGAACCCTGGCCTATGATCCAGAAGTTATTCTCTACGACGAACCAACGTCAGGTCTCGACGCGGCAACCGCCGCGCAAGTCGCAGCGCTCATCCAGGCTACCCATGCGGCGCACCGCAAAACGTCGATCGTTGTGACCCATGATTTTGAGTCGCTCACGCCTATTGCCGATGAGATCTATTTGCTCGATTGGCAATCGCAGTCGCTGTTGGCGATCCCCCGGGAAGACTGGCCCAATTTAAAGGACCAACTCGAACCGCCGTCGCTTGAGCCGCCGCGTACGCCTCCCAGCCGCACCGTCTTAGTTCGGCGCATCAACCAAGCGCGTCAGCGTACGGCCGATTTCCTTGTGGCCACGAGTCGCACCGCCGAAGAGGTCTTGCTCACGCCTTGGCGGCTACTCCCCTTGTGGCGGAGTCCGCTGTGGGGTTTGCGCTGGATGTGGCATTACCTCACGTTAGTGGCGGGCCCGACGGCGTGGATGTATATTGCCATTGCTGGCGCGATCATTGGTTTCGTTACCACGTATTTTACGTTTCGCTTCTTGCCCTACTCGGGTTACACCGAACCGCTGCTCATCGAAGATCTGTTAGCGGCAATGGGGTTCGCCTTGTATCGCATTTTGACGCCGATTCTGGTAACGATTCTTATCGCGGCGCGATGTGGCGCGGCGGTCGCATCCGATGTGGGAAGTCGAGCCTATGGTCGCCAGTTGGACGCCCTGCGCACGTTCCATGCGCCGCCGCGCCGCTATTTGCTCACGAACATTTTGTATGCGTTCTTGTTGGGCTCTCCGCTCTTGCTGGCCATCGGTTACCTCATTGCGTCTGCAGTAAGCCTGGTTGTCTTTACGGCGACTCACCCTGAACGCGGCCCTGAGTTCTGGGAGTTGCACTATCACCAACGATTACGAGATCCTGGAGAATGGATGTATACCGGGACCATGTGGCTACTGACCAAGACCCTACTTTGTGCTGCGGGAATTGCATCTATTGCCTACCATCGCGGCGCGCGGGCCACCGGGTCAACGCGCGAGGTCAGCGCGGGTGTAACGTCCACGGTGCTTTGGGCCACACTCTGGGTTCTGATCGTCCATTTCGCATTTGCCTTCTTCGAGTTTGAGGCGCAAGTCGTCCCATGACCGCTCCTCCCGCCCAGGAACTGCATCGGCGGGCTCGCGCTGGCGACCGAGAAGCGCTCGGCAAATTGCTCAACCGATACCGCCCCTATCTGTGGATTTTGGCGCAACGTCGTTTGGAGCCGGTACGAGGCCGCGTCGACGCGTCCGATGTGGTGCAGCAAACGTTTCTCGAAGCGCACCGCGACTTTTCGGCTTTCACAGGTCGGGAAGAAGCCGAATTGATAGCGTGGCTGCGGCGCATCTTGGAGAACAACGCGGCCCACACACTAGAGCGTCACCTGTTCACCCAGAAACGGAGAGTAGACCGTGAACAGTCGCTAGACGATACTCACAACGGCGGAGCTCCTCTTCATCAGCGAATGGCTGCGGAACAAACATCGCCCAGCCGCCGCGCGATGCTCGGCGAAGCGGCTGTGCGTCTCGCACAAGCCTTAGAAACCCTGCCGGCCGACCAACGCGAGGCGATCCGCCTGCGACACTTGGAAGGTTGGACAATGGCGCAACTTGTGGAACATTTCCAACGTAGTGAGACTGCGGTGGCTGGGTTGATCAAGCGAGGATTACGGGGGTTGCGAGAACACTTCCAAGGCGATGACAATCATTAACCATGGTTTCCTCGTCCGATAACTCGCAACGGGAAGCGCAACTCAACCGGTGGCTCGCCGAGTATTTCCGTCGCCGCGATGCCGGCGACACGTTCGACTACTATGAATGCGCCAAAGCGCATCCCGAATTGGCTGAAGAATTCCGAGCGCTCATCGAAACCGCCGATTTGGTGGAACATATGGCGGGGCCCTACGAGACGACCGATCCATTGGAAATGACCCAAGCCGTCGATACTAGCTCTCCGCGCAAGGCCCCCACAGTGGACGAACAACCGACGCAAGTTGACCGGCCCGACTGTGCTTCGGAACTCGGCGAAACGGTGGCCTTTCATCCGAATTTGCCAGGAGACACGTCAATCACACTTGCAGCCGCTACGCCGCCGCTCGTTCCGCACCTGGCTTCCGAAGAAGGGTGCGTTTTTGGCGACTATGAGCTATTAGAGATGCTTGGTCGAGGCGGAATGGGCGTGGTATACAAGGCGCGACAGATCAGCTTGAATCGTATTGTCGCGCTAAAAATGATCCTCTCGGGCGAGTTCGCTTCGGAGTCGGATGTCCGACGGTTCTACGCCGAAGCCCAAGCAGCCGGAAGACTCGGCCATGCGAACATCGTTAATGTATACGAGATGGACCAGGTCGATGGGCGCCACTACTTCACAATGGAGTATGTGGAAGGACAAACTCTGGCCGAAGTCATCGGCCGAAAGCCGATGGAACCCCATCGTGCAGCTCGGTACCTGGCGTTGATTGCGCGGGCCGTACAATGCGCCCACGATCATGGCGTGCTCCACCGGGACCTGAAGCCCGCGAATGTGATTATCGACCAGCACGACGAGCCGCAGATCACCGACTTCGGCCTGGCCAAAGACCTCTCACAAAATACGCATTTCACCGCCTCGGGGGCGGCCATCGGGACGCCCGGTTACATGGCGCCGGAACAGGCGGCGGGGCGTCAATCAGAGGTCGGCATCGCAGCCGATGTGTATTCGCTGGGCGCAATCCTATATGAAAT
>CAYWIS010000125.1:0-2128 GCA_964458385.1 uncultured Pirellulaceae bacterium
CCCTATTTCCGTCAGAATCCCGAAAAGCTTGACGAGTTGGCCACCGGCGAAATCATCTCGGCCGTGCGAGCCAAAGAAGTGGGGCTGGTGGACGAAACCGGCTATATCGAAGACGCCATTGCCCGCGCCGCCGAGTTGGCCAAGCTGGATGAAGACGAATACCGTGTGATCGAGTACGAGGCGCCCTTTCAGTTTGGCAGCCTGATAGGCTTCGCCCACTCCCACGCCACGCCGAGCAACGAATGGTCGGCGCTACTAAACCTCACCACGCCGCGCGCGTACTACCTGGCCACCACTCTGCCCACGCTCTTGACCACCTACCCCAAGTACGGTGGCGAACCCTAAGCGTGCGTTACACGCTCTAAATGCACGGTCGCATCGGCTGTGGGCGCCGCCATTAAGGCAAAGAATAACTTATGCCGAGCCGTCCACGAGAAACCGACATCGGGCGGCTCGCGTCGTACCGCTTACGCCATCCAATAGAAGCAGCGCCACGCGAACCCCAGTCCGTTTATTGGGCGGCAACACAACATCGCCAGCCCCATTTCATTCTTCAGCCCCCATCACCCGCGGAACACACCCGGTAACAAAATCCCCCCAACCACATCCCCTTCGCCCAACTTGCCGCTTCTCCTAGTCGCATCTTGGTTGCCGGGTAGAATGAAAGCGTGAACCATTCTCTCTAACGGCGACAGCATTCATGCCGCACCATCTTCTCGACCCCACGCGCAATGACCTGGAAACCTGGCTAGCCGAGCGAGGTGAAAAGCCATTCCGCGCCCGGCAAGTGCGGCAGTGGATCTTCCACCGCCGCGCTAGTTCGTTTGCGCAGATGACCGATCTGCCCCAAAAACTGCGGGAGGCTTTGGAACAAGAGTTCACGCTTTGGACCACCCAGATCGTACGGCACAGTCAATCGGAAGATGGTACTGAGAAGCTCCTTTTACAACTGGCGGACGGCGGGCGCATTGAATGTGTGCTGCTGCGCGATGGTGTGCGCCGCACCATTTGCATTAGTTCGCAGGTGGGTTGCGCCATGGGCTGCGTGTTCTGCGCCAGCGGCTTGGACGGCGTCGACCGGAATCTGACGGCGGGCGAAATTGTCGAGCAGATGCTTCGCTTGCAACAACGGGTGGAGCCCGACTTACGTCTCAGCCACATTGTAGTCATGGGCATGGGCGAACCGCTGGCCAACCTCGACCGGCTTCTGCCCGCGCTGGAAGTCGCTTCCAACGAAGCGGGGTTAGGAATTAGTTCTCGGCGGATCACCATCTCAACCGTAGGACTCCCTCCCGCCATTCGCCGCCTGACCGAGCGGGGAGTCCATTACAACCTGGCTGTTTCGTTGCACGCCCCCAACGACGAGCTGCGCAACCGCCTGGTTCCGGTAAACAAAAACATTGGCTTGGCCGCAATTCTGGAAGAGGCCGACCGTTACTTCGAAGCTTCGGGGCGCCGCCTGACCTTTGAATATGTGCTTCTGGCCGGCATCAACGACCAACCCGAACATGCCCGGCAACTGGTCCATCTCCTGCGGGGCCGGACGGCGCTGCTGAACGTGATTCCTTACAACCCCGTGGCGGGCCTCCCCTACGAAACTCCTTCGAACAACGCCTGTCGCCGTTTCCGCGAAATTCTCGAGCAAGGCGGGATTAACGTCCAGTTCCGCGAACGCAAAGGCGACAAGATCAACGCTGCCTGCGGCCAGCTCCGCCGCTCTACCCCCTCGGTCGTCCCTATCACGGCCAAGTAACCACACCACGCCGCCGTGGCGATGTGAGTATCCCACCCCAACTACGGGCTTCTTGAGTTCTCGTTCGATCTTCTTTGCGTTAGCCGGCAACTGGAGCGACGGCGGTGATCGAACATTCCCCAGTTGTTAGTGCTGTTGCGCATAAGGCTCAGAACGCCCCACAATGACCTTTACGGCCAAACTCTTGCCCCAAAAAACAGGGAAAGCAGGCTATTTCAGAATACCTTTCCCTCACTTATAGGGCTTTCGTTATGACGTCGGTTCCGCGGGAAGATTGTCCTCACGTCGAGCAGTTGCGGTTACTTGTAGCAGGAACCGTTGAGGCCGAGGATGCAACGATCTTGCGGCGGCATCTGGAATGCTGTCCTTCCTGTA
>CAYWIS010000125.1:2138-8920 GCA_964458385.1 uncultured Pirellulaceae bacterium
ATCGCGGTTTCTGACACTTTCGACCACCGCCAGACACGAGGCGTCCCGACTCCCCTTGGCCGCTCAGCCCGCAACGGCGGCAGGCGGCGCTACGGCAACGTTGTCCTTCCACCGCCGTCCGCGGACGATGCCCCAGTAGCGACTCTTGCTCAACACGCCCAGCCCACGCAAGACCTCACCGCGTCAACCGCAACCAAGCATGGAAACGAGGCTGGCGGACCCCACCTTGAGCTTTTCCCTTGCGCCCGGCGTCTATGACGCGTCAAACGAACCAGTCCGATTGGGACCGTATCGCCTTCTGGCCAAACTTGGCGAGGGGGGCATGGGAGCGGTCTACAAGGCCCAGCACGAACACTTGGACAAGATCGTAGCGGTCAAAGTGCTTCCTCAGCGCGTCACGCAGCACGCGGGGGCGGTGGCGCGCTTCAAGCGCGAAATGAAGGCGGTCGGTAAGCTCAACCATCCCAACATTGTGCAAGCCCCCGACGCTGGCGAGATCGACGGCGTGCACTACCTGACGATGGAGTTTGTGGAAGGAACCGACCTGCAAAAGCTGGTGCAGCGTCGCGGGCCGCTTTCAATCGCCAACGCCTGCAAGGCAGTGCGACAGGCGGCGCAAGCCCTGGCCGCGGCGCCCTCTGACCAATCGCCTCAGAAACTCGGCGTCTGGGAAATGGGGCCTGAACCACCGTGGTTTGGCGCTCAGCTAAGTTTCGACTGGATGAACTCGGCGATGCTGCCCGGAATCGTCGAGCGTCCCACCAAGCTGCCGGGTATTCAGCGCTGGAATGTTGACACCGTTTGGCCACGGGGCTACGCACAAGTGGTCCTCTGGAGTCCTGACGGCCAAAGCGTCGTGGCCATAGGCTACGGGTGGTTCGACGCCCAGGGAAATGTGTTCGCCCCTAGTTGGCGTGCGCGACGTGTCGCTTGGCGTCCCGACAACCGTTTGACCGCTGAACGCCGACAGATTTCCAATTACCATGCTTTATCCGTATGCTCTCCTTACACAGGTGAAACCGTCCGGCAACGGTCTATTAACAGGAATTGCCATCAAATCGACTGGAGTCCATTAGGCAACCTCATTGCGACGGGCTCCCATCAATCCACAATCACAGCCTGGACTGCCGATGACCTGCAACCTCTTTGGCACGCGGTGCTGTTGCCTGAAGGGAAGGCGGCCACGTTCTCTGTGGCGGGAGAGCTGATTTCCAATAACGCGGAAAAGGTCGATCCGTATCTGGTCTGTTATCTTGAACGTGATGATGGCAAGATTGAAAATCTCACGCCCGCCGAGTTCCGCGAACTGATCTCGGCGACGCCCCCCCGCAACGGAATGAACCAGCGGCGCTGTGACGGCGCCGGCCCAAGAACGCATGACGCAATCCAATCCGTTTCTGACCGACACCGACCGGCCGCTGGTTGCGATTCGTGGTTTGCGCGGCGGGTACGTGCAGCTAGCGTCGGCGCAGGAGATCACCAACTACCGGGCGCTCCCCCAAGCGTTGTTTGTTGCAGCGCAAGATTGGGCGGCCCGGCTCGAAGGGCTCGGCGCGCGCCGAGTGTATTGGATCACGCTCTCCGAGGTCGTACGTCACTTGCACATTCACCTTTATCCTCGTTGGACCGACGAGGAGCCCCAAGGGCTAGCCTTGTTCGAGCAGCGTCATGCGTCGCCGCAGCCGCCTTGGACGCCTCAAATCCTGGCCGCGTTCGATGCCTGGATCCAGGCCCACGCCGTTCACGTAATTCAAGCGCCCTCTGGCTCTTAGCTCCTTGGATCAACACCGTAAACGCCCGATACGATGAGACAACCACCTGCGGGCGCCAGCGCCGTTTTCGGTCCCAACCTTTCCACGCAGGCTGACCCAAGAACGCCCCCTACCCAGTAAGGCTTCATCACAGGAGATGTATAGAAACGTGTCGCTCATTGGCGATAAGAGCGGCATGTTTAGCCGGCCATTCGCCGGGGAGGCCAACGCAGTCCGCGAAGGGAGGCGGTTGAAGCAGGGGGCGGGGGTCCTTTACAATTCGCGGCTTAGGAAAGGGGCGGCGAATTTGAGCGGCTTGCAACGCGAGGCGTGGTGTGGCTGAGCTGATTGTGGAGAATGTGGTCAAGGAGTATCCCACCCCCACAACGCCGCTTGAGGTGTTGCGGGGCGTGTCGTTGCGATTGCAGTCGGGTGAGAACCTGGCGATTCTTGGCCCCAGCGGGTCGGGCAAAAGCACGCTGCTGCATGTGATCGGCGCGCTGGATGCGCCGACCTCGGGCAAGGTAACGCTCGATGGGCAAGACCCTTTCGCGCTCCCCGAGAAGGACTTGGCGCACTTTCGTAACCGGAACATCGGATTCATTTTTCAAGACCATCACCTCTTGCCGCAGCTTACGGTGCTGGAAAACGTGCTGCTTCCCACCTTGGCCGAAGGCAAGCCCGACGCTGCAACCCAGCAACGAGCAAAGGACTTGCTGGAGCGCGTGGGGCTTTCTCATCGGCTAACGCATCGACCGGCCGAACTCTCCGGCGGCGAGCGCGGTCGGGCGGCGGTGGCCCGCTCGCTCATTCGCAACCCTGTATTGCTCTTAGCCGACGAGCCAACAGGAAACCTGGACCGCAAAAATGCCGTCGCCATTGGCGAGCTACTTCTCGAACTGCAAAAGCAAGAGAACACCATGCTGATTGTCGTCACCCATAGCTTGGAGTTGGCCGACATGCTTTCTCGTCGTGTGGAGCTAGAGGATGGCAAGTTGGTGGAGCTGCCGGCGTAACCGTTGAGAGGTCGAAGGTAAAGAAGTGTTGGCCGAAGGCGTTAGTCGTTTGGGTGAGGTGGCGGAATATCTTGGACCGGTGGAAACTCGTTTGTAATTTGCTATGTCTTTTTGGCGTCTCGTCTTCTCCAGCCTGCGGTTCCATTGGCGCATTCATGTGGCGGTAGCGCTAGGGGTAGCAGCAGCCACGGCGGTGCTCACCGGAGCGCTGTTGGTCGGCGACTCGGTTCGCGGCAGCTTGCGCGAGTTGACGCTCGACGGACTGGGACGCATCGACGAAGTCCTCGCCACCGACCGATTCTTTCGGGTCGACCTGGCTCGTGAACTGGAAACCGCTGAACCATTTCAACAGCATTACGACTCGACCACGCCGGCGATTATGTTTCCCCGCGCCACCGTGGAGCGCGCCGGCGAAGACAATTTCCAACTGGCCGGCGGCGTAACCGTCATCGGTAGCGACGCAGCATTCTGGAAGCTCAGCCCGCCCAACGGCCCCACACCAGCACGGCTGCCCGAAAGCGGCGAAGTGATTCTTAACCAACCGCTGGCCGACGAATTGGGCGTGCAAGTGGGCGACCGCGTAACGGTCCGCCTGGTCAAGGCCAATCAAACGCCGGCCGATAGCCCCTTGGGGCGCCGTTCGGACCGCACGCGCAGCTTGCCGCAATTAGAGGTGATCGAGATTCTGCCAGCCGCCGGACTAGGCCGCTTCAGCTTGACGCCTAGCCAGCACTTGCCGCGCATTGCCTATCTGTCGATGGCGGTTCTTCAAGACGCGCTTGGTCAGAACGAAAAGGCCAACGCCCTACTGGTCGCCAGCCGCACTCCCGATGCTCCGCCCACGGGCGAAGCTCGGCAAGCGCTTACGCAAAGCCTGCGGCCCTCGCTGGCCGACTATGGTTTTTCGCTCCAGCGGGTGACGCGCACCTTCCAGCCCAACGAGAACGCGCCAGCCGAAACGATCTACGACTACTTCAACTTCACCACGGACCGCATGATCTTCGCTCCTGAAGCGGCGGCCGTGGCCGAGGAAGCCTTCGCCCCTTACGACGCGCAGCCGGTGTTCACCTACCTGGCAAACCTCATCCAGCGTGTTCCCGAAGGCGGGCCTGCCGAAGGAGGCGTATCGTACTCCACCGTCTCGGCGCTGGAATCGACCAAAGAGCTTGGCCCGCTGCTTGACGAAAACGGCCAGCCGATCCATCTGGCCGACGACGAGATCGTCTTGGTCGATTGGGCGGCGCAAGATTTGAACGCTCAGGTAGGCGACATCATCCGTCTCACCTACTTCGCCCCAGAAACCACCCACGGCCAGACGCAAGAGCTGACAGCCGACTTCCGCCTCCGGGCGATTGCGCCGCTCACGAAGCCGTCGCGTCCGTATAGCCGCCGTCGACCGGCGCAGTTCGACGAGCGACCACAGCTCACCAACGATCCAGATCTGACGCCCGAGGTGGAAGGCGTTACCGACCAAGCGACTATCGACGATTGGGATGCCCCCTTTCCCATGACGCACCGCGTGCGTTCCGAGGACGACGAATACTGGCAAGATCACCGCACTACGCCCAAGGCGTACATCTCGCTGGCCGCTGGGCAAAAACTGTGGGGGAGCCGCTTTGGGCAAGTCACGTCGTTCCGCATTCCTGCCGCCAGCGCGCCAGGGCCAAGCCCTGAGGTGATTTTAGAGCAAGCGTTCCGGCAAACGTTGGCTCAGCGTGGCGAGAGCCTGGACTTCGTGTTTACGCCCATCAAGCAACGCGGGCTGGAAGCGGCCCAAGGCACAACACCGTTCAACCTGCTGTTCTTGGGTTTTAGCTTCTTCATCATTGCCGCAGCGTTAATGCTCACGGCGCTCTTGTTCCGCTTGGGGCTAGAGCGGCGAGCCAAGGAATTCGGTCTGCTCTTGGCGGTCGGCACGCCGCGCGGCAAAACCAGCCACTTATTCATCGCCGAAGGCGCCGCCGTAGCGGCCCTGGGTGGATTGCTCGGTGTGGCGGCGGGCGTCGGTTACGCTTGGCTGATGCTGGCGGGCTTACGCACGTTGTGGGTCGAGGCAATCGTGACGCCGTTTGTGCACTTGCATTGGACGTGGCGCAGCTTATTGATCGGCTACTTGAGCGGCGTGGTGGTGTCTGCCTTGACAATCGCCGGCACGGCCCGCCGGATGCGGCGAGTTTCCGTGCGCCGACTGATGAGCGGGCAAGCGACCGAACCTCCCACCGCGGCGCAACGACGCTCGTCGCGGGCTACGTGGGTGGCGGCAGGTTTGTTGGCAGTCGCCGTTGGGCTCGGAGTGGTGGCGGTGCAACTTCGGGGCGAAGCGCAGGCCGGCGCCTTCTTTGGCGGCGGCGCGGCAATGCTGGCTGCTGCCCTGACCTTACTATGGTCCCGGCTACGGCGCGGCGGCCGGACCGACGGGGGCGCGTACTCGCTTCCTGGGTTGGCGGCGCGAAACGCCAGCCGCAATCCGCTCCGCAGCACTTTGACCATCGGCCTGATGGCGACCGCCTGCTTCTTGATCGTCGCCATTAGCGCATTTCGCATGGCGCCCACGGCCGAAGGAATCGGCGGCTTTGACCTTCTGGCCGAAAGCGATCGGCCGATGTTCGCCAACCTGAACGACGCCGAACAACGCCGTGACCTGCTTGGCCCCGAAGCCTCTTTGCTCGACGGCGGTCGTGTTCTTTCGCTGCGGCTCAAGCCGGGTGAAGACGCCAGTTGCCGCAACATCTACCAAACGACGCGCCCCCGCGTGATGGGCGTTACCCCCGAACTGTACGAGCACTTCTCCACGCCCGGCGTGCAACCTTTTGCCTGGTCCGCTTCCGACGCTCAAACCGATGCCGAGAAAGCCAACCCCTGGCTCGTGCTGCGGCGTCCGACAGCGCCGGAAGATCCCGTGCCTATGGTGCTCGATAAAAACACCGCTCACTACAGCCTGCATCTAACTCAAGGCGTGGGCGAAGAGTTCACCATCACGGAAACCGATGGGCGCGTAATTCGATTCCGCGTCGTAGGGTTGCTTTCCAACACCATACTGCAAGGCAGCCTGTTTATCGACGAAGCGCACTTCACCCGGCTCTATCCCGAAGTGAGCGGATACAATTACTTTCTGATCCAAGCGCCGCCAGGCCAAACCGATGCGTTGAGCCAGGCATTGGAAAACCGCCTAAGCGATTTTGGTTTCGATGTGCAAGACGCCCGCGCAGTACTGCAAGACCTGCTGGCGGTGCAGAATACCTATCTCAGCACCTTCCAAAGCCTCGGCGCCTTGGGGCTGCTGCTGGGAGTCTTCGGCCTGGCCACGGTGCAACTGCGAAGTGTGCTCGAGCGGCGCGGTGAGTTGGCGCTAATGCGAGCCACCGGCTTCCGCCGTCGCTGCCTGGCCGAAATGGTTCTGCTGGAGAACGCTGTTCTGCTGTTGACAGGCCTAGCCATCGGCGTGGCGGCGGCGCTGGCGGCCGTAGCGCCGCACATGATCATCGGCGGCGCGCAAGCTCCCCTAGGGCAATTGGCGGGGATGTTGGCAATCATCTTCGCGGCGGGACTGCTGGCAGGGATGGCGGCCGTACGGGCGGTCCTTCGCGCTCCCCTCTTGGCGGCCCTGCGCGAGGAGTAATCGCGAGAGAGAACCGCAACCTTGGCCCCGATGTTCCCCCTCATCTTGCGCCGTGACGCCACCTCTTTCAAAACAGAACTTCCCATCTTCCCGTAATAAAGAGTAAACGAACGGCGTTGAACTCAACGCCCGAAGCGTGGTACCTTCCGTTGAACGGAGTGATTTTTTTGAGTCCTTGGCAGGGAAGAAACATGGCAAACCAACGGCTTCCGCTGGTGGTGGCGCCAAGCGACGAACCGACTCAAATCGGGGGCTCGCCCCATCTGGAGCGTTTGCACGACCGGGCAATCGTGCGAGTTTATGGCGACCGTCCCCACTCGGTC
Source organism: uncultured Pirellulaceae bacterium (assembly GCA_964458385.1). Classification (GTDB taxonomy): domain Bacteria; phylum Planctomycetota; class Planctomycetia; order Pirellulales; family Pirellulaceae; genus JAHWKS01. The sequence goes on from CAYWIS010000125.1 coordinate 8,848, forward strand.
GCCGAGCAACTGCGGCGCGTGCGCGAAGCCGAAATCATCATCAACTCGCGCGGCTATCTGCGGTGGACCTCCG
>CAYWIS010000125.1:8930-18046 GCA_964458385.1 uncultured Pirellulaceae bacterium
GCGGCGTGGGCTATGACGCTATCGACGTAGAAGCCGCCGCCGATCTAGGGATCATTGTTTGCAATGTCGCCGAACGCACCGCGCCCGTAGTGGCCGAGCACGCGCTAGCCCTGATGCTGGCCACAGCGCGACGTCTGGCCTTTCTCACCAACCGGATCAAAGAAGGGCACTGGGACCGCGCCAACGCCGTGTTCTTGCGAGGCAAGACGCTCGGCGTGGTCGGCACCGGCGCCATTGGCTCCGAGATGTTGCGTTTGGCCCACGGGTTAGGCATGAGGACCGTCGCCTGGACGTTCCACCCCTCGCGTGAACGAGCGGATCTGCTGGGCGTACAGTACTTGGAGCTGGATGAACTGCTGGAGGTCAGCGATGTCGTCAGTGTGCATGTGCGGCTCTCGCCGCAAAGCCGCAGGCTGCTGGGCCCGGCAGAGTTCGCACGCATGAAACGCGGCGCCTTGCTGGTGAACACCTCGCGCGGCGACGTGATCGATACGGCGGCCCTGGTCGAAGCGTTGCGGTCAGGTCACCTGGGCGGAGCGGGCCTGGATGTGTTCGATGAGGAGCCGCTTCCCCCCGGGCACCCGCTGCTCGAGTGTGAGCAAGTGGTGCTCTCTCCGCACAGCGCCGACCAAACGCCCGAAGGCGTCGACATGCTGAATGCCGGGGCCGTGGAGAACGTCCTAGCGTACCTCGACGGACAACCGCAAAACGTGGTCAACGGTGTGGGCATCGAATCGCCTCCGACGGCGCCCGAGCCCGAGCCGGTGATCGTTCCGGTGCTAACGCCCGCTGCGCTGCCGGTGCAGGAAGCGGTGCTTTCGCTTCCTTACAAGCCGCGCGATCCTCAGCATTACAATCCGCCCATCGGGTTGATTGGCTGCGGCGGCATCACGCGGGATCACCTCCGTGCTTACCGTGCGGCGGGGTACCGGGTGGTGGCGCTGTGCGACAAGGACTTGGAACGCGCTCGAGAGCGGCAGCACGAGTTCTATCCCGAGGCCGACGTCTATGAGGACTATCACGACCTGCTGCGGCGCGACGACATTGAAGTCGTCGACATCGCCACGCACCCGCCGCAACGTCCGCCTCTGATCGAAGCGGCCTTACGGGCGCGCAAGCACGTGCTCAGCCAAAAGCCGTTTGTGCTCGACCTGGACGTGGGCCAACGCCTGGCGGATCTGGCGGACGAGTACAACGTCCGTTTGGCGGTCAACCAGAACGGCCGCTGGGCGCCGCACTTCAGCTATATGCGAGAAGCGGTCAAGGCGGGGCTGTTGGGCGAACTTGCCGGCATCCACTTCTCGGTCCATTGGGATCATAGCTGGATCCGCGGCACCGAGTTTGAAAAAGTGAAACACCTGATCCTGTATGACTACGCGATCCACTGGTTCGATATGATCGCCTGCCTCATGCATGGCGAAGAAGCGACGCGCGTGTTCGCAAGCGTGGCCCGCACTCGGACACAAACGGTGGCCCCATCGCTATTGGGGCAGGCGGTGGTTGAATATCCCACGGCGCAGGCCTCGTTGGCGTTTGACGCCGAAACGCGGTTCGGTTCACAGGATCGCAGTTTTGTGGCTGGTTCGCATGGCGCCATTAGCAGCATTGGCCCGGGCAACAAGGCTCAGCGATTGACCATCACCACTGAGGCCGGCGATTTCACGCCCGAATTGGAAGGAAGCTGGTTCCCCGACGGGTTCCACGGCACGATGGGCGAGCTACTGTGCGCGATTGAAGAAAACCGCCAGCCCACTATCAACGCCGTCGACAACCTCAAGAGCTTGGCCTTGTGCTTTGCTGCGGTAGCCAGCGCCGAGCGCCGCGAACCGGTGGTGCCGGGCACCGTCCGGGCGATGCCGGAGTAACCCCTGGGTGACGACGCTTGCAAGCGCGACCACCGGCGTCGGTTGGGAGCTTACGCTTAGCGATCGTGCGGTTTGCGGTAGAATGATTGGGCGAAATGTCCTAGAACGGAAGGGAGTCCGTTCGTCTGTGGATTGCCCTTCATGAATCGTCCGCCGATCAACTCCTGGGATCAACGCTTGGCGGCGCCCATGTGCGCCGCAGCGTTTGTATTCCTGGCGCTGCTAGGCGCGTCCGCCGAATGGTTGCGGTGGGGAGAAGGAACGCCAACGCCACTTTTCGGGGCGTTGGGCGTCGTTTATGCGTTATTTGTTCTGGAGCTGCTGGTTCACCTCGTGCGGCGCGACCCCCACTGGCCGCGGCGTCTGGCGGCGTGTCTGATTCCGCCCCTGCGTCTATGCACCCGCGACCCGCAATCGCCGCAGTGGGTGTGGATCCCCGGTCAAGGCTGGGTAGCGCGAAATGCGCGGTTGGCTGTGCAATTAGAGCGAGCCTTCAGCCTGCCGATGATCGGCATGGCGCTCTTGATCTTGCCGCTCTTGGCGATCGAACACTATTGGGCGGACGCCCTGGCGGGAAATACGCTGCTCCGCACTTTGACGGCGCTGGGCACCGTGGCCGTGTGGCTGGCGTTTGCCGTCGAGTTCTTTGTGATGATCGCCGTGGTCGACAACAAGCTCCAGTACTGCAAGCAGCATTGGATCGACATCGTGGTGATCGTTCTTCCCTTTGTCGCGTTCCTGCGGTTCTTGCGATTGGGCCAGGTGCTGCGGCTGCAACAACTTTCGCAGCTGGCCCGCGCGTACCGCCTGCGCGGCGTCACAATGCGGCTATGGCGGTCGATCCTATTGTTGGACCTGCTTGCGCGGCTGGCTCGCAGCAACCCCGAAAAGCAACTTCAAAAGCTGCGTCAGATGATCGCAGAAAAAGAAACTGAGTTGGAGCTGTTGCGCGAGCGAGTACGGGAATTGGAAGCCGAAATTGCAGCAGGGGAATCGCCCGCATTATCGTTGAGCGAGGCGGGCGAATAAGCGCTGCGCCCGCCAAGAGATGACCGCTTGGGAAGAACCAAATCGGTGGACGCGTACCCGCTACTTTCCAATAAGCATCTCCGTCAGGCCGAGGAGTTTCGCAACCGGCTGGTGAAGATGGCCCGGCATTATCGCCGCTGGCCCGCGCGGGGAATTGATTGTTATCGCCTTTATGATCGCGACATTCCTAACGCGCCCTTGGCGGTCGACCGCTACGGCGATTGCCTGCACATTGCGGTGTACGAAAAGTCCGATGCGGCCGAGAGCCCCCGGCGGGAGCAATGGATAGCGTTCCTTACCCAAACAGCTTACGAGACGCTGGGCGTTCCACCAGAAAAGGTGTTTGTGAAGCGACGCCGTCGTCAGCTCCGCGCGTCTCAGTACACGCGGCAAGGGAATGAGCGCCGCGAGTTCGTCGTGCACGAGAATGGTCTGAAGTTCTGGGTCAACCTCTCAGATTATCTCGACACCGGGTTGTTCCTCGACCACCGCCAGACACGAGCCCTGGTGCGTTCCGAAGCAGCCGGCCGGCGATTCCTCAACCTGTTCGCCTATACCGGCGCCTTTACGGTGTACGCTGCGGCCGGAGGCGCTCGATCAACCACAACCGTGGACCTCTCAAACACCTATCTGGAATGGACCAAGCGCAACCTCGTGCTGAATGGGATTTCGGGCCGTGGGCAGCGCCGAGTGCGGGATGACGCGCGCAAATTCCTAGAGCACCATCCGCCGGGCGAAGCCTACGACCTTGCGGTGGTCGACCCGCCGACCTTCTCGCGCAGCAAGAAGCAAGACCGCGATTGGGACATCCAACGCGACCATGCCTCGCTGCTCAACTCCCTGCTGCGGCTGATGCCGCGAGGCGGCATTGTGTACTTTTCGAACAACTTCCGCGGGTTCAAGCTGGCCATGGATGAACTGCGCGGGGTGGACGTGCGCGAGATCACGCGGCAAACACATCCGCCCGACTTTCGCCGCCGGCCGCATCGTTGCTGGCGGTTGGTAAAGAAGTAGTTTTCCGGCGTGCGTCTCATCGGTGCGCGTCTTGTGTGGAACAAAAAGGAAAGCGGCAATGAAGGTCCGCCCTCCCCAAGAGAGCACGGCCATACATTGCCGCTTTCTGATTGCCTGATCCGACTCAGACGGTTCCGTGATTACTCAACCGGGATCGTGTAGCTCAGAGCGCCGATCGGTTCGCCCTTCTTGGCGTTTTCATAGTGCGGGTGGCACATGGTGCACTTTTGCAGCACCACAGGCACCGGCGTCATCACGCGGAGATACGGCTTGCCATCCTGCTCCACGAGCTGTTCCACATTGTTCTTACCGGCCTTGAGCGCCTCGATGCCCTTCTTTTCAAACTCGTCTTTCGCCACGTTTTCGGAATCGTACGGATCGCCCGTAGCGTCCAAGAGACGCACCGAGTGCGAGCCCTTGTCGGAGATGGCCTTGAACAGCAACACGGCCGCGGCCCCCGCCGCAAAGTCGTCTTCGTCGTGGACGTACTTGTCGGTAATGAGGACGATGGTGTTCTTGTAGATGTCGTCCAGCATTTGCGCGGTTTTCCGAGCGCGGGTCACGGCGGCCTGGTCGGCCTTGGCTCCCTTCTCGACCGTGACTTGCGCTTCCTTCTGGGCCTTGTCATCGGCGACGGCCGAGGTCTGCCAGGCGATTGCGGTCAGCGACAGCAGACCGATCGCCAACGCGGCGAAAGACAGACGTTTCATAGGTCTCTCCGTGTGGGGTGAGGAAGACAGAACAACGAACTTGGAATACTCCGTAGCGACGAGGTAGGATTGCGCCGCTACGGCTTATCTTTGCGGAGGGCGATTTCAATCGGTTGGGTTTCGCGGCGGGTAGGTAGCACGTCGCGCAGGGTGACGCTATTCAGGTATTCCTGTTGCAAGCGTTCCGCCTCGGCCATGACGTTTTTCAACTTGCAAAACGGCTGGATCACGCACAGATTCTCCACTCCCACGCAATCCAGCAGACGCATGTTTCCTTCAAAGGCGGTTATGACCTCGCCAATGCGAATGTCCTCGGGCCGCTGAGCCAGTTCTAGTCCGCCGCCGATCCCGCGAAGGCTGCGCACATAGCCCAACCGAGCCAAGCGATTGACCACCTTGGCCACATGGGCGGCCGAGATGCTGTAGAACTCGGCAATCTGCCCGACCGTGGCCCGCTCGGTGTACACGGCCAAATAGATCAGGGTTCGCAGGGCGTAGTCAGTTTGTAGCGCCAGTCGCATTCGTTGATTTAAATAGGCATAAGTGATACATGTTAAGAAGTTTTTGTACTTGCCCGAGCGCACGCTGTCAAGCAATTCCCCAGGACTCTCGCCAAGTGGCACGTATGATCACGCACGCGTGGCAGCAATCGTGCCTGGAAACGAAGGCCAAAATTTCGGGTTTTTCCAAGGTTTTTCGCAGTTCCTGCCGCCAAATGAAAATTTTCACGGATTTCTGAACTTCAGGTCTTGCGGCTTGGAAGCCGATCTGTAGAATAAGGATAAACATATCCAATTTTCCTGAATTAAGGGCCTGTCCTATGATCGCCCCAGCTGTTTGGCCGGCTGAGGATACCTTGATTCCCGATCTCCTGCGGCGTTCGCCGCAACTCCGTCCAGTGTTGGATCGATACGGATTGCGTGGCTGCGGCGGAGAACTTGGACCTTACGAAACGCTTGGGTTCTTTGCCCGCGCGCATGGCGTACCGCTTGCCCAATTGCTGGATGAACTGCGAACTCGTTTAATTCGCAACGAGGTTCCCCAAAGAACACCAGCCGTCCCGCGACCGTCGCTGGGCGACGCCATCTATCGCCCGTTCTTCAAAGCAGGAATCGCGGTGATCTTGACCGTCGGCGCTGCATGGGGCGCGTGGCTGTTATTGACAATTGCTTGGCACGGATCGTTCACAGCGGCGGGAATCCATCATGTGAACGCGCATGGCCACGCCCAGATCTTTGGTTGGATTGGCCTGTTTGTGATGGGCTTCGCCTATCAGGCCTTTCCACGATTTAAGCATGCCGAGTTGTGGCGCCCACAACTGGCGTACGCTACGCTGGCGATGATGCTCGGAGGGCTCGTCGTCCGATCGGCGGTGCAGCCGCTGGCAGGCGCTGGCGCCTGGGTGTGGTGGTTGGCTGTTATCGCTTCCACACTGGAAACCGCGGCCGTGGTGCTGTTCGTCGCCATTCTCGCCATGACTTGGCGACGCAGTGGCAAGGCGCTTACGGGATACGACTACTACATCCTTACAGCGCTCGTGTGGTTTGTGGTGCAGGCCGTCTACGAAAGCGTTTACCTGACCGCCACGCTCACGGCCGAAGGCGGGCAGCTAATGGCGCTCGTGTCGACCTGGCAGGCGCCGCTGCGCGATGTGCAGATTCACGGCTTTGCCCTCTTGATGGTGCTGGGAGTCAGCCAGCGCATCTTTCATCATTTCTACGACCTGCCCGAGCCAAGCATGCGTCTGAGCCTGGCGCTCTTGCCGGTCTTGAACCTGGCCGTGATAGGCGAAGTGGTAGGGTTGTTGCTGATGCGCACCAGCGGTCCCCTAGGGGCTGGGTTGTGGTATGGGTCCGTACTTGCGCTGCTGATCGCCACCGCGGCGCTCGTCGCCAACTGGCGAATCTATTCGCCCGCCGCCGATGCCGATCGCAGCCTCAAATTCCTTCGCACCGCGTATGGTTGGCTGTTTATCTCGCTGGGCATGTTGGCGGCGCTGCCGGTGTATCAACACGGGCTCCTAGCCTGGCTGGCGCCAAACAGCGAGGCGGCCCAACTAGGATTTTCGCACGCCTACTACGGCGCCACCCGGCATGCGATTACTGTCGGCTTCTTGAGCCTGATGATTGTGGGAGTTGCGGCCAAGGTGACGCCAACGCTGGGAGGATTCACCCCGCGGGCGTTAACTTCGTTATGGGCGCCCTTTTTGCTGATCAACCTGGGCTGCGCTCTGCGTGTCGTGGGACAAACCCTGACCGATTTCGCTCCGGCCGCGTTTCCTGTCGCGGGGGTTAGCGGCCTGTTGGAGGTGACGGGCCTGGCGATCTGGGGAGCTCATCTATGGCGAGTGATGAACGGCCGCGTGAGTTCCTCCAGCGCCGTCGCGGCGGCGCCTGCTCCGGGCGCGCCCGTGGAGCGGCATCATACCGTTGGCGCTGTTCTCGAGGCGCGTCCCGAACTGCTCAACGTGTTTCTCGATCATGGCTTTACTTTGGCGGCTCGGCCCCATCTACGCCAGACCATCGCTCGTGTGGTGACCATCGAACAGGCGTGCCGGCGCCTGGGGGTGGACCCAATGGAATTCCTGGCGGCGCTCAACGCTCAGTCGCCATCGTGTTCGGCAAGTTCGACAACCTTGATCCCGCGCGAGGCCCTGACCATCGCCCCACGGCGCGCCTGATCGGCGTCGCGCGGTTGTGTTTCCCTATTCGCTTTTGTTGACGGCGTTTCCTTCGGCGCCCTGGGAGTTTTGCGGCGCCGGGTTTTGGCGTTCTCGTTGGCAATGACTTTTGCAACCCCCCGTGCGTTTCCCCTGAATCCCGTTAAGGAGCAATCATGCGTTACACCCGGCTTTGGATCGGCTTTTTCCTGGTCGTAGCCAGCTCATTCGCCGTGCTGGGTTACTATGGAACAGAAATCTATCGCCTGGCGCCGCCAATCCCTGATCAGGTGACGACCGACGACGGCCAAGTGGTGTTCACCGGCGATCAGATTCGCGATGGGCAGAATGTGTGGCAATCGATGGGCGGGCAGGAGGTCGGCTCGATTTGGGGCCACGGCGCCTATGTGGCGCCCGACTGGTCCGCCGACTGGCTGCATCGCGAGGCCGTTTGGATTCTCGATCGCTGGGCGCAAGACGAGCATAGCCGCCCCTTTGCCGAACTCGACGAAGAGCGGCAGGCGGCGTTAAAGGCTCGCCTCAAAAAGGAGCTGCGAACCAACCGCTTCGATCCCGAAACGCGAGTGCTGACCATCTCTCCCCTTCGGGCCGAAGCCATTGCTGCTGTGGGCCAGCATTACACCGCGCTGTTTAGCGACGATCCGAACATGGTCGAACTGCGCGACGCCTACGCCATTCCCGCCAACACGGTGAAAGGCGAAGAGCGGCTGAAGGCGCTTAACGCATTCTTCTTCTGGACCGCGTGGGCGTGCGTTACGAACCGCCCGGCGGAATCTGGTCAGGCCCAGACGAACATCAGCTATACCCAGAACTGGCCGTCCGAGGAGTTAGTGGGCAACGCGCCCACAGGCTCCATCGTGGTGTGGTCGGTCATCAGCTTTGTGTTGTTGCTGGCCGGCATTGGCGCGCTGGCGTGGTACTTTGCGACCCAGCGTGGCAAAGGGGAAGAGGAGCATGTCGAGTTCCCCGCGGCCGACCCGCTGCTGGCGCTGACTCCCACGCCATCGATGAAGGCCACGCTGAAGTACTTTTGGGTCGTAGCGCTGTTGCTGGTCCTGCAAGTAGGACTGGGCGCGGTGACTGCACACTATGGCGTGGAAGGATCGGGTTTCTATGGCATCCCGCTGGATCAATGGCTCCCTTACTCGGTCACGCGCACCTGGCATACGCAACTGGGTATCTTCTGGATCGCCACGGCGTGGCTGGCGACGGGTTTGTTCATGGCGCCGGCGGTGTCGGGTTACGAGCCGAAATACCAGCGTTTGGGCGTCAATGTGCTTTTTGTGTGCTTGCTGGTGATCGTGGGCGGCTCGATGTTCGGCCAATGGCTGGGCGTGCAACAAAAACTGGGGCATGGCGTGAACTTCTGGTTCGGGCACCAGGGGCTTGAGTATGTGGACCTGGGGCGTTTCTGGCAAATCTTTCTCTTTGCCGGACTGTTCATCTGGTTGGGGCTGATGACCCGGGCCATGTGGCCTGCGTTCCGTCAGCGTGAGGAAGGTCGGCACTTGCTGGCGATGTTTTTGATTTCGTCGCTGGCCATCGCCGTGTTCTACGGGGCGGGCCTCATGTGGGGCCGGCACACCAACCTGGCCGTGATCGAGTACTGGCGGTGGTGGGTGGTTCACCTGTGGGTGGAAGGTTTCTTTGAGGTCTTCGCCACGGTGGTGATCGCTTTCTTGTTTACCCGCATGGGATTGCTTCGGGCCTCCACGGCCACGGCGGCGGTGCTGTTCTCCACGATTATCTTCCTCTCGGGCGGGATCATCGGCACCTTCCACCACCTGTACTTCACCGGCACGCCGACGGCGGTGCTGG
>CAYWIS010000126.1:0-17995 GCA_964458385.1 uncultured Pirellulaceae bacterium
TGCTCTTGGTGACCGAGTCGTTCACGTTGATGCAGGGCGTGCGCAGCTCGCCCCGTTTCTGCATGCGGTAGAGGCGGCTCACGCCCGGGGTGGTCTCTTCGCTAATGCCGCGAATGCCGTCGAGCAACTCGGGATACCTTTGATAGACCATGGCGGTCAAGTCGCCGCCGTCGTCCAAGATCATGTTGAGCGGCTGACCATCGGGGAAGAAGATGGTCTGCTCAATGCACCAGTCGAACTCCTCGGGGGTTTCGCCTTTCCAGGCGTACACCGGCGTGCCGGCCTTGGCGATGGCTGCCGCGGCGTGGTCCTGGGTTGAGAAGATGTTGCAGCTACTCCAAGTGACTTCGGCCCCTAGCTCTTGCAAGGTTTCGATCAACACCGCGGTTTGAATTGTCATGTGCAGGCAGCCCGCAATGCGTGCGCCCTTGAGCGGCTTCTGCGGGCCGTACTTCTTGCGGAGCGCCATCAAGCCGGGCATTTCATTTTCGGCCAGCATGATTTCGCGGCGGCCCAAGTCGGCCAGCGACAGATCGGCGACCTTGTAGGGCAGTTTCTCGGTTTGGGCTTGCGACATCGTTCTCTCCTAGACGGACAATAGGCGACCCCAGGAATCCCATCCTGGCGGCTCAAAATAGGCAATGCGTATGATAGGGCGATTTCCCAAGAGCTGGCAACCGGGAAAGACAGGCAATTGACCCAACGCGGGAACTAACCGGCCGTTCCCGCCCAGGCGTTCCGGGCTTGGCGGACAAAGCGCCGTAAGGCCTCTTTCTCTTTGCGGCCCGGCGCCACTTCCACACCCGACGCGACATCCACACCGTCGGGGCCGGCGATGGCAATGGCGGTGGCGACGTTCTCGGGCGTCAATCCGCCGGCCAAGATCACGGGGAGATCTCCAAAGATGGCGCGGTTGTGGCGAAACTGTTCCCAGTCGATGGACTCGCCGCCCCCGCCGTACTTCCCTTCCACGTAGGCGTCGACCAGGGCCGCATCCAACGGCGCTCCAAGACGGCGACACTCCTCTACGTACTGTGCCATCTGTGCGTAGTCGTTGTCGCGGCAACGAAACGCGCGAATTAGGGGAAGCGTGGCCACGCGGCCGCTTTGGGCCCGCACCGCCGCCAGTGCGGCGGGGGACTCATCGCCGTGAAATTGCAGGGCGTCGATCCCAACCGCTTCGGCCATGGCCGCTACTTCGTCGGGCTTGGCGTTGACGAATACACCCACGCAAACCACGCCGGAAGGCAAATCGCGGCGAATGTCGCGGGCCGTTGCGGGTGGCACATAGCGCGGCGTTCGCGCGTAGAAGTTGAAGCCAAGAGCGTCGGCGCCGGCTTCGACGGCGATCTGTGCGTCGTGCCGATTGGTGATCCCGCAAATCTTAACTCGAAACACCCAATGATCCTCCGGCCCGATTGTGCTCAAGCGACGCCCCCCCGGTGGCCGAAGCAACGAAGTGCGGCATGGCGCGCCGCAACGCGGTGGCACGTGATCCTTGGAAGGTCCGCCTTGTATGGTTGTTCGTACCTCCTTGCTACTCTCTGCGGCGCGACTCGCCTCGAAGGCGGATCGCCCCCGGCCGTGGTACGTTTTTGCGGTGGCGTCTCTTGCTGCGTTCTTCGTGGGCTATGCGGTGATGCATCCGCCGGTGCAGGGGTACGTGGCATCGGCCATTATTGAATACAAACCGTCGTTGGCAAAGGAGGGCGCGGATGAGGAATTCGCCCGTCTGGCGGAACAAGGAGTGACAGCCCGTCCGCATACGCAATTACCGGGCGTCTATCGATTGTCGTCGGTGAACGCCGATCGGGAGAGCGCCGTTCCGACGCTCATGCTTGCCATTCAGGACTTGGCGTCCCGCGCGGCGCAGCGTGAGAACGAGACGCACGTGGAACAGCGGCGCCGGTTGGCGGCGCGCGTCACCCAGGCGGAACACGTGGAACAACGTACCCGTCGCCAACTGGAAGAAGCCGAAGAGCGTTTAGCCCAAGCGACACGTTCCCCCTCGTTGGAGTCGTCCATTCCCTCATACGCGCCTGGGGCGGGTGGACCGGCCGCGTCGTCCAATCGGAACCCGGAATGGGTGGAACTGACCCAGTTACTTGAGCAACTTCAGGCGGAACGCGCCCGCCTTCTCATTGACCGGCTCCCGGCCCATCCTGCGGTGGTGGACGTCGAAATGCGCATTGCTGCCATTGAGCAGCGGCTGGCTGGCATGCCTCGAACGCTCGCCACGGCGCCATCCGCGGCATCGACTTCCGCCATGTTCAATCGAACCCCAACGGTTCCCGCCACCGAAGGCGATGTCGCCATGCTGACGGCCGAGGTGGCTCAGCGCAAAGAAGCGTGGCGAAAGGCCGTCGAGGACCTTAGCGCTGCGCGTGCGGAACAACAGAAAGCGGAAACGGCGCACGACACCGCCGGGGCGGTCGTGCGAATTGTAGAGCCGGCTGCATTGCGGGCGATTGCGGGCGGGCGGTTTTCGTTGGGAGTGCTGGTCGTTTTGGCGTCCCTCTCCATGGGGGTTGGAGCCGGGCTGGCATGGGCCGTGGCGCCGGGCCGAACTCCGGCGCTCCTCGAGACGGCCGAAGATGTCATCCGAATTTTGCAAACGCCTGTGATCGCCACGTTGTCGATTGGGTCGGGCGCGGGCATCCCCTTCTCACACCGTGTGACGACACTGTTGACGAAGTTTGGCGTGCGCGCCACCGAAACCACGCTCTTGGCGGCGGTTTCGCTCTTTGTTGTGGCCACGGCGACCGACTCGCTGGTCGCCCAAGTGGCGGCCCAAGATCCTTTCCAAGCGCTGTCGCTGGTGTTCGAAGGATTTCGTTTGTTCTAAGCGCGCGGTTCGGTGCTTGCGCGCTTCCGCGGCGAGCCGTTTAAGTCTTTCCGTCGGTCGTCGCCCGCGGACCGGCTTCTTTTGCCAGATCGCTACAATCCGTCTGAAGCGAATCCCCTTGGCGCGCCGATTTCATGGACGTGCGGGCGTTCGTGCGCTCCCATGGACGCCGCAACAATGGGGGAAATGCATCACTAATCTTTTAGGCCAGGCTGTCTGCCATGTACGAATCGGCTTTTGGTTTTCGCATGCGACCGTTCGCCGCTTCTCCTTCGGTTGCGCTTTATTATCCGGCTGCGACGATCGAAAAGGCCCGCGCGACGCTGGCGCGCTGCATCGAGCATGGCGGTGGGCCTGGATTGATCATTGGCGCCGCGGGAATGGGCAAGTCGCTGTTGTGCCAGCTCTTGGCCGAGCAGTACCGCGACCAATTCCGGGTCGTCATGCTCGCCAGTGCGCGGCTTTGCACGCGGCGCGCCCTGTTACAGAACATTTTGTTTGAGCTGGGGCTCCCCTATCGCGACTTGGAAGAAGGCGAACTTCGATTATCGTTGATCGATTTCCTGGCCAACGACGAACGCGCCGCGCAGGGCATGCTGCTGATTGTTGACGAGGCCCATAGTCTCCCAACTCGGCTGCTCGAAGAAATCCGCATGATCACCAACCTGGTGCGCGACGGCCGGCCTCGCGTGCGACTGATTCTTGCGGGCAGTGCTCGGTTGGAGGAGCGGTTCGCCAGTCCCAAGTTGGAGTCGTTTAATCAGCGGATTGCAGCACGGTGTTACTTGGAGCCGCTGGGACGCGAAGAAACGCGAGCCTATATTACCGCCCAATTGACCGCCGCCGGACGTCGACCGGGGGAGATTTTCACGCCCGACGCGCTCGATGCTGTGTTTGACGCCACCGCGGGCGTGCCGCGGTTGATCAACCAGGTTTGCGATCACGCGTTGGTGTTGGCCATGGTAGGCGGTCGCGGCACGATTGGCGCTGCGGGGATCGAAGAAGCCTGGTCCGATCTCCAGCAGTTGCCCGCGCCGTGGCACATGGATTCGCCCGCGGCAGAGAACGTGATCGAGTTCGGCCCACTGACGCAAAATGCAGCTGCCCCGCAAATTTCGGCGGTGGTGTCGGAAGTAGAACGCCCCGACCCCATCGAACAGTTGAGCGCGATCGAGCACTCGGTTGCTCTGGCGGCCAGGGAAGCTGACCCGAAGCTGGTGTCGACATTCTCAACGTCCGACCACGAACACGACGAGGACGAGCAATTCCGACCTGCCGGCGTGATTGGTCCCGAAGTCGAACTGGTCTTCCATGCCTCCCACTCGCCCTTTGGCGATGACTTTGTCGAAGAAGAAGTCGTGATCGACCGTTATGCCGCGCTCGAGTCGGCGCGGTTGGCGAAGCTGCGGCAAACCCCCTGGTCGCGTGACCGGGCGATTCCCGAGCAATTGGCCGAAGCGCAAAGCCAGGTGAAATCGGGCGAACAGCACGCTGCCGCAATCCACGAAACGCCTGCGGTGGCGGCCGAAGCGTCCAATGACCCGGTTTATCCGGAATATCGGGTAGCGATTCCCGATACACCGCATGTCATTCCGGCGGCGGCGTCGGCGGCGCCCGAGGTTGTTGAAGAATCGCCGGTCTCGGTTCCGATTGAGTCGTTCGATGAGGTCGAAGACGATCGCGACCTGATCGTTATCGAGGACGATGTCGAGCCCAGCCCCACGGCGCCAGCGCCTCATCTGGGACGAGTTCGCCGTCAAGAGTATCGCCAATTGTTCGCCCGCATGCGACGAGGCTAGTCCGCTATGAGGCAGATGCTGACCGCGCTTCGCCAGTTGGACGCCCGGGCCGGTGGTTTCGAATCGGCCCGACCCGTGGCGCCGCTCGACCACGTCGAAGAGCGGTCACCAAGAAACATGGCGGTCGATGGGGCGAACGAGCCTGCGGCCCCTTCGGAGCTTGATCTTGCGGCGCCCGTCGAGCCTGACGCCGCAAGCGACGAACCGGTTTCGGTGCAGGAATGGGAGCCGGTTGTGACGGCGCAGTTCGACGGGTTGGCTCGCTTGCTGCAGCGTGCGGCCGACCGCGTTGAACGCCAAGAGACGCCAGCGCCCGAGGTTGACACCGTCGCGTCTTCCGAACCGTTGGCGGTGGACGCGCCAACTTCCGCTGAACGGGCGAAACAATCGGCGCCCTATGAAACTGTGCTGCGGGCGCTTGAACATCGCCAGCCGTTAGCTGATCAATGTTCCGCCTTAGCCGATCGCTTAACAGCGGACTTTTCGAATCCGGCCGCGTTGATGTTCGTTAGTCAGGACGACAACGAGGAGCTTCCTGCGGCGATTGCTTACGTGGGGCAGCTCGTCCATCTCCGCCATCATCGCGACGTGGTGTTGGTTGATGCGAACGTGGGGGTGGGAGCACTATCGGCAGGATTCGCACTGGAGGGGCGGCCGGGACTGGCTGAGTTCTATCAGGCTTGCCACGCGAACTCTGTGCCCGAGATCTACCCGACGTGGCTGCCTGGGGTTTCGGTGCTGCCGTGTGGGAGCGCCTCGTTGCAGAGTCCGAACGATTGGAGGTTGGCGTCCTCTTCTTTGGTGGCGACGCTGCACTCGCCGAATCGTTTGACGCTAATCTACGGAGGGAACCCGAAAGCGGCTTGGACCAAGTCGCTTGCTTCGGCTTGCGACGGTGTTTACCTTATGTTGCGTTTGGGGCAGACGGTAGCCGCCGACGCCGCCAAGACGCTGGATACGCTGCGGCGCTCTGGGGCCAACGTATTGGGGGTGATCGTCACCGGGGCGCCCTAATGATTGTTAGAGCGCGTCGCCTATCGGTTGGGGCGGGCCGCCCGTTCGTCTTGGACTCGTGCCCATGTTTGGATTTCTCCGCCCTCCGCCGGGCTTGCCCCGATACCGGCAGGTGTACGCGCGGCTTTGCCAGTTTCACCGAGCGTACTACGGGATGCTGGCCCTTCCTTTTCTAAGTTACGAGGCGGCGCTCCTCTATGCTTACGCAGTCGATTCCGGCTGGTTTCCAGCCCCAGAGGCAACCGCCCCTGGGTGTTGCCGACTACGGCGCGATCCCGACTTGTTGACCCGGGCAGAAGCGCCCCTCGGTGAATTTTGTGCATCGCTCGGGCTGCTGCTGGGGGCAATTAAGTTGGACGACGATGTGCGCGACGGCTACGGGATCGTCGCTCGTCTAGGGCGATGGACGTTGCGTCGGCCGATTGACGCCACGCGCGAGTACTTTCGGCGCCTTGACCCAGCCTTCGAAGAGCACGTGGAACAGTTCCTCGTGAAACATGTGAAGCAGGAGCGTCCGGGGAACAGGCCGCCCATGGTTCGATATGCGGAGCCAACGGGTGAGGCCTTCGCGTATGTCTTCGGCTTGCTTGCGCGGATTGCTCCCCAGCCGATCTCTACCGAGGCATTGTGTACGGTGGGCCGTTACGTAGGAGAGGCGATCATTGCCTTTGATTGTGCGGTCGATTGGCCGCGCGACCAGCGCACTGGCAACTACAACCCGCTTGCCAATGACGAGGACCGTCGCGCGGCGTTCGCTTATTGTAACCGCCGGTTGATGCTGGCCGCGGCGCTGTGCCGCCGAGATCATGCAAGCGACTCGCTTGCAGCATACGTGTTGGAAGCCGCGGCGCACCGCGTCCAGCGGCGCTTGGATGGTCCCGTCTGCTCCTGCGGCGATACGGCGACGCGGCGGTGGCGGCGGTCGGGTTACGTATTCAGCGACCTCGGCCTGCTGGCGTTTCTCGACTGCGCATGCGAAGGCTGCAATGCTTGTGTAGGTTGCAGCGCTTGTTGCGAGGCGGGCGGGGGCGCCGCCGAGGGCGCTAGCGCCTGTGGCCAGAGTTGTGGAAGCGCTGACACAGGCTCTTGCTGCTGCGATTTCTGCTGCGCCGGGTGCACCGAGTCATGCACCCATCGCAAAACCAACGAACGCAAGCAGGGCAATCCAATGTCAAACGATGAGCCCCCGCCAGAGCTTGTTCCCGCGGGGGCGGAGCTTCCCCCGCACGATGATCCCCATCATGAGAAGCCTCTTGATGTTGGGGCTGGCGTCACCGTGAACGGCTAACATGCCGCTACGGTTCGTAGGCTTGCAATTCGCTGTACGGATTGCGGTTCTTGGGCATCCACAGGCAGAGCGCAATCCCACCGAAGTAGAGCACGGTCAGTGGGCACGCCATCAGCAGCATGCTGATCGGATCGGCGGGGGTCAACACCATGGCGATTACGAAAATCGCCAGCACGGCGATCCGCCACTTCTGTAGGTACTGCTCGACCGCAATGATGCCTAGCCGTTGCAGGAATAACATGACCAGCGGGAGCTGGAAGCTGATGCCAAACCCGAGCGGCAAGAAGAGCACGAAGCTCAGCCATTCGCTAATGCGGGGGTCAGGATCAATGTTCAATGACTTATTGAACGAGAACAAAAATCCGAGCACCGGCTCAAACACAAAGAAAAACGCCAACGCCGCGCCGGCGAAGAAGAGAGCCAAGCTGAAGGGCAGATACACCTTCACATAATGCTTTTCGTGGGGATACAGTCCCGCCGCGACAAACTCCCAAATCTTCCAGAACACCCACGGGGCGGAGATCACAATTCCTGCAATCAGAGCGGCCTTTAACCAGATCATGAAGGCTTCCTCGGCGCCGAGCGACTGTACTTTGGTGTCAATGGGCCGCCAGAAGGGCACATCCACAAGCCTGGCGCGCGGCTTGGGCACATCATGGGGAAAAACCGCCGTTAGGAGCATCCGGTTCAACCGTCGCGCATCATGCGCGGTGAACTCCTTGGTTTCTCGTTTCCGCCGGAGCTCCTTCAGAGCCGTCGTCATAAAATCGTCGATCCCCGATACGTCTTCCAAGGCCGGAGCGGCGGCGAGGTCGCGGACTTCCAACAAACTATTGAGTGCGTCGGCCACGGTGCGGGCGTCGGTTAACGTGTGCTGTTGCTTCGCGGCCAAACGGGTAAGCGCTTGACGATGACTGTCTGAAAGCGCGTTCCATAGAACGCCCTCGCGCGAGTCGGGATTGCTCTCGGCGGCTTTGGACCAACGTTGAAGAAACTTGCCCAGCCGGGCCAAGTTCAGCTCCTCCGCGCTAAGGCGATGCGGAAAGTAAGCGGCCTTGTTGGCTTCTGGTTCGTTCTGTGCAAGGGAAACCAGCAGACTATCAGGGTTGACCTTCATGGTGGCTGGCGCCAGGCGCTGATCCTGCACTATTGTCAGCATTTCGTAAGGAAGCTCTCCGTCATACTTGGTCGCCAGCTCTTCGACGGCTTGTTCCAAGTAGTAGTTGTCTAATGCCGACTTGAGCGGGGTTTGGATCCATTGCACCACGTAGCTGGCGATGAAAAACCCGATAACAACACCGATGAACAAGCCGATCAGGGCTTGGAACAACGCAATACGAAGCTCCTCGATATGCTCTCCGAAGGTCATTTTGGTGCCTTCGAAGAGGTCTTCTTGGGGCTGTCGAGCCATCGACTCGCTCCTGGAGTGCAAAAGGAAGGCGGGACGCGCAAGACGACGGACGTCCCTTACGCGCAAAGGAGAACCGAGCTGCGCCCAAAGCGTCGGATGAAGAGCGTACGGAAGGAAGCTGCCGCACCAGCGGAAAGAAACGAAGTTCGAAGTTGGCGGCCCGGCCGCGCAGGTGCGATATACCGCCGAAGCAGGGGTCGCACCACTCTTCCTTCGTGTTCAATTTGATGCTATCACCGCCGCGGTGCGCTTTCAAGGGGAACGCTTTACAGACAGGGCGCAGTTTCCCATACTACTACCCATCATCCAGGGCCGAAGTGGCAGCTTCGGTTGGCAAGCATCGCTTGCCTCTCGTCCAGGCGGCGGAAGCCGCAGCACTATTCAGGAGACTGCACGGATGGCGCAGCTTGCCATGAACGAAATGACCACCTTTCGGTGGTCTTTCGAACAAGATGTTCATTACTACTTGCAAGCCGGAATTCGGGCGATCGGCGTCTGGCGGCAAAAAGTATCGGACTTTGGCGAGGAAAAAGCGGTCGAACTGCTGAACGATAGCAATCTGCGCGTCTCGTCGCTGCTTTGGGCCGGCGGCTTTACAGGCAGCGATGGTCGCAGCTACCGCGACAGTCTTGACGACGCCCGCGATGCGATTCGCCTCGCGGCCGAAATGCGAGCTGCGTGCCTGGTCGTTTACAGTGGGGGCCGCGCGGGGCATACCCATAATCACGCGCGCCGTATTCTCCGCAGCGCGCTGACCGAAATCGCCCCATTGGCGTCGGAACTGGGGGTCACATTGGCTATTGAGCCGATGCACCCCGCCGTTGCAGGCGAGTGGACCTTCCTGACCAGCTTGGATGAAACCCTGGCGATGATCGACGCCATCGGAAGCCCAGCCATTAAGGTTTGTTTCGACACCTATCACTTGGCCCAATCGCCCGGACTGGTGGAGCGTCTGCCGGATGTCGTTTCGCGGTTAGCGCTCGTGCAATTGGGCGACGCCAAATCGCCTCCCCAGGAAGAGCCGCATCGGTGCCGATTGGGCGACGGGTTCATTCCGTTGCGTGAGATCGTTTCGACGCTTCACCACGCGGGCTACGAGGGCTTTTTCGAAGTGGAGTTGATGGGCGAAGAAATCGAAGCGGTCGATTACAATGACCTGCTTGCGGAATGCCGTAGCGTCTTTGATAAACTGACCCGCGAACTCTAGATTGTCGCGTCCGTGGTGCGGCAAACGCAGAAGTTGCCGAAGCGCACCCGAGAATATCCTAGTTGCGCTTTCAGTATGCCGCGTAGATTCAGCGCGGCCAGCAAGCGTGGCGCGATGTCTCACGCGGGACCTTTCCGGCACGTTAAACGACGGCTTCCACAATGCGGAAATTGAGCCCGCGGATCGGGGCGCCGCCATTGTGAAACACCAACCCACCGTCAAAGAAGTTGGATAACGCGGTGTGGGTGTGGCCGAAATAGATGTGGCGTAAGCCACTGGCGATGCCGTGGCCGATCCGTTCGGCGTAGGCGGCCAGTCGCCGGACGACGCGTCGCGTTGGATGGGCGGCGGCGGCAATCGCGCGGTGCAGATTCGCTCGCACCGCCGCATCGTAGAAGGTATTGGCCATGGGGCCGTGTTTCAGGTCACGGCACCACCGTGCACGGTACGCGGTCAAACTGGAATGGTCCACCACGCCGCGTTCGGCGGCGTCGCCATGCAGGAACAGGCTGCAGCCCAAGCGGAGAAAGAACGGGCTCCAGCTTAAATTTGGGGTCGAGCGGGAATATTCATCCAGCGCCCGGGTAAACCGCGGATGCGCGTCGTGGTTGCCTTGGAGAAAATAGAACTGACAATCAGGATGCGGTTCGACCAACCGCCGCAGCCACTCAATGGCCGCCTCAACCGTTTGCGCAACGCTGGCGAGCGTCGTCCAGCGAAAATCGAAAATGTCGCCCCCTAAGATAAACGTTCTGGCGCCGGCCGCTGCGCGGTATAAGTCCTCGGCGAGCAAATGTGCATGCGAACGACGGCAAAACAGGTGCAGATCAGAAACGAAGAAATGTCTTTCACGCATCAGGACTAGGGCAGGTTGAGGGGGCGGGATGCGACTTCTGCGCACATACTGAACGTGATAAGATTGGGATCAGGAAAAATTATACGGGACGCGGAAGCGGGATACAATCAAAAAATGCTCTATGCCGTCATCATGGCCGGCGGGTCGGGAACCCGATTTTGGCCCGAAAGTCGCGCCGATCGTCCCAAGCAACTGCTCAAATTGGCGGGCGACCAGACCATGATCCGGGCCACTCTCGCCCGCTTGGAAGGTCTGGTTCCTTTGGACCAGACTTTGGTGATGACCAGCGAAAAGCTGGTTGACCCGATCCGCCGCGAGTTGCCCGAATTGCCGGCCTCGGCCATTGTTGGCGAGCCCTATGGGCGCGACACTGCCCCCTGTATCGGCTTGGCGGCGCGGCTGTTATTGAAGAAAGATCCGCAAGCCCTCATGGCGGTGATGCCGGCCGACCATGTGATTCAGCCGGTGGCCCAATTTCAAACGGCGTTGCGGCATGCAGTGCGGCTTGTGGACGACCGTCCGACGCGTTTGGTGACGATTGGCATTCCGCCAACCTATCCGGCTGAATCCTTTGGATACATTGAGCGGGGCGAAGCGTTGCCAGGCAACGCGTCGGATCCACCAACGTATCGCGTGCGCATGTTCCGCGAGAAGCCGAAGGCGGACGTTGCGCGGGAGTATTTGGCGGCGGGGACGTTCTATTGGAATTCGGGGATTTTCGTGTGGCGGGCCGACACCATTCTCAGCGCCCTAGCGCGTTTTGCGCCCCAGATGCATGCCCATTTGCACACGATCGCTGAGGCGTCAGAGGAGGACTTCCCCGAGGTGTTTCGTCGCGAGTTCGCGGCCATCGAGAAGAAGTCCATTGACTACGCCGTGATGGAGCATTACGACGATGTGGCGGTCATCGAAGCTCCGTTCACTTGGGACGATGTCGGAAGCTGGAGGTCGCTGGCTCGCCTTTATCCAAGCGACGAAAACGGCAACACGATCATTGGGCGACATTTGGGCGTCAATTCGCAGGGCGTCATTGTGCGCGGCGACGACAACCGGCTTATCGTCACTTTGGGAATGAAGGACTGCATTATCGTCCACACGCCCGACGCCACGCTCGTAGCCAACAAGAACGACGAAGAAGCGGTGCGGCGTGTGGTCGAAGAAATTCGCCGCCGCGGTTGGGAAGAGTTTCTCTAGGGGCAGCGGCGGCCGCCGTCGTTTGCTGATTAGGTCGCCATTTGGGCTGACTGCCGGAAGTTTCCGAGCTGCCATCACGCATGAAGACGAAGAAACCGTTCAATCCGTTTTATCCGGTCTTGCTTGTGGTGGGCGTTGTGTTTGCCATTACGGCATGCGCTTACGGTGTGATGACCGTCAATCTGCTCAGCCCGGCCCAAGTGATGACCACAGCGCCCGAGCGCGGCCTGGTGGCGTTCCTCGATCAACACGGCGTGACGCTGCTGCTAAGCGAACTGGGCGTACTAGCGATTGTTACCTTCGCCGCGATCGGCACCGACGATTACTGGGCTCGCCGTGCGGCGCCGGCGGCTTCACGGTCGGCGTCGCCCGAGGAGCAGCGCAGCGAAGCCTGAATTCACCTTGCGTTGTCCAAAAACCAATGAAGGTTCATCACTTTACCGAAACGGCCGAACAACCCGTCGCCATGGAAGGCGCTCAAGGCTGCACGGTGCGGTGGCTCATCGGCGAGGCCGATGGCGCTCCGAACTTCGCCATGCGGCGGTTTGAGGTGGCGCCGGGCGGTTACACGCCGCGGCACAGTCACCCCTACGAACATGAAGTCTATGTACTGGAGGGCGAGGGCGAAGTTTGGGAAGGCGACCACGCTCACCCGCTGCGCCCTGGGGTTGTGGTGTACGTCCGGCCCGATGAAGTCCATCAGTTTCGCAACACGGGCCAAACGCCACTCAAGTTCCTCTGCCTTGTGCCCAACTCGGCGACACAGAAGACAGCTACGGTCGCTCCTGAGTGCGGGACCGAGTAAAAGCCCCGGGGGGGCTGGCTTGCCTAGCGCCGTTGGTTTTGTTTTATAAGGACACGCGGCCCCGCGGTCGCGTTGGGGCTTTGTCGTATTTCGGATCTTTCTTTCTTTGAGTCTTGCTTGAAGGAGCCGTTTATGGCCAAGTCGCCGGCCGAGCGCGTGCAGGAATTGCGGGAACTGATCCGGTATCACGACCGCAAGTATTACGTCGAGGCGCAGCCGGAAATCTCCGACTTGGAATATGACCGGCTGCTGGACGAACTGAAGCAACTGGAGAAACAGCACCCCGAGCTAGTCACGCCCGACAGCCCCACGCAGCGTGTGGGAGATGCGCCGGTTCCCTATTTGGAGCATGTGGAGCATCGTGTTCCGATGCTCTCCATTGAAAACACCTATAGCCTTGAAGAACTGCGCGAGTTCGCCGCCCGCACCGAAAAGCTTTTGCCAGGAGAAAAGGTGGAATGGGTGGTGGAGTTGAAAGTCGATGGTGTGGCCTGCGCCTTGATCTACGAAAACGGCCGCTTGGTGCGCGGGGTGACGCGCGGCGACGGTCGAGTGGGCGATGACGTGACCCACGCCATTCGCACCATCTCAGACGTTCCGCTGCGGCTTTTGGATGACCCGCCTCCCGTGCTTGAAGTGCGCGGCGAGGTGTATATGACCAACTCGGATCTGGTCAAGTTGAACCAAAAGCAGAAAGAGAAAGGCGAGCCTCCCTTCGCCAATACCCGGAACTGCACGGCGGGGACGATTCGGCAGCTTGATCCGCGCGTCGCGGCTGAGCGCAACTTGCGGATGTTTATTCACGGCATGGGCTACTGCGAGGGGTTACGCTCGACGAACCACGCCGATTTCCTGCAAGAGATCAAACGCTACGGCCTTACTCCCACGCCCATGTACGAGGTGTTTGACGACATCGACGGGGCCATTGCGCACTGCGAACGCATCATCAATCGGGTGCACGAGCTGGATTTTGAAATCGATGGCGCGGTCCTCAAAGTGAACTCGTTTGCGCAACGTGAGAAGTTAGGCGCCCGTTCCAAGAGCCCCCGTTGGATCGTTGCGTATAAGTGGGAGAAGTACGAGGCCACCACCACACTCAAAGATATTCGTTTGCAGGTGGGCAAAACCGGCGCTATCACGCCCGTCGCTATACTCGAACCTGTCGAAATCGCCCAAACCATTGTTAGTCGCGCCAGCCTGCATAACTTCGACGAGGTCGAGCGGCTTGACGTCCGGGTGGGCGACGTGGTGGTTGTCGAAAAAGCGGGCAAGATTATTCCTCACATTGTGCGCGTGGAAAAGCATCTGCGCAAGAATCACCTGCCGAAACCCGAGGCGCCCAAAACGTGTCCTGAGTGCGGTAAAGAAGCGGTCAAAGACGCCGACGGCGTTTACATTCGTTGCGTTAATCCCAGTTGTCCCGCCCAGTTCGAAGAGCGGATCGTTCACTACGCGAGCCGCCGCGCCATGGATATCGACACGTTGGGGCAAGAACGCGTAAGGCAATTGATTGCCGCCGGACTTGTAAAGAAGCTGGGCGATCTTTACCGGCTCAAGCTGGAAGACTTGATGCGGCTGGACCGCATGGGGGAAAAGTCGTCACAAAAGCTGCTTGACGCCATTGAAGCCAGTAAAGGCCGCGGCTTGGAGCGGTTGTTGAATGCGCTGGCAATTCACATGGTGGGCGAAACGGTAGCCCGCATTCTGGCTCAGCACTTTCAAACGATGGACGCGCTGCAACAGGCGACTGTCGAGCAACTCAGCGCCGTGCATGGAATTGGCGACAAGATCGCCCGCAGCGTTTACGATTTTCTGCACAGCGATGCGGGCCGAGAAACCATTGAGGACCTGCGCCGCGCCGGGGTCAAGATGGAAGCCGAAGGCAAAGCGCCCGCCGGTGGGCCGCTGGCAGGCAAGACCGTGGTTGTGACTGGCACGCTCACGAATTACACCCGCGACAGCATCAAGAAGCGAATTCGTGAACTGGGCGGTAAAGACGTCTCGAGTGTTTCCAAGAACACCGACTTTGTTCTGGCCGGAGAGAAAGCCGGCAGCAAGCTTGATAAAGCCCGCGAACTCGGCGTGCCTGTGCTAACCGAAGCCGAATTTGAGGCGCAGTTTGGCGCGGGGGCTTAACGTCAACGGCGCCATGTCTCCGCCGCAGTTGATCCAGGGGGAGCAGTTCGCGGCGTCGCTACTTCGTTGCGCGGAGTGTTTCCGAGCGGATCAATTCGTGAACGGCGGCAAAGGGGGGCAATTGCCGCTGGCCGTTACGGGCGGCGGCCAGCCATGGGTCCATGTCGTCGAAAATGCGGCCGGCGCCATCGTGGAACACTCGGCCGCACAAGAGATCCGTCAGGTTTCCAGTGTGTTCAGGGTGCGTCTTCAGGAACTCGCCCAGGCTGAAATCGTGGGTATAGAAAGCATGGACCAACTTGCGCACCCATTGGACGCCGCGGTCAAACTTGGCTGTCCAGCAGCCCAATTGTTTTGCCGAGAGGTCTCCCCGTGCAAAGCCCTCGATGATGGCGTCTGCGGCCCATTCGCCACTCTTCATGGCGAATAAGACTCCCGACGAGTGAATCGGATCGATGGAGCCATACGCATCGCCCACCAATACCCAACCTTCGCCCGCGCGGCGCCGCGTGGTGTAGGAGAACTCCTTCGCCACATGGAGATTGCCGACCATGGCGGCGTCCATCAGCCGTTCAATGAGGGCCGGGCATTTAACCAGCTCATCCTCGAACACTTCGGCAGGGGCGCCACGACCTTTGAGCAGGTAATGACAATCGCCCACAACACCAATGCTGGTAACGCCATTGGCGAGCGGGATATACCAGAACCACGATTTCTTGTCGGCGGTGTGCAAGATTAAGGTGGCTCCGCCTCGCGCGCCAGGGTCGCGGCGGGCGCCCCGGTAGTATCCCCATATCGCCGCTTTGCGCAGGTCCAAGTCGGCCGTTAACAGTCCCAGGCGGTTGGCCAGAAGGGCTTGTTGCCCCGTGGCGTCAACCAACACGCGGCACGCCACTGTACGCATGCGGCCGTCGGCGGTTTGCAGCGTGACGCCCAGGACTTGGTCGCCCTCCATGAGGACGTCGGTCACGCACGTCTGGTCATAACACTCGGCGCCTTTCTCGGCGGCGTTCTCAAAGAGCATCTGATCAAAGTCGGCTCGCTCAACTTGCCAAGTCGCCGAGCAGGCGGTTGGGGTATGCTCCTGAAAATCGAACGATTGCGAGTCAAAGCCGTCGTGCGAGAGGAACTGCACGCTCACCTTTTGCGTGAACCTGCCGCTTTTCATCCGCTCTAGCACCCCGAGCCGCTCGAGCGTTCCATGCGTTTCGGGCATCAGTGACTCGCCCACGTGGTAGCGAGGCATCTTCTCGCGCTCCACCAAGAGCGTCGCATGCCCGGCTTGGGCGAGCAGCGCCGCCGTCGTCGAACCGGCGGGTCCAGCGCCTACGACGATACACTGATAGTTGTCCTTCATCAAGCAACCTCGGACGCCGAAATTCAGGTGGGATATTTGGGGGGAGGCGAGGGTGAGACAGTAAGGTATGGTCGTCAACCCGAAGATTGTAGCAGAATTTCAATCAGAACAACTAATTTGTTCCTTAGCGCAGAAGCGCTAATTCGCCGTTGGGTGGGTGCGCTCCGCGCAAGGCATCTGCCCGCACGGCGGAGCGTCGGCGGCGCGGTTGGAAGGACGAAGCGGGCCTTAGGAAGTGCAGGGAGTGACGATTTCCAAGAGTTCCACCGCCGGCTCCCCATTGCAGTGAATTAAAGCGGTGCGGCCGTAGGTGGCCGTGGGACCGTTCAGCCCAAAATACTTCTGCAAATCGGGCCCGCATGTGACGCGCCAAAGTCCTACCAGTTCAACCTGGCGTAGCACATGGTGCTCAATGAGGATGCGGCCAAGTGGCTTTTGCTGACTACGGATTTCACGCTGCACCGGCTCGCTCAGATACCCCATGTTCAAACGCACTACGCCAAACTGGACGACACCGCCATCGGACTGACGCGTGAGCAGAATTTTGCGGGCATAGTGGGTGGGGGTAATGTTCGTTTCTAACACTTGCACATCGACGCGCGACCGATGGAACGACTCCACGGTCACGGTCATATGCTCGTTGTGGTCGAGCAATACCGCGTAGGGTTCCGGCAGTTCGCTCGAGGCGGCCTCATCAAACTGTCCAAGTTGCTCTGGAGCGTCGTAAAACAAGCCGATGAGGGTATCGAGATCGGGCATGGGGCCGAGTTGCGGGTTCATGTCCGTTGAGGGGCGTGAAGGAGGGGGCAAGCGAACGATGCTGGCGACGTAACGACGACCAGGGGGAATCAGAATGGCGGGGGTTGAGAGAGGGACGCGATGGACAACCGATTCCTCCAAGGCTTGTCGGCGACCCGCCGTGCAGCGCAACTCCTTCACCCTCACATTGCCCGTTTGGCTGTCGTTGGCCTAACGCGGTTGGGAAATGTTCACCAACAGCGCGGGGGTGGGAGCGGCGTCTTCGGCAGGACGTTCCAGCACCGTGTCGATCAAGTAATAAAACAGGCGGCGTAATTCCTCGGGTTGGAGAGCGTCGGCGATTTGTTCGGCCCGGTCCTGGTGCTTGTCGACCAACCGGTGCGCTTGCTCAAACACGCCTGCTTCCTGGTAAAGTTCACGAATGCGACTGACGCGCGCCGCGGGCGGAAGGTCGGCGTCACTCACCAGCCGCAACAATTCCTCTTGTTTGTCTTCGGGCAATGACTGTAGCGCCAGGGCCAAAAGCACGGTGGGCCGTCCTCCCAGCACGTCGCCGCCGGCCGCCAGCTTGTTGTCTTGATCGCCTTGCCAGTCTTTCAGGTCGTTGAGAATCTGGAACGCTACGCCGATGTTTCGCGCGAACTGTTTGACAGGCTCCAGATAGGGTTCGACCGACCCGGCCAAACGCAATCCCGAATATACCGCCGCTTCAAATGCGGGCGCGGTTTTCAGGGCGTAGATCTTCAGCGCATCAATGGGCGCCAGGCGTTTGTCACGGGCGTCGCGCCAGAGGAGCTCGGCGCCTTGCCCCTCACACAGACGAAGGTGGGCGTCGGCCAGGAAGTCAAGCACGTCGCTTGCTACGTCGGGGCCAAGCGCCTTGGCCTCGCGACTCACCAAGCGATAACCCATGCCGATTAAGTAGTCGCCTACGTTGATTGCGGTGGGAGCGCCGTACTTGCGGTGCAGGGTGGGATCGCCGTAACGGAAGGCGTCGTCGTCTTCGATGTCGTCATGGACCAGCGACGCTTTGTGGAATGTTTCGATCGACATCGCGGTACGCTTGACCGCGTCGGGAATCTTGGCCACATGTTGCGCGCCATCGGCCTGAGTTCCCTTGCCGCCGGTGAGTGCATCGTACACAGCCAGCGTAATAAACGGCCGCGAGTGCTTTCCGCCTTTGCTTAGGAAGTCGTAAGCCAAGGCCTCGGTGCCGGCCACCGGATCTAATCCCTGCACGCCTTGTCCGTTCACGGCGGACAACCGCGGACCGCCGCGCAGACGCGGCGCCAGCCGTTCTAACTCGTCTGGCTCAAACATCCCC
>CAYWIS010000127.1:0-12395 GCA_964458385.1 uncultured Pirellulaceae bacterium
GACTTGCGGGTCAGCGTTATCCCCACCAACCACGGCCAGTCGGTCGTGATGCGGCTACTAAATAAGGACAATATCAAGGTCGGTATCCGCCAGTTGGGGTTGTCGGAAGAAAACTTCCAGACCTTCTTGAGCCTCATTCGCCGCCCAAACGGGATCATTTTGGTGACCGGGCCGACAGGCTCGGGGAAGACCACCACTCTCTATTCGGCGCTCAACTATCTCAATCGGCCTGACCGCAAGATCATTACCGCCGAAGACCCTGTGGAGTACTACCTCCAGGGGATCAATCAAGTCGAAGTAAAGCACAGCATCGGGCTCGATTTTGCGCGGATCATTCGCGCCATGTTGCGTCAGGCGCCGAACGTGATCTTGGTGGGCGAGATGCGAGATACTGAGACGGCGCAGATGGGAATTCAGGCGTCGCTCACTGGACACTTGGTATTTAGTACTCTACACACGAACGATGCGCCCAGTGCTGTGACGCGCATGGTCGACATGGGAGTACCCAACTATCTGGTGGCAAGCAGCGTGGTGGCGGTGCTGGCTCAACGTTTGGTGCGGTTAATTTGCACCAAATGCAAGCAGCCGTACAAGCCGCCGCAAGCTTTATTGGACGCGGCGGGAATTCCGCCCGAGGTAGCGGCTGGCGCTACCTTTTCCAAGGGGAAAGGTTGTAGCCACTGTCAGAAGAGCGGGTTTCGCGGTCGGCAGGGCATTTTCGAGCTAATGTTGGTCACCTCGAAGGTGCGCGAAATGATCTTTGAGAACCGCTCAGCTCAGGAAATTCGCAAGGTCGCCATAAGTCAGGGTATGAAAACACTTTACGTCGACGGCATTCGCAAGGTGCTGGAAGGGCAGACCACCATTGAAGAAGTCTTCCGTGTGGCGAAACGCACCGAACAGGACGACCAGCTGATTGCCACCCTGGTTTAATCGTGACTGTGAGACGAAACTTCCTCGCTGCGGAATCCTCGCGGCGCTTTGTAGCGTGGGGGCAACTCCACGCGGCCTTGTCATAAACCTCATCATCTTGGTTGCGGCTCGGGCATGGGGGAATCCTCAGCCGAGACGCGGTGTTAGGCCAACGTTGGCCGGATCAACCAAAACCGGTGAAAATTCCGGTTTTTTTGGCGGCGTCTGGCACAACGCTTTTGGGCTTCGATAATCTCAGTGCGTTAATCGGACAGGAACGAGGAGCCTCGATGGGCACCATTCTTATCGACAAGCTGCTCCAGGCCGCGGTCAAGCAGGGAGCAAGCGATATTCACATCACGGTGGGGCAACCGCCCGTGTTCCGGCTTCATGGCCGCATGCGGAAGTTGGAAACCAAGGTGCTCCAACCGGAAGACACTGTGGCGTTAATGAAGAGCATTACGCCCGAGCGGTGTCAGAGAGAACTTCAGGAGCGAGGCGGTAGTGACTTTGGTTTTGCGTTTGGCGACTTGGCGCGGTTTCGCGTTTCGGTGTTTCGCCAACGTGGCAACATCGCCATGGTGTTGCGGCAGATTCCCAACACGCTTTTGACGTTTGAGCAGTTGGGAACCCCGCCCGTCATCGCCAAGTTGTGCTTAAGGCCGCGCGGCATGTTCCTGGTGACCGGCCCCACCGGTTCGGGAAAAAGTACAACGCTGGCGAGCATGATCAACTACATCAACGAGACGCTCGATCACCACATCATCACGATTGAGGACCCGATCGAGTTTTACCACTACCATAAGCGATCCACGGTCAACCAGCGCGAAGTCCACACCGACGTACCCAGTTTCGCCGAGGCGATCCGCCGGGCGTTGCGGCAAGACCCCGACGTGATTCTCGTGGGCGAAATGCGCGACCTGGAAACAATCGAGGCGGCGATTAGTGCGGCCGAAACGGGCCACTTGGTGTTTGGCACGCTCCACACCACCGGCGCCCAGGGAACGGTGAACCGTATTATCGACGCCTTCCCCACGAACCAGCAGGAGCAAGTTCGCACGCAGCTTTCAACGTCGATCATCGGCGTGTTGTCGCAAACCTTGTTGCCCAAGATCGGCGGCGGCCGCGTGGCGGCGTACGAGGTGCTTGTGGTGACCTCGGCCATTTCGAACTTGATTCGCGAAAACAAGACCTTCCGCATCAACTCGGCCATTCAGACCGGCGCTAAGTACGGTATGCAATTGCTGGACGATCACCTGTTCCGGTTGTGGCGAGAGGAGAAAGTTACGGCGGAAGACGCGTTGATGAAAGCGGCCAATCGCGACGAGCTGGAGCGGCGCATCCTCAACGCCCAGCGCGGCATGTTCGACGACGAAGAGGAAGAACAAGGCGAAGACCTATAGCCTGAATTGGCAAAAGCCAGCAATTCCACGGGCACGCCGCGCCGGCCGGGCGCGGTCGCCCAACGGGCGGCGCCCGGTCAACAACTTTTCTTGAATTTCAAAGTTCTTATCTTTCCTACATATGGCTGTACGACGCATCGGTCAGATTCTCGTTGACTTGGGCTTTATCGACGACGATCAGCTCGAGATGCTGCTCGAAGAGCAGCGGCAAAACCCCGGTGAACTGCTGGGGAAGATCGCCGAAGAAATGGGCCTGGTGAGCGACGAGCAGGTGGCCCAGGCCCTGGCGGAGCAAATGGGGCTGCAAACGGTCGACCTGACCGAGATTAAGCTCCCCAAAGAAACCTTGTCGCTGGTTAGCGACGCCATGGCTCAGTTGTACCGGGTGATTCCGCTGCAACTGGCCAACAACACGCTGGTGGTGGCAACATGCGATCCGCAAAACCTGCAGATCGTCGACGAGTTGCGCACCTTCTTGGGCTACGACATTGAAATGGTCGTCGCCACCGAGCACGCGGTTCAGCAGATGCTCGACAAGTATTACTCGTCGGACACCGAAAGCGTTGAGTCGATCATTCGCGACCTAGAGAACGACGAAGAACTCAAGAAGCAAGCCTCGCTGCTCTCGGGCGATGGGCCGATCGATCTTTCGGAAGTTGAGCAATTGGCCGACAGCCAGCCCGTACGAAAGCTGCTCAACATGGTGCTGCTGTTGGCCATTAAGGATCACGCCAGCGACATTCACTTTGAGCCGTTCGAAGACGAGTTCCGCATTCGGATCAAGGCCGACGGCGTGCTGTTTGAAATGGTCCCTCCGCCGCGGCACTTGGCGTTCGCCATCACCACCCGCATCAAAGTGATGGCCAACCTTGATATTGCCGAACGCCGCCTGCCGCAAGACGGCCGCATCGAGCTGACCGTGGGCGGCCACCCGGTCGACTTGCGGGTGAGCGTGCTTCCCACGCTGTTTGGCGAAAGCGTGGTTATGCGGGTGCTGGACCGCTCGGTCGTGTCGCTGGACCTGAACAAGGTCGGCATGGACGAGCGAACGCTCAAGCAATTCCGCGAGGTGATTCACAAGCCCAACGGGATCGTGCTCGTGACGGGTCCCACAGGGTCGGGCAAGACGACCACGCTGTACTCGGCCTTGAGCGAGCTGAACGAGATTACCGCCAAGGTCATCACCACCGAAGACCCGGTAGAGTACGACATCGACGGCATTATTCAAATTCCCATCGATCACGACATCGGCGTCACCTTTGCGGCCTGTTTGCGGGCCATCTTGCGGCAAGACCCAGACCGCATTCTGGTGGGCGAAATTCGCGATATCGAAACGGCCGAGATTGCGGTGCAGGCGTCGCTTACCGGGCACATGGTGTTCAGCACGTTGCACACGAACGACGCCCCCAGCACCATCACGCGGCTCAAAGACATGGGGGTGCCCACGTTCCTTTTGACCGCCACCATCGAAGCCATTTTGGCGCAACGTCTGGTGCGCCGCATTTGCGTCCAATGCCGCGAGCAGATCGAACCGTCGGAGGAAATCCTTACCCAGTTCCGTATCAGCGGGTACGATCCGCAAGACAAGCCGTTCTTCCGAGGTCGCGGCTGCGAACACTGCAATAACACCGGCTACAAAGGGCGCGTCGGCTTGTTCGAGTTGATGATTATGGACGATGATCTGCGCGAAATGGTCATCCAGAACGCATCGGTTGACGCCTTGCGTGAAGCGGCCCGCCAAAAGGGCATGGTCACGCTGCGCGAGTCGGGAATCAAGTTCATGCACGAAGGCGTAACCACCGCCGAAGAAGTGCTTGCCGAAACGATTGTCGAACATTAGAGCCAAGCCCCGCCGCGCCGTTCCCTAGTAGGGAGCGTTCAACGGTGCGGGCGGCTTGAGAATTCGTAACGCATCGTTTGAACCGAAATCAGAGCCAGATTGTTTACGGCCAACGGCCGCGAATCATCCAACACCGTCTTAAGCGTCAGAACCACTAAACGGACGGCCTCCCCATGCCAACATTCCAATTCGAAGCGCGCGACACGATGGGGAATCCCATCGAGGACATCATCGAAGCGCAGACCGAAGACGAAGCCCTGGCGACTATTCGCCAGATGGGTTACTTCGTCACCCGCATCTCGGTCAAAAAGGGCCGTGGCGGGGCCGGCAAAGAAGCACGCGGCGGCAAGAAGAAGCGCGGCTTCGCCCTGGGCGGCGCCAACAGCAAGATCATGACGACCTTCACCCGGCAGTTGGCGATCTTGCAAGACGCCGGCCTGCCGATCTTGCGCAGCCTGCGAATTTTGGAAATGCAGGCCAAGCCCGGCGCCCTCAAGTTCGCCTTGTTGGACGTGTGCGAAGAAATCGAATCGGGCGCCACGCTTTCCGAGGCGATGGCCAAGTCGCCCAAGGTATTTAGCCGCCTCTACATCAACATGATCAAGGCGGGCGAGGCCGGCGGCGCCTTGGAATTGATCCTCCAGCGTCTGGCCGAGTTCATGGAACGCGGCCAGGAAATCCGCCGCAAGGTGAAAGGCGCCTTGATTTACCCGGTGATCGTGGTGCTGGTGGCCGTGCTCATCTTGACGTTCATCTTGCTCAAGATCGTGCCCGCCTTCGCCGAGATGTTCGCCGAGTTCGATTTTGAACTTCCCAAGATGACCATCCTTTTGGTCAACATCTCGAACAAGGTGGTGTTGTATTGGTATCTCATTCCCGCGGTGCCCTTTACCTTGTGGCTTTCGGTCAAGTTGCTTCGCAAGTTCAAGGTAGGGCGCATGGCGTGGGACTTATTCATCATGCGGATTCCCATTTTCGGCGGCCTGGTGGAGAAGAACATCATGGCCCGCACCACCCGGACCTTGGGCACGCTGGTTTCCAGCGGCGTGCCCATTCTGGAAGCCTTGGCCATTACCCGCGAGACCGCCAACAACGGCATGTTCGAGCGGATGTACTCCAAGATTACCGACGCCATTCGCGAGGGCGAAACCATCGCCAAGCCAATGCGCGAATATTCCAAACCGCCGTTCCACCCGTTGGCGCTGGCCATCTGGATCACCGTGGGCGCCGCCCCGATCCTGTTCGCCTTGGCGGTGGCCGAGTTGATTAGCGGTCAGACGTTGGGCATCGCCGCGGCCGGCGGGGCCGTGGGCGCTGGCTGGTACTTTTTGACCATGAAAAAGCCCATCGCCGAAGAGATGGTAGTCAACATGGTCGACGTCGGTGAAGAAACGGGCGAACTCGATACCATGTTGTACAAAGTAGCCGACTACTTCGACGACGAAGTCCGCACCATGACCGACGGTTTGATGAAACTTATGGAGCCGCTCATGGTGGTGTTCCTTGGCGGGGCGGTCGGCTTTATCGTTATCGCCCTCTTCTTGCCGCTGGTGGCGCTCATTCAGAACCTGTCGTAGAACCCCAATGATCTGAGGCAAAAGCCTCAAGAGAAAGAGAAAAACCGTGGAGAGCGCCCCCGGCGCCGCAACCTTCAGAAGCCAAACGATAAAGGTAAAAACATGGCCGCCCCTCACTCCCCTCTTGGCCGTTGGCGATTGGCAGTTCGCCCGGTTCCCTTGCCCTTAGTTACCCGCCGCGCTGCGTTCACGCTGGTCGAACTGTTGGTCGTCATTGCCATTATCGGTCTGTTGGCGGCCATTGCCATTCCGGCCATCTTCGGCGCCGTTACCAACGCCCGCGAAGCCGCCATTGCCCAGGAGATCAGCCAGTTGGAAATGGCGGTGGAGTCCTACAGGAACGCCTACAACGACTATCCGCCCAACTTTTTTGAAGACTATTCCAGCGGCGGCCCCGGTTGGAACAACACCGTGGTGTTTCGGCATCTCAAACGTGTCACCCGGCACGCAAGCGAGAACATGTCGCTCTGGACGCTCGGCGGTAACCCCTTGCTGGGCACGCCGGCTAATACGCAAATCGACGCGGCCGAGACTCTGGTGTTCTGGCTTGGCGGGTTGAGTAAGAACACCTCGGCGCCTGTCACGGGGAAAGGCGGCCCCTTGATCTTGAGTGGCGCGGCCGTGGCGCCGCGAGACATGGTCGAACGCGAGAACGCGTTCTTCGACTTTCGGGAAGAACGCCTGAAAGACATCGACGGCGACCACCTGTTCGAATATTACCCGCCTTACGGCGAGCCGGCGCCCTACGTGTACTTTGACGGCCGCTCATACGACAACATACCCGACGTTGACAACGATGGTCTTCCCGATGGCGACGATCTCTTCGCCCAGTATCCCCCCGCGGGCAACACAACGCTGATTGCCCAATTCGGCATTGTGCGGCCGTACGTGGTTGCTTCAACCGGCGCCGGCAATGTGGCGCCCGTGTATGCCAACGCTGGTAAGTTCCAGATTATCTCGGCCGGCTTGGATGGGCGGTACGGCGCACCAGGCGGGACCGAGTTCGGAGCCGATCCCATGCGGCGCAAGACCTACCTAAGCGACTTCAGCCAAACGAAGACCCAATTTTCCAAAGCGATCAACTATAAGCCCGAGGACCTCGACAACATCGCCAATTTCAGCGGCGGCCCGCTGGAAGACACTATGCCCTAACGGCGGCCTTAGCGCTTAGGCCGGGGTCACAGCCGATTGGGCCTTGGCTAACCGGCCCGAAGTTGAACCACCGCGGGCTTTCGCTCGCGGCCAAGTTTGTCCCCCGACGCGAACGCCCCCACGGACCGATGATCCACGCACCTCCCAACTCGCCGCGCCGCGCCTTCACGCTCTTAGAGCTGTTGGTGGTGATCATGATCCTGGGGATCCTGGCTTCGCTCACCATGTTCGCCTTGTGGGACTCGCTGGAGGAAGCTCGCGCCGCCCGCACCCGCGCCCAGATCCAAAAGATCCACGAACTCCTCATGATCCACTGGGAGTCCTACCGCACTCGCCCCGTGCCGATCCGCACGTCGGCGGCGGCTCCCCAGCAGGCGGCGCAGTTACGGCTCTTGGCGCTGCGCGAGTTGATGCGCATGGAGCTACCTGACCGGATTACCGATGTGACCGACCCTCCGACCTATTTAAGCGGTCGGCCGGCGCTGAATCTGGCGTATCGGCGGCGGGCGGCAAACGTCTCCTGGTCGGCCACCAATCAACAAGCCGAGTGCCTATATATGATCCTTGCCAACATGCAAGACGGCACGCGGCGCGGTTTGGACTTCTTCCGCGAGAACGAAATTGGCGATACCGATGGCGATGGCATGCCCGAGATTCTCGATGGCT
Source organism: uncultured Pirellulaceae bacterium (assembly GCA_964458385.1). Lineage (GTDB taxonomy): Bacteria > Planctomycetota > Planctomycetia > Pirellulales > Pirellulaceae > JAHWKS01. The sequence goes on from CAYWIS010000127.1 coordinate 7,551, forward strand.
GGGGCCGCCCGATTCGCTTCCTTCGGTGGGCGCCGGGCTACAGTTCGCCGCTTCAACCGTCGCCGCCGTCGGCCCTCAACCCGGTCCGCAGCCCCGAGCTGCTTCCTGATCCGTTTGACCCCTTGCGGGTCGACCCACGCTGGAAGAATAACAATCCCGACGATCCCAACTATCCGTACTCAAGTCCTCCCTCGGGCGTTGACGTAACGTTGGACGACCCGTTCCAGCTTTTCCCCTTGGTGTTCTCCGCCGGTCCCGATGGACTGTACCACTTGGTGATCGACACCTACAGCGGAACGCCCACCGAAGATGACTACGTCGGCGGCCAGTTCAACGGAGGCGTCCCGCTGCAATATTCGCTAACCGATACAGGACCGTACCTTAGCTACAACGCGGTTTGGGGTGCGCCTTATCCCGAAGAACCTTGGCCAACGGCCTTGTGGAATTCTGCGGCCTTAAATCGCAACAAGAACGATCCTTACGTGATTCTGCCCGGATGCCAGCTTCGCATTGGGGCGGTGTTCGGCGACGGGGCCGAAGACAACATCGATAATCACTTTCTGACGGTGCGGTAATGTCGACGAATCTGAGCCGAACACGAGCGCGCCGCGGCATGACGCTCGCCGAGCTGTTGGTCGTGGTCATGATTATGGTGATCCTGTTGGGGATCGCCTTGCCGCTCATGAAGCCCGCACTGGCCGACCGTAAGATTCGCGAGGCCTCCAGGCAACTGAACGCGTTCATCCGCACCGCCCAGTCCCGCGCCGCAGCGGCCAACGCCCCGGTGGGCGTGTGGTTCGCGCGTACCGATGACGTCGATCCCAATATTTCGTACCAGGTCTACTACGCCGAGACGCCGCCTCCCTACGTGGGCGAAACCGCCGACGCCGCGCTGACCTATCTCGACATGCCCGACCCTAACGATCCGAGCACATGGACGTTCATGGACCAGGTGACGGTCCTGTCGGGCCCGTATCGAAACGAGGTGTTGCAGGTTGTGCCTTGGGTCGCCTCGCGTCCACCGGCATGGCTGATTCGCGCCAAGTTAAGCGGTGCGTTGTCGTTGCATGTACAACATTCCGACACTACGGCCACGAAGGTTGAGCCGTTAGTCAAACGTGGCGACACGATCCGCTTTAACTATTCGGGCCCCGATTACGTCATCTACGACATTTACACCGACATCTCGCCGTTGACCTCCAATAATCCCGGTTCGCCCTCCGCGGGCGATTTGTACGACGGCTTGAAGCCGCGCCCAGGAGAAATCATATTCGGCCCGCCGTTGACCGATATCCATGCGCCGAAGGTTCCGCCCGACGTCCGCAATCCCCATACGTCGGTCAACACCGGCCCGCTTTTTCCTGGCTCGCGGTTCCAGATTTTCCGCCAGCCGCGGCGCACCACGGCTGGCTCGCTTTCGCTGCCCAACACCACTGCCGTGGTGTTGAGCCTTTCGGGAATGGAAGGCATTTTGCTGCGCGATTCGTCGGGAACGGTCATTGAAGACCGAAACGAGTTTCATACCAGCGACACGTCGCCCGTGGTTATCATGTTCCGCCCCGACGGAACCGTAGACCGCGTGTATTACGGCAACAACGAAGGCGTCATCCCCGACAGTCCCATTCACTTGCTTGTGGGAAGCTCCCTCTTGGATGAGCGACGAGAGCTCCCCCCTTCCATGCCTGCGGGCGCCGATCCGCTGGCATGGCAGAACTTGAACGATCTGAACAACGTTTGGGTGACCATTGGCCATCGCAGCGGGGCGATTACCACCACGCCGCTGCAAGACTGGAATGTGTTGTACGACAGCACGAATCCCAATCGCGACACCTTGGTCCAGAAAACGCGCGACGCCCGCGCTCTCGCTCGCACCGTGCAAAGCGTGGGAGGTAACTAATGCCCTGGTCACGCCGCCTTTTCTCAGCCTGCACCGCTGTGACTCATCCGCAATTCACCCTTCGCAATCGACAGTTCCCGCGCGGCGTGAGCGTGCTGGAAGTGCTGATCTCTATCGGCGTGGCGACGATTGGCCTGTTGGGCGTGATCCTCTTGATCCCCCTGGCCGACCACCAGGTGAACCGCGGCTTTGTGCTGGAGCGGGCGAACCAGGTAGGCAAGAACGCCTTCCGCGAGTTCGAGATCATGGGGATGAACAACCCGGCGAACTGGCGGTTGTACAACACCGCCACCGGAACCTACAGCGCGTTGCCCACCTCCGATGGCGTCGGTTTTACCAAAGTGGAAAACGTCGGTGGCCAACCAATTCCTTATCGCCGGGCCTTCGCCATTGATCCGCGCTTTATTGCGAACTTTCTCACGGGAACCGCCGCCGAACAAGCCGCTGCTCGCGCGTTCCCTTATAACGGTGTCCGGCAAATGCCGCGGCTGACATTACCGTCGGGCCTTCCCAACAGCGTTATGGGGTTGCGGCAAGCTGACGCGGTGTTCGTCTCGGAAGATGACCTGGTGTTCCGCCGTCCGAACGATGACCGCACTTTGCCTCCGATCCAGCTCGACGCGGAAGGCGAAGACTGGGTGGCCGATCCCAACATCTCGCCCCCGGCGGGCGCCGAGAGCCGCCTGGTGCGGCAAGCCCAGGGGCGCTTCTCGTGGATGGCCACGCTCGTTCCGCAAGAAAAATTCGGCAGCGATTCGCTGCTGGGCGATCTTTACGTGCTGTCGATCGTGGTGTTCCACCAGCGCGACGGCGCTTTGGCCATGAACGCGGAAAACGAGCGGTCGGTGCGCATCTCCTACAACCCGCCAACGTATAACGGCTTTGTTTCGGCCGGCGTGGGGGGCGGCGATGTCGCCCTGGTGGCGGGCGATACGTCGACGATGTCTCGCAGTGAAGCCGAAACGACGCTCGATGTTGGCGCAGGCGATTGGGTGCTGCTTACGCCAATTGCGGCCGGCATTCCGACCGACGTGGGCGACAAGTGGTCCTGGTACCGCGTGGTGGCGGCCGATTCCGACATTCATGTGACGACCACCGGCGACACGCACGCCCCCGCCGATTCCTATGCTCGTTTTGTCACGCTCGAAGGGCCCGACTGGCCCCCACGAGAAACCCAAGTAACCATCGTCAAGAACGTTGTGGCTGTGTTTGAGAAAACTATTCGTCTGGAAACCTCCTCGTTGTGGACGAACTGATCGACCGCGGTTAAGTGCGCGTTCCTCCACGGAGCCGAGGGCGACTTGGCACGGCTCACCTCACCGTGTCGATTGGAAGTCATAAAGCAAAAACTACCCCGGGCGCGAAAATCTCCCGCACGTCTCCAGATACAAAAGCTTGTCAGTCATTCGGAAGGAACAGAAGATGGCCCCTCGTCGCCACGCTCGCCAGGGCGTCGTACTGTTGTTGATTCTGAGCCTGCTGGTGCTCTTCTCGCTGCTGGGGATGACCTTCCTTATTGGCGCCACTCGTTACCGGCAAGGCGCGGAATCGTTTGGCCGGCACGACCTCCATGGCGACGACCCGGCCAAGTTAGCTGATCTAGCGCTGTTCCAGATTCTCCGCGAACCGGCGACACCCTTTTCGGCCGTTTGGGGCCATAGCCTGCTGATGGACAAGTACGGCATGACCGGCGCGGTCCAAGGCATTGCCGACGTCGGCCCCGTCGCCACCGCGGGCGACCTGGTGCAGGTCGTGGTCAACAACTCGACGACCAACATCACGCGGGGGAAACTCAGTTCTTTCGATGACTACTATGCCGGCTGCGTGTTCAGCATTTCCGATGGTTCGGGGCCGCCGCAGACGTCGCGGGTGGTACGTTACATCGCCCCCGATGCGCCTGGGGACCCGGCCGTATTCTTTGTGGAGCGCTTTGAACGCGACGTGTCGGGGAACAACCGGCGGTTCTTAGTTAACGGGAAACCCTTTAGCGGCCCCGGCGTAGGGTTGGATCCTGCGTCGGGCTATATGGCGCAGGGCGAATGGCTTGACGCCGATGAACTCGATGGCAGCGATAGCGACTTTCTCGCCCCTTACGCGCTCCTGCCGAACTACTCCCGTTATGCAGCCACGGGGGCGGTCAACTTGGGCGGCGATGCGAATGAAAGCTACGACGCCCTGGATTACCAAAATATGTTCTTGGCCAAGAATTCGCCGTCGGGGGATCGGTGCGGTTCGTTTCATCGGCCCGAGTTGATTCGCTATTGGCAAGAATTCTGGAAGGCGATTGAGAACAACGGCGGCGTCAATCGGTGGACTCATCCTGACTCTTACGCGCAAACGCGCAACCTGGTCATTTTCCGGCCCATGCCGTGGGACCACCCGAACTTCACCGGAAGCAATCCGTTCTTGACCGCACTGGTCCCCGACGATCGCCTGATGGCGGCTCTGATCGAAGCTGGGGTTAGGGACGTGGATGGCGATGGCAATATTGAAGGCGCCTACGATGTTGACAACGACGGCGACGGCCGGCTGGATAGCTATTGGCTCGACTTGCAGCTTCCGGTCAAGACCGATAGTCGGGGACGCTTGTACAAGCCTCTGGTGGCGTTCTTGATTGTCGATCAGGACGGCCGATTGAACGTCAACGCGCACGGCAACCTGGCTCAAATTCAGACGAATTATCGCATCGGCGATAACCCGGTTGCAGAAGGCCGCCGCCCCTATGCCGGCCACCCGTCCGGTCTCATTTGGAATTATGAAGATCCGAACGAAGACGGCACAGCCGAATTCCGGCTGCCGCGCGGCATGGGGTTTGGGCCTGCCGAAATCAGCTTCCGGCATCTTGTCGATGACCCGAACGATCGCACCGACGCCGACGTGTACGAGAAATATCTCATCGCTCGTTATGGCGTCAACAATCTCCCCGGCGCCCGCACGACCACCGAAGA
>CAYWIS010000127.1:12405-17954 GCA_964458385.1 uncultured Pirellulaceae bacterium
AGCCTGTTCAAAGCGATTGGCCGTCCGACCGAATATGGCGCCACCAATAGCGGCACGCAGGGAAGCTGGAACTTTCCCAGCGCTTTTTTGAACACGCCCGATGTGTTTGGCCGCGGTACGGTTGCGGTCGATTACTCGGGGCAGCCCGTCTGGCGGTATGCGGGCAAGGCCGACACCTTTACCCGCGTGGGCGGCGGTTCTTTAGGAAGCGTCAACGAACGTCTGAACCATCCTTACGAGATAAATTTAGTTCAGCCCGACGGAGGCGACGATCCCTACACGCCCGCCGACCTGGAAGGGCTGCTCCGCTGGCGCGATAGCGACGCCGGTCTGTTGTCGCACCGGCTGTTCGATCCCGATGGTGACGGCGTGCTGGACCTGCCCACGAATTTTGACTCCCTTAGCAAACTGCTCACCACGCACAGCTCCTACAGCCCCAGCCAGCCGACGGTCCCCCTGCCGCGCGACAACCCGGCGGTGGACTATGAAATCTTCGACATTCTTTATCCGCCCGAGTTCGACAGTTCGGGCAATCCCCATCCGTTGGCGCAGAATGCCGCCAAAATCGCCGTACGGAACGCCTCGTTCGCGTCCAATTGGCGGATGCCAACGATCATGGATTTGATGGCGGCCAAAATCGTTCAGGGAGTCCGCCTGAATGCGTCCAGTTCGAACCCAACTGACGTTCCCAATAATGTCAACGGAATTCCTGATGTGCTTGCTGGCCGGAACGCGCTTCAGCAGGAGCTAAACAAAATGCTGGCGTTTGAGCTGCGCCACGGCCACAAACTGAACCCGAACCGCCCATGGGGCAATGGGACCGACGACGACGGCGACGGCGCCGTGGACGAACCCGACGAAGAGCCGGGCAACGGCATCTGGTACGACGCAGGCCGAACGCCGAATCTCTACAACGTGAACGGTACGTCGGGGTTCGCCAACGATAATCCCCTGTCGACGCCCAACGCCAACATTTGGTCGCAATATATGCACCCGCGTAGCCGCGCGGTATTCGCCCGGCACCTGTTCTGCCTCATGATGTTGCTGGTGGACCTGGACTACACGCCCACTTCGGCGCCGGCAGGCCAACCGCAACTCGAAGGCTTTACCGAGCCATTCATTGATCCCACAATTCCGGCCGGCCCTGCAGGGCAGCTTGCTCGGCGCGAGTTGACCATTCGCCGTATCGCCCAATGGGCGGTCAATGTGGTCGACTTCCGCGACGCCGACGGGATCATGACTCCCTTTGAATACGACGTGAACCCGTGGAACGGCTGGGACGTCGATGGCGATATCACCACCGACGAAGGCCCCGGGTCAGACCGCCGTGTGGTGTGGGGCTGCGAACAGCCCGACTTGCTGCTGACCGAAGCGCTGGCGTTTCACGATCGCCGGGTGAAGGACACCGCCTCGGAAACGGATGGTGACGCCGATGGCGATGACAGCGACACCGGTAAGAAGCGGACGGATGATCCCGAGCCCGACTCCACGCTGGATCAGTACCGTATGCCGCAAGGCTCGCTGTTTGTCGAGCTGTATTGTCCGCGGCGCAACGTGTATTGGGACCCGCCTCCCCCGGGTACGCCAACTCGCGTGGATGCAGCGCTGGCGCCGCCCGAACTGTACAACGTCGACGCCGCCAACGGCGTGCGTCTGGATCTGGGGCGTTTGGCGCCTCCCGATCCTTCCACGAACTTGCGTTATCCCGTGTGGCGGCTAGCGATTACCAAGTCGCATACCCGAGGCCCCGAGGCTGGGCGCCAAGGACCGCTGGAACTGATGGCGATGAACAGTATCGACACTCCCTCGTTCCCGCCGCGAACCGACGACCAGTTGCCGGTGATCGGCGACCCGGCCGCCACCACCATCCAGCCGCTTCCGATTGAACGTGAGGTTTGGTTCACGCCGCTCGATCCCGAGGCGGCGGGCTTCCCGAATCATAATCGCATTTACTACAACCGGTACGGTCCCGACCTCAGTAATCCGGCCGCTCCTACGCGCCGCGTGGAAATTGGCGCCGGTGAATATCTGGTGGTGGGTCCCCGGGCGCGCACGTTTATCGGCTCTGAAGATACCGACGCCGATCCTGGTACGCCAATGTCGTTTGATCCCAACGCCCAGCAGGAGTTTCGGTTGGTCGACGGGGGAGGGACGCCGGCGTTCGCCTTTGTCAACGCGGCGACGGAGCCGGGTTACCCCAACGCTTCGCAGATCAAGCATCCGGTAAAGGCGATCATTGCGGCGGCCAACCCGCCCACGAACTTTACGGCGCCAAACCTGCAAGCCGATCTGCTCGATGGCGCCGGGCCGTTGCCCGAGATTCCCGGCACACCGCTGAGCGTTTCCGAGCCGCTGCGCGACAAGTACTACCCTGATGAGCCCAATGCGTACCTGGAAGGCTCGTCCACCTTGGAGCACCCGATCCAAGACACCTGGGGCGAGGACGATGGCAGCGGCAGCGTGACGTTGCAACCCAAGGATGAACCCTTTGAAACTCGCTCAAACCCCAATCCCGATTATCCCGTTGTTGCTGACGATCTGCTCACCAGCGGCACGTACGCCGATTACAAGACGGTTTACCTCCAGCGATTGGCGAATCCGCTGGCGCCGTACCATCCGGAGTACAATCCGTACATCACGGTCGACTGGCACCCCATTCCCATTACCGTCTTTAATGGGGAAGACAGTGTTCCGGCCGACGCCGATGATCCCGAGACATGGGATCCGGACGATCCGAATGCGGACTGGGAAACGCCGCCGAACTTTGAGTCGAGCGAGCGCACGGGCGAAGGCAATTACAACATTTGGCGGACGTCGTTCTCCACCCCCAACGCCCATGACGGGATCCGGTCAACGAACGACTTCCTTCCCTTCAACGTGCGGCATTCGCTGGGGTATTTGAATCGGAAGATTGACGGCAACCCCGACCATTTTACCGTCGATCCCGATCCTGATTTCTGGGTCGCTCCGCCGGCGCATCCCTCGGTCATCGGCCAGCCTACGCGCCCGTTCCCCTGGTTAACGTGGAACGACCGTCCTTATGTAAGCCATCTGGAGCTGATGATGGTTCCCTCCAGCAGCCCCAGCCGGCTGTTGACGGAGTTTCGTGTTTGGGGGCATACCGATCCCAACGGTAATCCTTATCCTCCGTTTAATATCACCGCGCACCCGGCGGCGGCGAGCGCGGGCGATCCGCCGTACAGTTCCTACCGGGCGCCCTTCGGGCACCTGCTGAACTTCTTCAATACGTCGAACACGCCGACGGCGACCGCTGCGACGCCCAACTCGCGCGGAGCCAATTACTATCGGATCTTCGATTATGTGGAGGTTCCCTCGCCCTTTGCCGGCACGGAAAAGTGGTTCAACCCTTCGCAGTTCGCCTCGGGCGTGACCGGAACCGCGGCCGACACTTTCCGGCCTCCCTTTAACTACCTGCCGCGTTTCCGCGACCCAGGACGCGTGAACATCAACACCATATGGGATGAAAACGTGTGGCGCGGCATTAACGCTGGTTATCCGCCGTTCATTAGGAACGTGTGGGGTGCGCCGCTCGAAAACGTGTGGCGCAGGCTCGAGGCGAGCATGCGGAATCCGACAACGATTACAGTGGACGCTCCGTACTTCCCTTCGGGGTCAACCACGTTGCCGGCCCCCTCGGCGTATCCGAACCCGGTACGCGCGGCAGGCTCGGCGGGCATGACGCCGGTTCCCAACCTGGAACAACCGGGCGTGTTCGCCACGCTTTTGCGGCGCGATCCGGCGGCGGGTACGGCGCCCTTGCAGCCGTTGCTTGACGCGCCCGATGACCAGTATCCGTCCGACCCGACCGATGCGCAGAAGGTGCCCACCAGTCCCAGTCGTAACGCCTACTTCCGCTACCAGGGCTTACAGCGATTGGGGAACCTAGTGAGTACGCAGTCGAACGTGTATGCGGTTTGGCTTACCATCGGCTTCTTTGAAGTGGAGCCGAACCCCGGCGGAGTCGACTTGGCGCATCCTGACGGCTACCGATTGGGACCGGAACTGGGAAGCGATACGGGCGATGTACGGCGACACCGGGCGTTCTACATCATTGACCGCTCGATTCCCGTCGCCTTCCAGCCGGGCGTCAACCACAATGTGGAGAAGACCATTCTGCTGCGGCGCATCATTGAGTAATTTCCCCGGCCGCGAGTTGGCGCGGCGGCGTTAGGAGCTTTAGCTATATGCACCCTGTTTTGATCCATGACCGACGGCCTCCCCTGGGTGACGCTGCGGGGCTGCGGTGGCGGCCTGCTCTTCGCCGCGCGGGGTTTACGCTGGTCGAAATCCTGGTCACCACCATGGTCATGTTGATCATGGTATTGGCCATGTCGCAAATGTTCGCCTTGATGGGGCGGCATGTAAGCGACGGCCGGGCGTTGATCGAGCTGCAAGGACAGTTGCGGACGACCGCGTACCGCGTACAGGACGATTTGGACGGGCTTACGCTGCTGGCTCGTTCGTTGCCCGAGTTGGATTGGGAGATGGGGTACTTTGAATACATCGAAGGCGTTGATACCGATCCCACCAACCCGCCAAATACGATCGGCAGCGACTTGAATACCTGGTTCATTAAAGACACGGCCGCACAGCCGCCGACCGATGGCACACACTCGGCCTACGGCGACATTGACGACGTGCTGATGTTCACTGCCCGTAGTACGGGCCGCCCCTTTGTGGGCCGCATTCGCCGCAGCATTTTGACTGGGAACGCGGCCCACCATAACCAGACCGTGACCATCGAGTCGCACGACGCCGAGATCATCTACTGGACCCACTGGGTCGATGCCGACAGGGATGGCGAAATCGACCTTGGCGAAGTCTCGCTCTACCGCCGCGTGTTGTTGATCCGGCCCGATCTGCCGGTGGCGAACATGCCGTACTTCTCCAAACTTCGCCCTGTGGACCTGCAAGCCTTCTACAACCAAAGCGATCTCTCGGTGCGGCCGGTCTTTCAAGGAGGAGTTGTGCGTCTTGTGCCCAACTCGCTGGCCGACTTGGCGCTACGCGAGAATCGCGTGGCGCACTTGCCTCCTACAATCCTGGAGGAATCCAGCTTCCCCCTCAGTCAGTACTTTCCCAACTACTTTGACCGCGTTTGGCTGCCGCAGCACTTTGACGATAGCCTGACGGGCGATTCGCCGTTCTCCACCAGCACCGGCGAAGGGATCGGCCCCACGGGCACACGCGCCGGGGAAGACATTGTTCAAAGCGACCTGCTGGCCTTTGACGTGCGAGTCTACGATCCGACAGCGCCTCTGCGGCAACATGGCGCCAGCGGTTCACCCATAGGCGACCTCTTGGTCCCGGGCGACTGGGGCTGGGCCACTGCGGCGAACGACGTGGGGTATGGCGCGTTTGTGGATATTGGTTACGCGCAGCAAGACGACAATGCCGCCTCGCGGTTATCGGTATTTTCGGTGCTGCCGCACCGCAAGTCGGGTTTGTATCGTCAACGGGCAAGTGAATCGGACCCCAATACGTTGGCGGCCTCTAGCGCCATTCCCACCTACGACACCTGGACTTGG
>CAYWIS010000128.1:0-17720 GCA_964458385.1 uncultured Pirellulaceae bacterium
TCGCGCGCACCACTTGGAATTCGTGACCGCAGCGCTTGGGATCGGGCTTCGCCACGCGAGGCCTTACAAGCCACAGGGAAAGGGCAAGATCGAGCGCCGCGCTGTTGCTTTCCAATGTACGCGGTTAAGGGGATCGCCTGCCTGGTAGGTGCGCACCCCGGCAATGCGGGTCGGGTCTTCAAACAACCGATGGGTTATGCGTACTTCGCCGATGGGCCGGCGCGAGGTGAGCTCGAACCCTTCCAACGACACAACCTCGGGGTAGACCAACAGAAAGTGAGGTTCGCTGAGCACTCGGTACCGGCGATGTAAGCCAAACAGATCGCCCGTTTCCAGCACCAATGGCCCGATCTGGTAGTAACCGCGACGATTGCATTCCAATTGATAGAGGAGCGTGGTGCGGCCGCCCTTCTTGAGCATCGTCAATTGTATCCGTTTTCCGACGACCCCCAGGTGCGGCGGCTTATAGATCAGAGCATGACGGGGCAACAAATCTTCGAGCAAGGCCCAGATGACGGGGAGCGGACCTCGATTGACCACAGTGACCACCACGGCAACGGTTTCGCCGACGTTTGCCGTCAACTTGTTGCACTCGCGCACCGCAACGAAGTTCTCCGCCCACGTCCGAGCCAGAAAACGACTTGCGATCATTACCGCCAGCAGCGCGTACATCGCATAGGCGAGCAAACCGAGATGGAACACGATTGCTGCCGCGAGAAACAACAAAGCGCCGACAAACCATTTCATGCGCGATTGGGAACAAGGATTCGACGTTAAGACCAACGCAAGCGGAAAGCGAGCCGCCGCCTTACCAATGCGGCCATGCCATACCTACTCGTTGCCCAAAGTAGGCACAGGCGTAAGGTTCACGATCTCTTCGACCACGCTGGCGGCGGTGATCTTGCGAAGGCGGCTTTCGGGACGTACTACCAAGCGGTGCGTCAATGCCGGGCCGACAATGCGCTTGACATCGTCGGGCTGGACAAAGTTGCGTCCGCGAATGGCGGCCATCGCCTGCGCGGTTCGAAATAACGCAATCGAGGCGCGAGGGCTCGCTCCCAATGCCAGATCTTCGTGTTGCCGAGTCCGATGGATGATGTCGAGGATATAGCGGCGGACCTTTTCGTCGACGTGCACCTCGCGCACCGCCTGCTGACACGCCAGCAGCTCTTCCGCCGACACGACGGTCGAAAGGCGGTCTAGAGGGCGCCCCTGATGCAGGACTTCCAGCATCTTGAGTTCTTCCTCCAGACTGGGGTACCCCAAGGTGAACCGCAAAAGAAACCGGTCAAGCTGCGCTTCGGGAAGCGGAAAAGTTCCTTCGTGGTCGACAGGGTTTTGTGTGGCGATCACCAGGAACGGCGGCGTTAGCTCTCTCGTTACGCCGTCCACCGTGACCCGCCCCTCGGCCATCGCCTCCAAGAGGGCGGCTTGGGTGCGCGGCGTGGCGCGGTTGATCTCGTCGGCCAAAACGATCTGCGCAAAGATTGGACCTGGACGAAACTCGAACTCGAGAGTTTTCTGGTTGAAGACCGATGCGCCGGTGATATCGGTTGGCAACAAGTCGGGCGTGCATTGGATTCGCTTCAAAGTGCAACCGACGCTTTTGGCCAACGCGCGGGCGAGCATGGTCTTGGCTACTCCCGGCACGTCTTCTAGAAGTATGTGGCCTTCAGAAAACCAGGCAGCCAGCGCCAGCACGATTTGCGGCCGTTTTCCGATAATCGCGCGTTCTACATTCGCGATGATTTTCTTGGCGGTGGCGTTGACATCCATCATGGGCGCCCAAGTCTTGATGCGTCAAAGTCGGCGTTCCTATGCTAATCTGGCCATTTCTCAGGGTACAGTCGGGCGAGTTGCTTCCGCGGAGCAATTGAGGTTGGCGATTCGCGGCTCGGCCCTACTTGGAGAGTGAACGCGCATCTGATGCAATGGAAGGGAATTTTGCCATTTGCCGCGAACCCGTCACACAATGACCTCGGACTCGATCTTGTCGCCTCTGCCGCAGGATGTCGAAGCGTTGGAGGAAATGCTGAGCTTTCCGCCTCCTCGGTTGGTCGACGCGTTTGGCCGCCTCTCGGGAGATCTGCTTATTCTTGGCGTCGGCGGGAAGATGGGGCCTACCCTCGCACGCATGGCGCGCCGCGCCAGCGATGCGGCTGGCGCGGGGCGCCGAATTATTGGTGTTTCGCGCTTTGCCTCGTCCGATGTGCGTGCGAGGCTGGAGTCGTGGGGCATTGAAACGGTGGCGGCCGATTTGCTTGAGGAGGGCGCGCTGGAGCGGCTCCCCGACGCTGAAAACGTGGTCTTTATGGCGGGGTTCAAATTTGGCGCTTCGGACAATCCTTCGCTCACGTGGGCGATGAATTGTTACCTCCCGGCAATGGTGACGCGACACTATCGGTATAGCCGGATTGCCGCATTTTCGTCAGGAAATGTGTACGGACCGGTTCCCGTAGCGAGTGAAGGTTCGCGCGAGACGGATCCGCCGCGGCCGGTGGGCGAGTACGCCATGTCGGTCTTGGGACGCGAACGACTTTTTGAGCATTTCAGCCGTACACTCGGCACACCGATGACCATCTTACGGCTCAACTATGCCGTTGAGCTACGCTACGGCGTACTGCTCGATCTCGCCACGAATATCAACTTGGGGCGGCCGGTGGACGTCACCATGGGCGCGGTCAATGTGATTTGGCAAGCCGAAGCAAACGCCATGGCGCTTGAGTCGTTGCTTTATGCGTCGTCGCCGCCGTGGGTTGTCAATCTCGCTGGTCACGAGATCTTGAAGGTGCGCGAAGTGTGTCAGACCCTGGGAGAATTGCTCGGTAAGCCAGGGGAGATAATTGGAACGGAAGCGCCCGATGCTCTATTGAGTGACGGACGGGCCGGATATGAGGTTCTTGGCCGCCCGCAAGTCTCCGCCGCGCAGATGCTGCAGTGGACGGCCGACTGGGTACGGCGCGGCGGCGTTACGCTGGGCAAGCCGACGCACTTTGAATCTCGGGACGGCAACTTTTGAGCAATTTGCCGAAACAGGCGCCGCCAGCGCAAAGTATCGTTATCCATAGGGGGCAAGTCCTGGCAGGGCTCGACCGTCGCGACGCATTCCTGGACTTTCGTGATTGTCACTGCCCTATGCTTACGATCCGCAAGCTATTTCGATTTCCTGTTTTCTATGTGGGTAGACGTGCTGCGCCATGACGCCATCGCCGACAATTGAGGTCGAATCGCTGACGAAGCATTACCGCGAAGGATGGCTGCGGCGTCGCGGAGTTCAAGCGCTGCGCGGGATTACTCTCTCTGTAGCGCCGGGAGAAATCTTCGGTCTGTTAGGGCCGAATGGGGCGGGAAAAACGACGTTCATCAAGATCTTGCTGGGGATCATTCGCAAGTCGGGCGGCGAGGCGCGGCTTCTGGGACGGCCCGCGGGCGATCGCCAAGGACGCCGGTTGATCGGATACTTACCGGAACATCTGCGTATTCCCGGCCATCACAATGCGCTCACTGCATTGGAGTTTTACGGGAAGTTGAGTGGTTTGTCGGGGCGCCAGATCCGCGAACGCACCCCACGCTTGTTGGAGATGGTTGGCCTGGCGGCGCGGGCCAAAGATAGTGTGCGGAAGTACTCCAAAGGCATGTTGCAACGCCTTGGACTGGCGCAGGCGCTGGTGCACGATCCTCAACTTCTGATTCTTGACGAACCTACCGACGGTCTTGATCCTTTGGCTCGGTCACAGGTGCGCACCCTCTTGAAGCAACTTCGTAGCGCAGGGAAGACCATCTTTCTCAACAGCCATTTGTTGCTGGAAGTCGAATTGATTTGCGATCGCGTGGCGATTCTTGACCGTGGGCGGCTGCGTTACGTCGGGCCCGTCGACACGGTTCACGCCAGCGTTGCTCAAGCAGCGGATCTTGAAGTTCAATTGGAGTTTGCCGGCGACGAAGAGCGTGCTCGGGAAGCATTGAATGGTCGACCCGTCGATTTGTGGGAGCCGCTTGACGAAGGACGATTTCGCACCGCCTTACGATTACCCGACCAGAAAGCGGTCGATGCTTGTATTGACCGGTTACGGGCGAACGACGTAAGCGTGATTGCACTCTCTCGCCGGCGGGTGTCGCTGGAGGATGCGTTCCTTCACATGTTGGATCAGCCGCACGAAGATTAACGTATGCGTCCTTACCTGGCTGTCATTAAAGATTCCTTTCGCGAAGCGCTGGCGTCGCGCACCTTATGGATCTTATTGATCCTCATTGGGGTGACGCTGGCTGCGCTTGCGCCGTTCACTTACCACCAGGTGCTAACGTCGGGATTACAGCGGCGAGACCTTACCGATGCATGGGACCTTATCGAGCGACTGCGCACGGCCGAGAACGCAACGGAACCTTCGCCGGCGCGACATATCTGGTCGTTGCTCGGCGCGGACCTGCAGGAGAAATTGCGTAACTTGGAAGAGCCGCCGCGCGACGCGTCGCCGTCGGTGCGGTTTGCCTATCAACAAACGATCGAGGAGTTTCGCGAAACGCTTAACAACTTGATGCGGCGCGACGAGTTCTTCGATCGCGAAGCTTGGAGCGACGTGAACTTCCAGGCCGAGGCGCGGCGCCTGGCCGTAGCGAATTCGGCCGAATTGAGTCCCCAGCAAATCGGACGTCGCAACCGATTGGCTCTGGAAGCTGCGTTTCCCGAATTGATCCGTTTGAGTCGTCCGCTGTCGACTCAATTCACCTATTTCGGTTGGGATCTGGCGTGGCCGGTCCCCTTTGCGCCGGATGATTTACAGGAGCAATTGCTGCCGTGGATTGTGTTTGTGTTGGATTGGATTGTGGGACCGATCGGCGTTTTCGTCGCTGTTTTGGTTACGGCGTCCATCGTGCCGCAGATGTTCGACGCCGGCTCGCTGAACTTACTTCTTAGCAAGCCGATTTCACGTTCGCTGTTGTTTCTGTTTAAGTTCCTGGGAGGTTGTGCATTCATCTTGATTGCCGCCACCATCTTGTTTGTTGGCTTGTGGCTAATTCTCGGCGTGCGGTTAAGCATCTGGAATCACAAGCTGTTGTTGTACATTCCGATCTACCTGTTTTTGTTTTCGATTTACTACGCCGTTTCGGCGTTTTCCGGACTTATATGGCGAAGCACCGTTATTGCGGTGGCGATGAGCATCGCCTTTTGGGGCGTTTGTTACGGAGTGGGATCGGCAGAGTGGGCACTTCGGTCATTGCTTTTTGATCCCCAGCGCATCATTTACTTGACGCCGACGAACGATTCGATTCTGGCTGTGGACGAGTTTCGCGTCCCGAAGGTCTGGGACGCTCAGTCGCGCCAATGGGAAGAGGTGTTCCTAACCGAGCAGCAGCAACGCATCCGTAATCAGTTTCCTGTACCGCTCGCCAGGATGGTGGCCAAAGTCTACGATCCGCAACGCGATCTGTTCGTAGCCATCCAGCGTGACTTTGGAGGCGGGCGAGCCATCTGGGCCGGCAAAGGAAGTGATGGTTGGCGCCGCGTGGGCGGCGCCGATGCGCCGTCCGATGTGATGGGCCTGTTCCTGGAGCCGCAGGGAACGGTAATTCTTGTGTCTCGCGCGGGCGTGCAACGGATGACTGGCGATCCAGAAGCGTCTGCTGAACGTCGTCGCACCTTGTTCGGACTTGGCAACTTGTTGCCGCGCCCGCCGCTATTTAGCGACGCCTCGAAGGACCTGCCTGCTTTTGAGGAACCGCACGCAGCGGCGATCAACGCCGACACCGGCGAACTCGCTGTATACAGCCGCGGCACGATCTACCGGTTAACACGCAACTCGGATGGTAATTACGCCGTGTCTCAGGAACGCCGTTTAGACATTGACGAAGAAGAGCCGGCGGTTCTGGCATATGGCGGCGACACCCTCCTTGTGGCCACGAAGAGCGGCAACGTGTTCGAATTAGACGGTGGCTCACTCGCGACGCGGGCCGTCCATCATCCCGAATCCTTCGCGCCTCCGCGGTTTGCTTATGCGTCTCCGGGAGGCCGACGCTCGGCGATTGTGTTCCACAACGGCAACTTGTGGATTTTCGACCAGCAGGAGCGGTCGCTAAATAAACCGGCAATAACGGGGCAGGGCGACATTTCGGCTGTGGCCTTCCCGTCGTCGAATGAGATCTTGGTGGTTGACCGTACGATGCGGGTGAGTCGTTACGATCTGGAGACACTGCGGCTCAAAGAACGGATCGCGCCCGAGATGGGCCTGCTTGAAGTGGTGTACCGATATGTGGTTGTCCCCATCTACACGATCTTCCCTAAGCCAAGCGAACTATATAAGACCACTCAATACTTAATTACGGGTCAAGAGACAAAGGCGATTGACGACGATGACGACGACCTTTCCGAAGCGCACGTCAAGCTGCACCCTTGGCGTCCCGTTTGGAGCAGTCTGGCGTTCTTGGTGGTGATGCTCGCGCTTGCGTGCATTTACTTTGAACGACAGGAATTTTAGCAGCGCGAAGGGCGAACGCGTTCTGGAAGATTATCGCACCAATTGCACGAACCTGCGTGGGTGCGGTGGCGATGCACCGCCATTTTGGGGTGGCCCGATACCTGAAATCGCTTTGTGCCCCAATTATCATTAGGTTGCCGCCGTAGCGCGGACCCATTACGATCTTCAAATTGTTCGTGTTGATGTACTTCTGAGTTACCTCAAACAGACTCACGTAGAATGAGCCGTCTCGCCCTCGCATGCTTGCTGGTCTTGTCATTTCCCCTTGCCGTCGCGGCGCAAGAAGCGGAGCAACCGGTTTCGCTAAGCGTGGGGATCATTGGGCTGGATACTTCGCACGCTCCGGCGTTCACCAAGCTCTTGAACGACAGCAACGCTCCGCCCGAATTAGCTAATTGTCGCGTGGTCGCGGCGTATCCCAAGGGGAGCCCAGATATTCAGTCGAGCGTCAGTCGCGTTCCCGGCTACACCAAACAAGTGCAAGAGATGGGCGTCGAGATTGTCGACTCGATTGAGGAACTTGTAAAACGCGTCGACGCGATCCTGCTGGAAACCAATGACGGGCGGCCTCACCTCGAGCAAGCGCTCGTGGCGTTCCGGGCTAAGAAGCCGGTGTTCATCGACAAGCCTGTGGCGGGCACTTTGGCCGATGCGATCGCAATCTATCGGTTAGCTGAGAAGTACGGCGCGCCGGTGTTTAGCTCATCGTCGTTGCGGTACACCGAAGGAGGGCAGTCGCTGCGCGGGGGAGCAGCTGGCCGTGTACTGGGAGCCGATGTTTACAGCCCTTGTTCGTTGGAGAAGACGCACCCCGACCTTTTCTGGTATGGCATTCACGGTGTTGAAACGCTCTTTACCGTTATGGGCCAAGGTTGCCAGAAAGTTACGCGCGTCCACACCCGCGATTTCGATGTTGTGACCGGCGTCTGGGGAGACGGGCGGATCGGTGTTTTTCGGGGAATTCGTAGCGGCGCCAGCGGTTATGGCGGTACGGTGTTCGGCGAAAAGGCAATTCAGCAAGTTGGCCCCTACGGCGGTTACCGACCGTTGGTGGTGGAAATTGTCAAGTTCTTCCGCACCCATCAACCTCCGGTGAGCGCCGAGGAGACGTTAGAAATCTACGCCTTCATGGAAGCCGCCGACGAAAGTAAACGTCGCGGAGGCGTGCCTGTTAGTTTAGATGAGGTCATGAAGCAAGCGGCAGCGGAGGCTGACAAGCGCATGACGGAATTGGGAGAAAAATAGTTTCGCCCCAGTGTTTCCGCCTCTGGGTGATGCTTGTGGTCTCCATGTGGGGCCACCTGATGGGGCTGATTGCAGCAGCGCTGTACGCTTGAATTGTGAAAGCGTTCCTGCGAGATGAACTACCTTTGCTTTTCAAATTTCGTTGCAGAGATTCGAGAAAGTTACGAAGTATGAAAATTTCACGCGCGATTACGCGATTGATTTCACTCTCGTTCGTGTTCCTGGTGGGCTCGGCGGTCTTCGCCCTGGTCGAGGAATGGAAAAGCGGGATCCTGTGGCCCGAACCGCCGGTGGTCGACACCAGCGGGCCTGTCCCCTCCGACGCGATCGTTCTCTTTGATGGAACGGACTTGTCGGCTTTTGAAGGAGGCGATCAGTGGGTTGTGGCCGACGGCGTCGCGATCGCGCAGAAGACAGGCATTCGCACCAAGCAGGCGTTTGGCGATTGCCAGCTCCATTTGGAATTCGCCACACCGGCCGAAATTTCAGGACGGGGCCAAGGCCGGGGAAATAGCGGCGTTTTTCTGATGGGCCAATACGAAGTGCAGATCCTCGACTCCTACGAGAACGAAACGTATTTCGATGGACAGTGCGGCGCCATCTACAAACAGCAGCCTCCCACGGTGAATGCCTCGCGCAAGCCAGGCGAGTGGCAGACGTACGACATTATCTTTACCGCGCCACGGTTCAAGGAGAATGGCGAGGTCGAAAAGCCCGCATACATTACCGTATTGCACAACGGCGTTGTGATCCACAATCACTATGAGTTGCAGGGATCGACCTCGTACGTTGAGGCGCCTCGATACAAGAAGCACCCCGAGAAGGCGCCGCTGGCGATCCAATTTCACGGTAATCCTGTTCGGTTCCGTAATATTTGGATTCGCGAGAACGTGCAACCGTTGGAGGGAAAGAAGCCGGAAGAAAATAAAGAAGACCAGCCGGACGAGTCAGGCGTATAATCTCCTACCACTTCATTCAGGTCGTGTGACGGAGGGCATCGTGAAAAGTACTTGGCTTTTGGCGGTAGTTGTGGGCTGTCTGGCAGGAACCCCCGGCGCTTTTGCCGCCGAAGCGGCGAAGCCCGCCGTAGACGCGGTTTCTGGCCCTCTAAAAAAGTACATCGCCAACGACGACGCCAGCTACCAATGGAGCGAATGGCGGACGGGTCAGTTAGGAGGTTCTCGCTACGTGGAATTGCGAATGGTTTCGCAAACGTGGCGCGGAACCCCGTGGAAGCACCAGTTGTTTATCCTCAAACCTTCCACTGCTACCTCGGAAACCAAGCACGGTTTACTCTTCATCGGAGGCGGACGCTGGCGGCCGGAACTGGAAGATCCCCAATATCAGCAGCGCTTGCCAAATGAAGCGTACCTTTTGGCGGCCGTAGCGGAACAGTTGAAGTCGCCGGTGGCGATTGTGCTTCAAGTGCCCCATCAACCGATTTTGGGCGGCAGGTTTGAGGACGACGCCATCGCCCATACGTTTGAGCAATACCTGCGGACAGGCGAAAGCGATTGGCCGTTGCTCCTGCCGATGGTCAAGAGCGCCGTCCGCGCCATGGATGCGACCCAAGAATACGCCCGGCAAAACTGGTCGATGCAGTTGGAGACGTTTACCGTTACCGGAGCATCAAAACGGGGATGGACGACATGGTTGACCGGCGCTACCGACCCGCGGGCTACGGCGATTGCTCCCATGGTCATCGACATGCTTAACATGCGCGAGCAGATGAAACATCAGGTTGCCACGTGGGGTGATTATTCCGACGAGATCGACGACTACACAAGACGCGGCCTGCAAAAGTTCTTGGCGTCCGAAAAGGGGCAAGCGTTGACCCAAATTGTTGACCCGTACGTCTATCGCGACGCGTTGACGCAACCGAAGTTGCTTATCTTTGGAACGAATGATCGTTATTGGCCGCTTGACGCCGCGAACGTGTACTGGGAAGACCTAAAAGGGGAGAAGCACTTGCTCTATATCCCCAACAATGGTCATGGTTTGAAGGACTACGCGCGGATTGTTGGCACGCTCGGCGCGCTGCATGAACAGGCTGTGGGAGGCAAAAGCCTTCCGAAACTAACGTGGAAGTTTGAGAACGGCGAAGAGGCTCTTCGCCTGACGGTGGCGTCAGACAAGCGGCCGTCCCAGGTTTTGGTTTGGACGGCGTCGTCGCCGTCGCGGGACTTCCGCGAGGCCCAATGGAGTTCACGACCTGCCGAGTCGAATGGCGACGGCTACATTGCAAGCCTGCCAATTCCGGATGAAAGTTATCGTGCGATCTTTGCCGAAGCGGTGTACGAAAACGGCGAAGCGCCCGCGATTCATCTTTCGACAAACGTTCGGATCGTTCCGCCCAAACGCGTAGTTCAAGCCGCACAGTAGCGCCCGGTGACGTTCGCTTTGGAGAGAAGCCCCAGGAGGCGTTAACTTGCGCCTCCTAAATCTTCTGGGCCGTAGCGACCGCGGTACTCATGGGCAGGGTATTTGATTTCGTTCTTGCGCATTTTGTCGCGAAGCGCTTGGCTGACGTCGATATTCAATTCGTTAGCGATCGCGAGCGCGTAGCTCAGAACATCGGCTAATTCCTCGCCCGCCGCTGCGCGCTTGTCTTCATCCGCGGCAATTCTCCGCGATGCATCGGGGGTAATCCACTGAAAGTGCTCCATGAGTTCGGCCGCCTCGATCGCCAGCGCCATCGAGAGATTCTTGGGCGAGTGGAATTGCCGCCAATCACGAGCGTCCACAAAACTGCGCACCATTTCGCGCAGCTCGGCGACGGTAGTATTGGAATCGTCCATGAGATTCTCCCCTTACGGTAGTGGCATAAGGGCGGCGTACCCTGGGACCTTAAATGTGAAGCACTCGTCCATGCACCGCCAGAGCCGCCTCGTGGACCGCTTCGGCCAAGGTGGGGTGTGCATGGCAAACACGGATGATGTCTTCACTTGAGGCGCCAAACTCCATGGCTGCGGCGGCTTCATGGATTAGATCGCCGGCGCGCGGTCCGAGGATATGCACCCCTAGTATTCGATCGGTTTTCTTATCGGCCAGGATCTTGACCAAGCCCTCGGTTTCGCCCAGCGTCTTAGCGCGGCCGTTGGCCAAGAAGGGGAAGGCGCCCTTGTTGTACTCTACCCCCTCTTGCTGCAACTGCTCCTCGGTTTTGCCTACGGCGGCCACTTCGGGATGGATGTAGACGACAGCAGGAATCGTGTCGTAATTCACGTGCGCCCAGCGCCCGGCGATCTTTTCAACGCACGCCATACCCTCTTCCGAGGCCTTGTGCGCCAGCATTGGGCCAGGAATGCAGTCGCCGATCGCGTACACCCCCGGCGCCGAAGTGGCGAAGTTTTCATTGACTTCGATTACGCCGCGACGGTCCGTTTGAATATTAACCGTGTCGAGGCCCAAATCGTCGGTGTTGGGGATGCGCCCCACCGCCATTAGCAACCGATCACAATCGATCGTTTCGCCGCCTTCACACTCGACGCGCACTGTCTTGCCCTTGACTTTGGCTGTCTGTACTCGGGCGCCTAAACGAAACTCCAATCCTTGCTTCTCCAACAACTTATGGGTGCGGTCGGCAATTTCCTTGTCTGTCGCCGGGAGAATACGGTCAAGCGCCTCAAGCACAGTCACCTTGGATCCAAGGCGAGCCCAGACGGATCCCATCTCTAGGCCAATGTAGCCTCCGCCAATCACAACCAGATGCTTGGGGACCTCCGAAAAGGCGAGTGCTTCCGTACTGGTTACAATCCGTTCACCGTCCAGTTCAACGCCACGGAGCGTTGCGGACCGACTGCCTGTGGCAATGATGATATGGGGAGCCGACAACGGCGTAGATTTGCCGTTGTGCGTTACAACGACACGTTTCGGGCCGTCGAGCCGTCCTCGCCCCTGGTAATGGGTCACCTTGTTTTTCTTTAGTAGTCCCTTGACTCCCCGAGTGAGCGTGTCGACGATCTTCTCTTTGCGGCGAAGCATCGCCGCAAGATCCAGTTCGACGCTCTTGGTTTTGATTCCGTGCTCTGAAAAAGCGTTCTTGGCCTGGTAGTACAGCTCGCTCGATTCGAGCATGGCCTTACTTGGAATGCAGCCGACGCGCAAACAAGTGCCGCCAAGCTGTTCATTCTCGTCGATACAGGCGACGTTCATTCCCAGTTGGGCGGCGCGAATCGCCGCCACGTATCCACCGGGCCCCCCTCCGATGACGATCAGGTCGTGTTCTTGCATGGTGTGGCGCTTACCGAGGTGCATTTACCAAACTCGCTTGGCAATTCTACTCGATAAGCCCGACTTGCGGGCGGGGCAATCGCAAAAGGATTTCGTCCAGACGCGCTAGGACCCGGTCAGGTTCGTCGAACGACCGTTGCTCTAGGCAAATCCAGCGTAACCAATTCATGCCGGATAAAAGCGATGTGCTGGCGTCGAAGACTTCGCACAATTGTCTCTCGGCGACGCTCAGAGGGCGCACCCGACTATAAGCCTCAAGGCCCTGTCGCCACCCCTGCGGATCATTACCTACCAAACTGCCCAGAAGTCGGGAAATATCGGCGGATACGCACTCAATGCGCATTGCGCCAAAATCAACGACTCCCGAAACCTTATCCTCCAGAAATAGAACGTGATCGTGCCAAATGTCGCGAATACACGGTTGTAACGGGCAGGCAACACTCGCGGAAGCGGCCAACCTTACCCCCAAATTGTGTGCCTCGCGCGCAAAAGCTTTGAGAATGCGTTGGCCGCGGATTGCGAACTCCGGCCAATGGATGGTTTGAAGTCGGCGTGCGATCTCTTGGGATTCGTGCAATTGCAGTCGTCGGAGTAGTTCGCTGCGTTCTTGGATCCCGGGAGAGGGGGCAACCGTCGCGCGAGGCGGCGCTGTCGCCACATGGAATCGAGCTAGCCATTGAAGCGCGGATTGGAGCTTTTGGACCGAGGGCCGTCGGTGATAGTCGGCCTCGCCTGGCATCCATGGGGCCAGCTCCCACAAGAATCCGTGATGTCGCACAAACGTTTCGCCGTGGATGGATGGTACGGGGAGCGGCGCCTCCCGCAGGCCGTGGTCGTAGGCTAACCGCAGGACCGAATGAATGAATTGCAACCGCGTCTCGTCGGGATGATCGGGGGGCCAGCGACGCAGGCAATAATCGCCCTGAAGCGTTGTGACGCGCCAGAGCCTTGCCCCGCTAAAGCCCCCAGCCGAACCCAGAGCTGTCCATCGCGATGCTCCGGTAGCTGCCGGAAAATACTGAAGGACTTCAGCGACCACGTCTGGACTCGTCATGGTTCTCCAGCGTTGCGTTGCCCAATTGGGCGAGATGGAGCGTCGCGCTCAGATCAGATACTAGGAACGGCTTTGCCAGAATGTGAACCGCGCCGGCCTCCAATGCTCGTTGGCGGTCGGCGTCCCGAGGAAAGTTGAGCAGGGCGATTGTGGGCGCCGGATGCAACGATGTTGCTAATCGTCGAAGCTCGTCGTAACCCTCCGGGCTCCTTACATCCCCTTCCCAAAGGAGCCAACTGGCGCCCTGCACGCGTCCCGGTTGCGATGGTAATAGCCACACTGCCGCATATCCAATGGCCTTGCAAGCGTCGGCCAATGCGCCAAACGACGCTGGTCCCTGGGCGCGAACGGCGACCAACGCACGTCGGCCCGGAGAGGGGGGCGTGGTGATCGCTAATGTTCGTTCAGTGGGCAGAGCAGTGCGCGGAAGTCGGTAAAAGCCCGCCGCGGCGCGGCTCTGTGTGTTATCGAACGTGGCGAGTCTTGCGATAGCTTCGTGCCAGTAGATCCGCGGAATTCCTGAAAGCGGCGTTCCTGTGCGCGGCTCCCCTTCGCACCACGCGCCCGCGAGAACGGCCAAAGGGGTTAATGGCGAGACGCGATGCAATCGCTCAACATCGGCCTGCAGGAACAATCCGGGGCGGGCTTGGGCAAGCAGGCAAAGATCGAACGTTCCGGTTGTCAAATACTCTTCGGCTGTTTCGATGCTTGATGCGCAAACAACCTGACTATGCTGACGCAACCACGCCAGAACCGAGTGAAAGTCGTCGTGGGCGAAATCGCCAACCAACAAGGCGCTGTGTGGAGGCAAATCCGTAACCTCGATCGTGAGTTTGCCAGCCTCTGGGCTAGTGCCTACTGATCCGTCAAACACCAGGGCTGAGAAGGCCGCCTCAGACTAACCGCCGCCGAGTTGCTGTTCGGCTTCTGCCACAAGGCGGTGAATTTCTTTCGGGTCGGTGCTTTCTCGGATGGCAGCAAGAAGGTCGCTGTTTGAGATGACCCGGCTTAGCCGAGCGAGTGTGCGCAGGTGCACGGCGTCGTCGGTGGAGCAGATAAGAAAAAATATATCGGTCAACCGGCCACCGCCGAAGGGAATACCGCTATCCGTCCGCCCCAAAGCGAGAAAGGGTTCGGCCAAGATCGAGGGCATCGGCCGTCGCGGGTGAAGCAGGGCCACGCCGCTGTCGAGAGCTGTTGGATGGAGGTTCTCACGCTGGCGAACCGCCTCGGCCATTTTTTCCGGGTCCCAGAGCAGCCCCGTGTTCGCCGCGAGTTGGGTCATGGCGTCGATCACTGCGCTGCGGGTGCGCGCTTGCAACGGCGCCGCGATGGCTTCGATCGGTAGCATGTCGGCGATCGATACCACCTCAGGATGTCCGTGCGATCGCGTCAACACCCCTTCCATTTCGGCCAGAGCATCTTCGTCGGAGAGTCCGATTTGCTCTTCCAGCCAATGGTGGATTTCGGGACGCGAAAATCGCCATTGGCCCGCCACCTTGCGCCCGGGCAGCCGGCCGCGCGACGCTAGTCGCTCGACTTGCGCCGGGGTGATATGGAGATACTCGGCGAGCGAGGCGAGATCAAAATCTTCGTCGGCCATAGCCGTATTGTGGCGGCGCAACGTCTTGCCTGTCTAGCCCAGCTTCACGTTGACACCGACTTCGGCCAGCGCGTATCATCCAAGCGGGAAAACTGCGCCATTGTAAAAGGGATTGCTTCATGGGGTTATTGAGCGGATTTGAACACTTCGCGCGCGAAGCGGAGCCGTTAGCGCCATACACGTGGTTCCGTCTGGGCGGCGAGGCGCAATATTTTGCTGAGCCGAGCACGCTGGACGAACTCACCGCGCTGGTTCGTCGCTGCCATCAGGAGGAAGTACCGATCCGCCTGTTAGGCGGCGGGTCCAACGTATTAGTGCGCGAAGAGGGAGTGCGTGGCGTGGTAATCCACCTGTCCGCGCCGGTCTTCGGGCAAATTTCGGTTGAGAAACCTTATCTCACGGCGGGCGCGGGCGCTCGCTTGGGGCATGTGTTGACCGCATCGCTGCGTGAGGGACTGGGCGGTCTAGAGCCGTTGGTGGGAATTCCCGGTACGGTGGGCGGCGCCGTGCGCGGCAATGTTTGTACGCACGGCGGCGACATTGGCCAGTGGATCGTCGCAGTGAACGTGATGAATCTCCAAGGTGAGGTCGTTTCGCGCACGCGCGATGACCTGCAATTCGGGTATCGTCAGAGCAATCTTGATGACGTCATCATTCTCGACGCTCGGTTTGAGTTGAATCCCGATGATCCACAGGAATTAACCAAACGTATGCAGAAACTGTGGATCGTCAAGAAAGCTCATCAACCCGTGGGCGGTCAGAACACGGGCTGCATTTTTAAGGATCCGCCTGGCGACAGCGCTGCCCGGTTACTCGACGAAGCTGGGTTGAAAGGCTCGCGTGTAGGCAAGGCCTTCGTGAGCGACCGCAGCACCAACTTTATCGAAATTGAGTCGGGGGCGACCAGCGGCGACGTCATTCGGTTGATTGAACATCTGAAAGAGCAAGTTGCGCGACGTCTCGGAATAACGCTCGACGTCGGATTGGAGATCTGGTAACGCGTCACGCGAGGGCTCGGCGGAGGTACGGCAAGGAGGCCCGGCATGAGCGAAGGCGAAGCAGTGCAAGCGGCTGGAGGTAGGGAGCACTTGGCGGCGCTCCTGCAAGGTCGAACATTGCGCATCGCCTTGTCGTTGATTGTGATTGGTGGGGTTGTGTGGTGTGTCTCCGAAGCGTGGCGCCGGTGGGGCGCACCTTCGGCGCATGGACCGCAATCGTTGCTGGTCGCCGAAAACCTTGTTGTCACTCCGCCGCCGTCCTGGGTGCGCGCCAACCTCGTCGCAGAAGTCACCCAATACGGCGACCTTAAGGGGCAGTCGATTCTCGATCCTCAGTTGACGATCAAAGTGGCCGACGCGTTTCGGCTCCATCCTTGGGTGCGGTCGGTAAGGCGGGTAAGCAAACGCCCTCCTGCTCGTGTGGAGGTCGACTTGGAGTACCGACGTCCTGTGGCGCTGGTCGAGGTGACGACGGCGAATGCTCGCGGCGTGCTGCCCGTGGACGAAGAAGGAGTTCTGCTTCCGCGCGATGATTTTGTCGACGAACAGGGACAACTTATTTCGGAAGCGTTGAAGTTCCCGGTAATCGTCGCGGGCGATTCGCTACCACAAGGGGCCGTTGGAGCAACTTGGGGCGATCCCGTAGTGACGGCCGCGGCGCAAATCGCGGCCCTATTTGGCGACGCATGGGAGGCTTGTGGCCTGTTCAAAATTGCTCCGGCCCCCGGTGCGACGGCCGGTGGTGTTCCCGTCTTTCACTTGACGGCGCGCAATGGAAGCCAAGTGATTTGGGGAGCGGCGCCTGAAGACCAGCCGAAATCACTGGCCGAAGCTCAGACAAAAGTTTCGAAGCTGCTGGAGTACGTCCAGCAGCATCGGCCATTTGACGCGGGCGCCAAGCCGGTGGAGATTGATCTGCGCTCCGCCGAAGATATGCGGGTCCTTCCGCGTTGAGCGTCGAGAAAGCCAATGGGTTCGAGTTACGAGGACGGCTGTCCGTCGTTTGGATCGGCTGGCTCTCGGACGCGGCCTTCGGCGCCTAACTCGGTGCGATAAATGATTGAACCGGGCGGCGCTTCAATGCCCAACCGGACTTCGGTGGGCGTCACGCGCACCACGGTGACGGCGATGTCATCGCCAATCTGAATCGTCTCGCCAAGTTTGCGCGTCAGCACGAGCATGGGTCGACATCCAGTCCTGCAAAAGGGAACGGGCCGAACGGACTTTGACCAGATTAATCGTAGCGCGGCCGTAAACACCCCACAAGGCGGCATACCTTTGAATCATCGGTGGGACTTGATGTCTGTTGGAGCCGGCGAGTTCAGGATGCTGAGTTCCTGGCCAAGGCGTATACCTCATTAGCTGCCGCAATACTGGCGCCATGCTCGAAAGAATATCCTTGTTCTGCTAACAGCGATTCCAAAGCCGCCAAAAATAAAAGCACATTCTTGGGGCGGGCTGTGTGACCCATAAGGCCAATCCGCCAGACTTTACCCTTGAATTCGCCAAGCCCGCCGCCAATTTCGATGCCAAATCGGTTCAGGAGCGCCTTGCGCGTTTGGACATCATCGATCCCAGGCGGAATCCGCACCGCATTAAGCATGGGTAATTGGTGTCCTTCACGCGCGGTGTACTCGATGCCAAGCGCCGAAAGCCCGGCCTTTAATGCGCGGTGATTCAACATGTGCCGCGCGAAGCACGCGTCCAACCCTTCTTCGTGGATCAATCGCAACGCTTCGTAGAGCGCATACGACATGTTGATTGGCGCGGTGTGGTGGTAGACGCGTTCACCGCCCCAGTAGGCGGCCAGCATCGTGATATCCAGATACCAGCTTTGCACCTTGCGGCGACGATTCATCACCACTTCGACGGCGCGCGGGCTGAAGGATACGGGCGCTAGCCCCGGCGGACAGCTCAAACATTTCTGGGATCCAGAGTAAATGGCGTCAATGTTCCAGGCGTCTGTCTCGACAGCCACGCCGCCTAGCGACGTGACCGCATCGACCAGAAGCAGCGCGCCAGAGTCGTGGACGAGATTAGAAATCTCTTCAAGGGGCTGCCAGGCGCCGGTCGACGTTTCCGCCATGACGATGCCCACAACCTTGGGCTTGGCC
>CAYWIS010000129.1:0-17674 GCA_964458385.1 uncultured Pirellulaceae bacterium
TATGGGCATGAGCGCCTTTGCTAATATGCGGGCGCTTTCCGAGCGATCCGATGATCCGACAAAGGCCAGCCGGCCCTTTGATCTCGACCGTGAAGGATTCGTCTTAGCTGAAGGCGCCGGAATCCTTGTTCTGGAGGAGCTGGAGCACGCCAAAGCACGCGGGGCGCGCATCTATTGCGAAGTGCTCGGCTATGGCGCCACTTGCGACGCGGGGCACATTACGCAGCCCGATGAGCAGGGCGCTGGCGCCGCCCGTGCTATGGCGAAGGCGCTTAAAGATGCGAAGTTGTCGCCCGACACGATCGACTATATCAATGCCCACGGCACGGGCACTCCTCTGGGCGATAAGGCCGAGACGCAGGCCATCAAGAATGTTTTTGGCGATTACGCTTACAAGGTAAGCATTTCCAGCACCAAGAGCCAATTAGGACATTCACTGGGCGCCAGCGGGGGAATCGAATTGGTCGTTACCGTTAAGGCGTTAGAACGTTCGGTCATTCCTCCGACGATCAACCTGGATACGCCCGATCCGGCCTGCGATCTCGACTATACGCCGAAGCAGCCTCGCGAGCGGCGTATACGAGCAGCGATGAGCAATAGCTTTGGCTTTGGCGGGCACAACGCCTCGGTAGTTATTGGGCAGTTGGCGCTGGGTGCAAGTTAGCAAGGGAAAGGCTACCTCCCTTCAGGTTGCAGCACGCTCATAGGGCGAGCCATGGAATCAGGTTCATCCGTCTTAGGCTCCGGATGAACCTTGCTCGTTCGGAAGGATCTGGGGAAGCAACAGCGTGCACCCCATGGCCTGCATGTTTTCTTTGAGGCGAGCGAGAGTTGCGTCGTCGTGATAAACTCCGACGATGGCCCCTCCGCTTCCGGCGAACTTAGCGCTGGCGCCAGCGCGGCGGGCTTCTTCCACCATTCTGATTTGCTCGCTTGGCAGGCGGCAAATTCTCCGACGGGTGTCGAAGTTTTCGTTGATCAGCGCGTCAAGCCGTTCGGGTTTACCCGCAACAAGGGCGTTACGCGCTTCTTGAGCCAGTTCGGCGAAGTGACGCATGGCCTGTACGACCGCTTCTTCGCCTTGGTCGAACCGGGCGCGGAGGTTGTTGTGAAATACCTCGGTGGGTTCACCCGCCTCGGATTTGTAAGCAATATAGACGGGCGGCAGCAATTGAGGATCCAATGGCTCATAGAGGCCGTGGGCGTACCCTGTCGCCGCGCGGCTGGCCTCCATTTGCGCAGCGTTGAAGTCCATGAACAGGAGCCCCTCATAGAACTGGATTGCCCGATCCTGAAGGCCTCCCGAGATTCCAAGTTCTTCCGTCTCAACACTGAGGGCTAACGAAGGCAAGATGGGCAGCGGAATGCTGACATCATAGAACTGCATTAGCGCCCGCAACGTTGCAACAATAATTGCACTGGAGCCAGCCAATCCGACTTGGCGGGGAATGTTGGTGCTGTAGCGAATCGAGAAGTTGCGATCGTGAAGGTGATGCCGCCCTTCGCAGTAATCGACGAACTTCTTAATGGTCGCCTTAATCAGACGCAATCCGCCGTAGTAACCATGGAGACGCACATCGGACGCCAGGTGGCGAACCGAAGCGAACCGATACTCATCGTGTTGGGTGATGACAATTTCGACATCTTCCCAGGGGTAGAGCACCAGCTCGGCCCAAAAGTTGCGCACAATCATCGACAACGTTTTGCCGAAGTAGCCATCGCTGGGGTTGCCCACCAGACCAGCTCGCGCGTATGCCCGCGTCTTGATGAGTTCCATGCGTATCGACGGCCTTGACGAATGCTGGCGGAAAAAGGGAATTGCAGCCGGCGCCGCATTGCCGGCTAGTCGAGCAAGTGTCGTACGTACTCTTTGAGCGCCGGACCGTATTTCGGATCCGAGAGGGCGAACTCAAAGAACGTCCGAAAGTAGCTGTCGAAATTTCCGATATCAAAGCGCCGCTCGCCGGGAGGGAGCCGCATGCCATAGCCTTTGCGGCCGTCTTGGAGCATCAGGCGTATGGCGTCCGTGAGTTGGATCTCACCGCCTTTTCCGGGCGGCGTTTGTTCCAGATAGTCGAAGATCGCTGGGCTAAACACGTACCGGGCTGCAACCGCTAAGGTGCTGGGCGCCTCGGCGACCGACGGCTTTTCAATCACATCGGTCAGAATGAACACGTCGGCGTCGGGCGTGGGGGTTTGGGCGATGCCATATTGGACGACGTCGCGACGGGGAACCTCTTCGAAGGCGACCACGGCGTCGGCGCCGGTTTCCTCAAAGTGCCGCACCATTCGCCGCACGATGTCCGATTCCGCGTGCAATCCAATGATGGAGTCTCCCAAGGCGACCACAAACGATTGGTCGCCAATCAACGGCTTGGCGCACAACACAGCATGCCCAAGGCCTAGCTGGCGGCGCTGCCGGGTGTAAAAGTACTCCATTTCTTGCCGCTCAAATTCCAAGTCGGCCAAATGCTCTTCCTTGCCCGAGCGGCGGAGGAACTCGATCAGCTCGCCATCCTCGTCAAAGTGGTTTTCGATCTGCGTTTTGCGTGAGTCGGTGATAAACAGGAGGCGGCGAATTTCGGATTTCGCCAACTCCTCGACGACGTACTGTACGACCGGCTTACGGCCAACCGGCAACATTTCCTTCGGTTGGCTTTTGGTGGCCGGGAGCAGACGGGTTCCCCGGCCGGCGACCGGTACAACGGCAATGTCTATAGGCATGGATTTTCTTACTCCGGCTCGTAACCCAGGTTCGGAGCCAGCCAGCGTTCAACTTCGGCCAGCGGCGCTCCTTTGCGGCGGGCGTAGTCTTCGACCTGGTCGCGCGTGATGCGATCGACCGCGAAGTAGCGGGCCTCGGGATGGGCAAAGTACAAGCCGCATACACTGGCGGCAGGCCACATGGCGTAGTGGTCGGTCAACGTGACGCCTGTGTTTTGCTCCGCCTGGAGTAAATCAAACAGAATGCGCTTCTCGGTATGATCCGGTTGCGATGGATAGCCTGGCGCAGGGCGGATGCCGCGATATTTTTCGGCAATCAGTTCTTCATTGGTCAAGTTTTCCTCGCGGCCATAACCCCAGTGGCGGCGCGCTTCTTGATGCAACAGTTCGGCGAACGCCTCGGCAAGACGATCGGCCAGCGATTTGACCATGATGGCGTTGTAATCGTCGTGTTGTGCTTCGTACTCTTTTACAAGGGCGTCGCAACCGTGGCCGGCGGTGACGATAAAGGCGCCAAGATAGTCTTCACGTCCTGAATCCAAAGGAGCTACGTAATCGGCTAGGGCGCGGAAGTCCTTCTGGCCGTGCCGCTCCCACTGCTGCCGCAACGTATGCAGGCGAGTTAACTTCTGGGTGCGGGAGTCGTCGGTAAACAAGACCAGATCGTCGCCGTCGGACGCTGCGGGCCAGAACCCGTAAGCCGCCTTCGCCGTGAGGCGACGTTCGGCAATGATGCGATCAAGTAGCCGGCAAGCGTCATCAAATAGCTTGCGGGCCGTTTCGCCGACCTTTTCGTCTTCAAAGATCCTGGGATATTTTCCTTTCAACTCCCACGACAGGAAGAACGGCGACCAGTCGATATACTTTCGAATCTCCTCCAAGGGGTAGTCTTCGTAAACGCGCACTCCCAGGAAATCGGGTTTGTCGATCGTCGTTGTCGCCCAG
Source organism: uncultured Pirellulaceae bacterium (assembly GCA_964458385.1). Lineage (GTDB taxonomy): Bacteria > Planctomycetota > Planctomycetia > Pirellulales > Pirellulaceae > JAHWKS01. The sequence goes on from CAYWIS010000129.1 coordinate 3,670, forward strand.
TCAATCTGGAACCTCCGAGCCTTGGCTTCGTGGTAGGGTACAAGCTTGACTTGCTGACGCTTGTGGTACGACTCGGCGAGTTGTTGTTGTAGGCGTCGATTCTCTTCCAGGAACGCCGCACGCAATTCAGCGCTTTGCAAACGGTCGACGACACCGACACAGCGGGAAGCGTCCGGCACATGGATCGTCGGCTGCTGGTATCGCGGCGCAATCTTGACGGCCGTATGCTTGGCGCTGGTGGTGGCTCCGCCGATCAGCAGCGGCAAACGAAATTGCCGGCGCTCCATTTCCTTCGCCACGTGCACCATTTCGTCCAGGCTCGGAGTAATCAGGCCCGAAAGGCCGATCATATCGACGTTCTTTTCAATCGCCGTGTCTAGGATTTTTTCGGCCGGGACCATAACGCCCAGATCGATCACCTCGTAGTTATTGCACCCCAGCACAACGCCGACAATGTTCTTGCCAATGTCGTGAACGTCGCCTTTGACCGTGGCGAGCAAAACGCGGCCACGTGCGGGGGCGTCGCTCACTCCCGCGGCAATCTTTTCCCGCTCCATGAACGGCTGCAGGTACGCCACGGCCTTCTTCATAACCCGGGCGCTCTTCACCACCTGCGGCAGGAACATCTTCCCCTCGGCGAATAGGTCGCCGACGATGTTCATGCCTTTCATCATGGGGCCTTCGATGATGTCCAAGCAGCGAGGGTACTTCTGCCGGGCTTCTTCCACGTCCTCAATAATGTATTTGTCAATGCCTTTGACGAGCGCATGGGCAATACGGTCCTCGACCGGCTCTTGGCGCCATGCGGCGTCTTCGTTTGAGGTTTTGGAGCCTTGAGCCTTAACGGTTTCGGCAAACTCGACGAGCCGCTCGGTGGCGTCGGGGCGGCGATTAAATAGCACGTCTTCAACGCGCTCAAGCAGATCGGGGGGAATCTCTTCGTACACCGCCAGTTGCCCGGCGTTGACGATCCCCATATCCATGCCGGCTTTGATCGCGTGGTAGAGAAAAGCCGCGTGCATCGCCTCGCGGACGACATCGTTGCCGCGGAAGGAGAAGGAGATATTGCTGACCCCTCCCGAGACCTTCGCTCCTGGGCACTCTCGCTTGATGATCCGAACCGCCTCAATGAAGTTGATGGCGTAGTTATCGTGCTCGGAAATTCCCGTGGCGACGGTCAGAATATTGGGGTCGAAGATAATGTCCTCGGGCGGAAACCCTGCTTCGCGCGTTAGAAGCTCATAACTTCGCTTGCAGATGCGCACCTTATCTTCGATCTCGACTGCCTGCCCGTTCTCATCGAACGCCATGACCACCACGGCAGCGCCGTAGCGGCGGATAAGTCGCGCCCGGCGCAAGAATTCTTCTTCGCCGTCTTTCAGGCTAATCGAATTAACGATGGCCTTGCCTTGAACGCACTTTAGCCCCGCTTCGAGTATCTCCCATTTGGAGCTGTCAATCATTACGGGGACGCGCGCGATGTCGGTCTCGCCGGCGATGAGGTTCAAGAAGGTCGTCATCGCCTGGACGCCGTCGAGCAACGCGTCGTCCATGTTGATGTCGATGATGCTGGCGCCGTTTTCGACTTGCTCGCGGGCGACTTCGACGGCCTCTTCGAATTTGCCCTCGCGGATCAGTCGTGCAAATCGTTTGGAGCCCGTGACGTTCGTGCGTTCGCCCACCATAATGAAGTTGGTGTCGGGGCGCAGCACGAGCGGCTGCATGCCGCTCAACCGGGTGTAAATGGGTTGCTCGGTCTTGCGGTGTGCAGGGGCGTCTTGAAGAGCCTCGGCAATCGCGCGAATGTGGTCGGGCGTCGTGCCGCAGCAACCGCCGGCAATATTAAGCCAACCGTTATCGGCGAACTCACGCATGTAGCGCGCCATCTGCGCTGGCCCCAGGTCATATTGGCCCATTTCGTTCGGCAGGCCCGCATTGGGGTAGCAGCTAATAAAGGCGTTCGACACGCGCGCCAGTTCTTCCAGGTGCGGACGCATGGTTTGTGGTCCCAGCGCGCAGTTCATTCCCACGGCGAGGACCGGGAAATGCGAAATGGAGGTCCAGAAGGCCTCCACCGTCTGGCTGGAAACAAACGTGACTCCGGCCTCGTTAAAGCAAGCCGACACGACGACGGGCACCCGCACTCCTGACTCCTCAAAGTACCGCGAGATCGCAAACAGGCACGCTTTCAGATTCAGCGTGTCGATGGCGGTTTCGGGAAGGAGTAGGTCCACGCCGGCTTCCACGAGGGCGGCCACCTGCTGGTAATACGATTCGGCCATCTCGTCGAAGGTGATGCTACGGACTGCCGCCGACTCGGTACTCGTGGAGATGGCCATCTGCTTGGTGGTGGGGCCGATCGATCCCGCTACAAACCGAGGCTTATCGGGCGTTCTTTCGTTGAACTCCTCAACAGCGCGGCGGGCGCATTCGACCGCGGCGAAGTTAATTTCTCGCACTAGATCGGTAGAGAATTGGAACTCTTGCACGCCCACCACGCTTGCGCCAAACGTATTTGTCTCAACAATGTCGGCGCCGGCCTCCAGGTATTTGCGATGAATGGCGGTAATCGCGTCAGGCTGGGTGAGGCACAAGATGTCGGTGAAGTTGGAAAGATCCGCCGGATGGTCTGCGAACCGCTCACCACGTTTTGCACGATCATCCAGACGCAGAGCCTGCACCATGGTGCCCATGGCGCCATCGAGAATCAGAATTCGTTGAGCAAGCAGGTCTTCCAAAAGACCTTGGTGTTTGGTGGGCGTTTGAACGACAGACATTAGTGCTCAATTGTGAAAAATGGAACATTCCGTTGGTGTGAGTATCCTAAATCCCCCCGCTTTGCACAATGACAAAGGTGCGCGGAACCTGGTTTGACCGGGAATGGTCCACCACTTGCAACTTGCAGGAATTGGCCCCGGCATCCGCAGGCGCGGGTGATCCGAGCGTTCATGCCGCATCCGCACGGTTGGGGGAGCGGTTGGTAGGGCGCAGCGAACCAGCCCCACTTGGTCACTCCACCAACTGCACCGGCGCCCTTATACGAGGGCCTAGGTAGCGGAGAGCCGCTTGATCTGGGGGAACAAGTGGTGGTCCAAGGCGAATCGGAGCTGCTTCGAAATTCCGTGGGGCTTGTCCACCGGGGGCAAACCCAGCGCCCGATCCGCAAACGACCGCCCATCACCATAAGGAGACAAGTCGTGTCACGTTGGATGAAAGCATTGTTCTTGGTCGGCGCAATGGCGACGGGGCTGTTAGCTATGCCCGATACCGCCGATGCCCAATATGGGCGGTACTATTCACGGGGCTACGGCGGGTACGTTCGCCCGTATTACTACCGAACCTACCCGTATCAGTATTACTCCTACCGACCGTACTATGGCAGGTACTACTACTATCGCCCCTACGGTTATTATTACCGTCCGTACTCCTTTTCGTACCGCGGACCTGGCTTCTACTTTGGATGGTACTGACGTTTCGGCGGTCGCAGGATGACAGCTTGGCATGCCTGCCATTTGGTCTTAACCGATGTGTCACGCTTGATACATCCAACGATCCGAGCGGTCAAAGTATTCTACGCGGCGCAAATCCTCCGCCGCGTAGAAAGTTAGCAGGTCTCGATGGCGTTCGCGTATCTGGTAAACGATGCGGCGCTGGGAGTCTTGCCAAAGAACCTCACGGATGAATCCGATTCGCGGCCAGTTCCGGCCCATTCGCGAGAGAACCTCAACCTGATCTCCCACCCGCAGGCCTTCGTCGGGGACCTCCAGCCATAAAACGGGTTCAATTCGTAATATGCGGTCGCCGTAGGTTAGTACATTGTAGGGCCCCTCAACGTCTTCACAGCGGAAGACACGATCGCTGGGAAGTAGGCGGTTAGCCAAGTGGCGATCGTCGGGATGAATCCACTCGTCGCCGTCACATGGCCATCGTGAAAGAACGACTTGAACTGGCGGGCGCTTCAAATCGTGTAGAACAAAAGTCATAGTTCTTCTATTAGACCACGCCTGGCGCGCTTCGCCCATTGGGTTGGGGTAGGTGCGGCAACGTAGTTCGACCCGACAGCGAAATTCTGAGACCGCTTTACACGGTCGTTCTTACGGCCACGATTGTTGTTTGTTAGACCATCGGAAAGAGTATCGCTCCCGCTACGGTTGCGGCTAATCCTGCGAGACCCATCACGAGGCTGAGCGGAGTGACCGACTTGAGACCTTCCATCTCGGTCATGCCGCTCATCTTGCAAATCACCCAGAACCCGCTGTCGTTCATCCAGGAAACCGGCTTTGAGCCACATCCAATGGCCATCGCAAGGTACACCGGATGGAAGCTAAGTTGGCCCGAAGCGGCCAACGGCGCCAATATCCCCACGGAGGTGAGCATGGCCACCGTCGCAGACCCCTGTGCGGTGCGAATAGCGGCCGTGATGGCGAAGCCTAATAACAAGTAGACGACCGAGGACGTGGACTCCGGCCGCCCGATGAGTTCAGCCACGCCGGTTTGCTTTAACGCTCCACCAAACGCGCCGCCAGCGGCGGTAATTAAGATAATGGAGCCCGCACTGGCGACCGCGCTCTGCATTGCCGTGGCGAATTGTTCCTTCGAGGGACGAGTCTTCACCACGAGCGTTAAAATGGCAATGATCGCCGAAAGGACGAGCGCCACGTTCTTATCGCCGAGGGTCGCAGCGATCGCTCGGGCCTGCTCCGATAGGGCGATTTCCGTGCGTCCATCGGGCCGACGAACTTCTAGCCACGCTCCCTCGCGCGAGATGACAACCGTTCCGGCGTCGAGGCCTGTATCGATGATCGTTTCGCCTGCGATTAGCACCACCGGAAGAAGAATGGGCGCCAAGGAAATCCAAAGCGACGGCAGTTCGCGTAAGTCGCGAGTCGCCAACGTTTCCAGATCTGCAAGCGTCATATCGGCGGAGTCGCGAAGCGGCAGGTCCCAATAACGGTTCAACATAGCGGCAAAGGAAAAACCTGCGACGCTTGAAAACAGGCCCACACAACAGCCAGTAAGGATCATCAGGCCCAGGTCGATCTCCATGGCTTCTGCGACGAATAAGGGGCCGGGCGTGGGAGGGACAAGCGAATGCGACATGGTGCCGCCGCACATAATCGCCAGAACGTAAAGCAAGTAGTTGCGCCCTGTTCTTAGCCGCATAGCCTTTCCCAGCGGGATCATGAGGTAGAACACCGTGTCGAAGAATACGGGGATCCCCAAGAGGAAGCCGCTGCCGGCGAACGCGGCCGGCGCGCCCCGCTCGCCGACAAGTTTCAGCGCGGAACGGACGATCCGATCTGCTGCCCCGCTGTCGAGTAAGCATTTGCCGATAATCGACGCCATGACGATGAGGATCGCAATTTGTCCGCACGTAGCGCCGAAATCTTGCGCTACCCGCGCTCCAAGCGGCCGACGTGCTGCGGCGGCCGCTGCTTGGCGATCAGCCGCCGCAATGACAAGGTCGCCCTTGCGAATCGCAGCGAGTTCCGTGTGATTCTCGGCCATAACGGCCAGCGTTTCGCTTGTTGCGTCGGCCGAGACGAGTGACGTAAGCCGAAGTGCGCCGACCTCTTCAAAGTTTTCGCCAACAGGAGGCGTACGCAATGCCAGGTACACGATGTTTTCAGAGAATTTCCACGCGCCGCCTTTGGCCAACGTGATCGTGCCTTTCTCAACGTCCACATCGTCAACGCGGGCGCCTTTGGCGAGCGCCTGGGTGCGCTCAATGGCGGCTGGCGGCGTGAGCACGGCAACCGTCAGCGCCGCAAGAATCAAAGCCAGGAAAGCGTGAAGGCGAAAGAGCAGTACACCCCCGATTACAATCGCCACGCCGATTGCCAGCACGGTAAATAAATACGCGGGTGTCATAGTTCGCTCCCGATAACAGGCTCGCCAAATTCGGGCATAATATAGTCGCCGCTGGTTGCTCCCGCGACCCAAGACGAGGTTTCCTGGGGAAGGAAAGCGGGAGCGTTGTTTCCCACGTAGGCGGCGTTCGCGCTATAATCGGTGGTGACGCCAAGTCGGGAGGCTCAGGGGCTACCTACCGATAGGATCGACGCCGTATGTGCGCTAATGGTTGAAAGCGAAGCGGGAGGCGGCTATGTGAGGAACGTGGGCGCATGTAAGCGTTGGCGAATGTAGTACAACTCACCCAAAGGCAACCTATGAACGTTCGCGCTTGTTTCCTTGGTGTATTACTGGTTAGCCTGGCAAGCCCAACGATCGCTGGCGATTGGCCGCAGTTTCGCGGTCCTGGCGGAGCAGGAATCAGCTCCGACTCGGCGCCGACGACCTGGAGCGAAAGCGAAAACCTACGTTGGAAAACGCCGTTGCCGGGGCCTGGATCTTCAAGTCCCATCGTGTGGGGCGATCGCGTGTTCGTCACGTGTTACACCGGATACGGCGTCGAACGGGGAAGCGGGGCTCCCGAGGATTTGAAACGACATTTGCTGTGCCTTGATCGCGCCACGGGAAAAATTTTGTGGCAAGCAACGGTGGACGCGGTTCTGCCCGAAGACCCCTATCAAGGCTTCATTAGCGAACATGGGTACGCTTCGAGCACCCCGATCACCGACGGTGAGCGCATTTACGTTTTCTTTGGTAAATCAGGGGTCTTGGCCTACGATTTCGATGGGCGTCGCCTTTGGCAAACGAGTGTGGGAACAGGATCCGATCCGCGCGAATGGGGATCCGCATCAAGCCCCATTCTTTATGAGGATACGGTAATCGTTAACGCGGCGGCCGAAAGCGAGGCCATCTTTGCTCTTAATAAGACAACGGGCGAAGTGGTTTGGAAGGCCGAAGCCAGCGGCGCTCAGAATTCTTGGAGCACGCCTATGATCGGGGCCCTGGCGGACGGTCAAAAGGAAATGGTGCTACTGACGCCGGACGAAGTTTGGGGCCTCAATCCTCAGAACGGAAAATTGCGGTGGTTTGCGGCGGCCGATATGCCACAACCCGTTTGCACAAGCGCCGTGTTTGAAAATGGCGTGGCGTTCGCCGTGGGTGGACGACAAGGGCGCTCGGCGGCGGTGCGTCTAGGAGGCAAGGGAGATGTAACCGAATCGCACCGCATTTGGACGAATAACGGCTCGTCGTATGTGCCGTCGCCTGTCGTGCATGCGCGACGTTTGTATTGGGTCAACGATCGAGGCATTGCGTATTGTGTGGATGCTGTGTCGGGGAAGACTCTTTACGAGGAACGCCTGCGGAGCGAAGGGGGACGTGCGAATTTTTACGCTTCAATCGTATTGGCCGGAGATCGCCTTTATGCTGTGAGTCGTACGGCGGGAACGTTTGTGCTTGCCGTTGGGCCCGAGTTTCGGCAACTAGCGCAAAATCGGTTTGCGTCGGACACATCGGACTTCAACGGAAGCCCCGCGGTTAGCAACGGTGAGTTGTTCCTACGCTCAAATCGGTATCTATACTGCGTCGCACCGTAGGACGCCTCATTCGCGGGCGAGCGCGGCGAGTTAGGCGAGCGAACGATGGCACGCTGCGCCGCTTTGCGCTCGTGCAACGGGTGAACGGCAACGACAGGCAAACGAAAGGCGACTGACGGAATTCACGTGACGACGGTTTGCCGTTCTTGCGCAAGGATTGTCTCTAGCGCGTCAACGTTCACGGGCTTGGTCAGATGGTGATCGAAGCCGGCGAGACGGGCCTTGTGAATATCTTCCTTCATCGCGTAGCCTGTGATGGCGATGATCATCAGGTTTTCGCTCCAAGGCTCTTTGCGCAAGCGCCGGGCAATCTCATAGCCATTGAGCCCCGGCAGGCCGATATCCAAGAGAACTGCGTCTGGCCGAATACGACACGCGGCGGGAAGCGCCTCGTCGCCATGATGGACCATATGCACGCGATGCCCATCCAAATCCAAGAGCGCCGCAAGCATGCGCGCGGCATCGATATTGTCGTCAACAAGGAGGATCGTTTTGCCTTTCGGCGGCGCCGATGTGGCTTCTAAGGCGCTGGCCAATTGATCAAGCCGGTGGCCGTCAGCATCGACCAACAAGCTGGATTGATCGTCGGCGACCGCTGAGGCGATCAGAGGAAAACGCAGGACAAATTCAACTCCTTGGTTGCGGCCGGCGCTCTGGGCCTCGACCGTTCCGTCATGCATCTCCACCAGTCGTTTCACCAACGTCAAGCCGACTCCCAGCCCGCCTTCGGAACGGTCAAGCCCACGTTCTGATTGCGTGAAGACATCCCAGATTTTGGATAACATCTCCGGGGCTATGCCGATTCCGTTGTCGCGCACCCGTACCACGGCGCAAGGTCTTGCTGGGACAGAGGGATCGTCGGTCGAGGCATTGTCCTCGCGGTCGGCGCTAACCCAGACTTGCCCGCCCATGGGAGTGTATTTGGCGGCGTTGTTTAAGAGGTTGACTAAGACTTGCTCCAACCGATCGACATCGGCTTCGATTGGCAACGACTCGGGGGTAAGAGAAACCGTGAGCCGGTGTTTTCGGGCATCCAGCCGTGGACGACTGGTTTCCAACGCCTGATGGATGATCGTCTTTAGGTCAGTCCGCTCTTTTTGCAGCGTAATGATGCCTCGCGTGATGCGCGACACATCGAGTAGGTCATCCAGGAGCCGCGCCATATGCCGCACCTGACGTACGGCGGTCTTGACGGCCGCGTCTAGTTTGGGATTGTCCATGCCGTTGCGCACCAGGAGTTCAAGTGAACTAAGAATAGGAGCGAGCGGATTGCGTAGCTCGTGCGCAAGCATTGCCAGGAACTCATCCTTGCGGCGGTCTGTTTCGGAAAGTTCTTCCGCCCGTTGCCGCAGCGCCTCGGTTAACTGCTTGCGCTCAGTCAAATCGCGAAGGATCTTCGCATAGCCGTGCAAGCCCTGATTCTCGTCGCGAAGGGCCGTGGTGACGCCGCTCGCCCAAAATCGCGCACCGTCTTTGCGCACAAGCCAATTGTCGTTCTCGGCGTGGCCCATCTCGCGAGCCAGTTGCAATTGCGCTTCGGGCAAGTTCTTACTGCGATCCTCGGGAGTAAAGAAGCAAGAAAAGTGCTTGCCCAGAATTTCTTCTTCGGTGTAACCGAGAAGGCGTTCGGCGCCCTTGTTCCATCCCGCCACGCGCCCTTGCTCATCCAATTGCAAGATGGCGTGGTCTTGAACGTTTTCGACCAGCAGACGAAATCGTTCTTCACTTTGCTTCAGCGAGAACTGCGCTCGCTTGCGTGCGAGCCGTTCTTGGACTTCGTCGATTGCGCGTCGCAACGCAACACTTAGGCGATCCAAACGGTGCTTAAGCACGTAATCTGTGGCGCCCAGTTTTTGCGATTCAATTGCCCGGTCTTCGCCAATCGCCCCAGAGACGAAAATGAACGGTACGTCAGGGCGAAGGCGGCGGGCGGTTTGCAGGGCTTCCAGCCCGTCGAACTGCGGGAGTGAGTAATCGGCCAGAATCGCATCGAAGTGCGTTTCGCCTTCAAGCGAATTAAGGAGTTCCTCGCGCGTTTGAATTTGCGTGAGCTGGCAATCCGGCCACTCTTCTCGGAGCCGCTCATGGATAAGCTCCGCGTCGAGGGGATCATCTTCGATAAGTAGGATGTGCATACGCGCCTTCTGTGTTCCTACAGCGAAAGCGAAGTGCGTCGGAGATGCCGACTCAAGGTGCAAGGGAAGGGAACTGGGACCAACTTACGGCGAACAGATGCGGTGCTCGACAGGGCGTTGGTTGATGGTCATCCAAAATTTGCACGTCAAATGCAACGTGCGTGTGAAGTCTTCAAATCCAACGGGTTTGACCACGTAGGCGTTGGCGCCAAGATCGTAACTTTCGATAAGATCACGCTCCTCGCGCGATGAGGTCAGCATAACGACAGGAATGCGCCGTAGCAGCGGATGCGATTTGACCTGCCGCAGCACCTGGAGGCCGTTAATCTTGGGAAGTTTCACGTCAAGCAACACCAGGGCGGGACAACCACCCGCGCGAAGCGAAAAGCGTCCCTCTCGAAACAGGAAATCCAGCGCCTCTTGGCCGTCCCGAGCGACGATTACTTCACAATCCAGGTGAAGTTCGTCAAATGCCGCAAGCGCAAGTTCGATATCATTTAAATCATCCTCCACCAATAAGATGGGCGCAATTACGTCGTTCATGGCCGGGAGCCTTGCAGTTCGCCTTGGACGCAGGGAGCTTCGCCGACTTCGTCATGGTCCTCGACGAGCAGCGAGGTTTCCGGCTCGTCGTCGGCCGATCGCCGTTTGCAGGGCAAAGTAAACGAGAACTCCGATCCGCGATCGATTTCACTGTGGGCCCAGATACGTCCGCCGTGACGCCCGATAATTCGTTTGACATTCGCCAGGCCGATGCCGTTTCCTGGGAACTCTTCGTCACGGTGCAAACGTTGGAATACGCCGAATAGCTTGTCCGCGAACTTCATATCAAAGCCGACGCCATTGTCGCGAACATAGTACCGGACTTCGTCGCCTTCGTATTGCGCGCCGACCTCGATCCGCGCACGCTCGCGCGTGGCTGTGTACTTGACTGCGTTGGACAACAGATTTTGCCAGACCAAGCGAACGAGCGAACGATCGCATTCCACGTCGGGGAGCTTGCCGATGCGCCATTCGATGATTCTTCCCCGCGCTTCTTCGCACAGGTCTTGGCGCGCCTCCTCCAAGACCTCATTCATGCAGACTCGCTTCTTCCGCAGCGCGGCCCGCCCTAATCGTGAGAAGGCAAGCAATTGGTCAACCATTTCACCAGCGCGGCGGGCGGCGGTTGCGATCGTTTCCGCATAGCGTTGCCCTGTTTCGTCTAGATGCTCCGCCGCCTTTTTCTTTAGCAATTCGGCGAATCCATTGATGTGACGAAGAGGCGCCCGCAGATCATGAGATACCGAGTAAGAGAATGATTCCAACTCCTGCAGCGCCTCTTGCAGACTTGCGGTCCGCTGCGCGACCTTGCGCTCCAGCCCTTCGGTGAGTAAGCGAATGGCGGCTTCGGAGCGTTTACGCTGGGTGATGTCGGTGAACGCTACGACCGCTCCCGTAATCGTTTCGCCGTCGAAAATGGGGTACGCGGAGTATTCCACAGGGACCGGGGTTCCGTCTCGCCTCCATAACACCTCATCGTCGCGACGGCGGGGAGTTCCCTCGCGAATGGCGCGGATGATGGGGCATTCGTCAGCGGGATACGGCGAGCCATCGGCCTTGCGGAACTGGACTAACTCGTGCATGTTCTTCCCCAGCACCTCGTCGGCGCCGTAGCCCAGCATTTCCGACGCCGCGCGGTTGATAAACGTGCACCGCCCCTCGCAGTCAATTCCGTAGATTCCTTCGCCCAGACATTCCAGAAGGAGGCGGAACTGTTCGCGGCTTTCGCGCACGGCGCGTTCCGCGCGTCGGCGGTCATCGATATCGGTAACGGTGCCGATCCATTCAACGATCCGTCCCGACTCGTCCCGCTGAGGAACAGCGCGGGCGACGCAATACCGATAACTGGCGCTAGGAGCGTTCCAAAGGCGTCCTTCTACGTGGTATACGGTGCCTTCCGCCTGCGCCCGTCGCCACATGCTAAGCACATAGTCCAAGTCGTCGGGATGCACCGCCGCAGTCCAGCCGTAATCGCGGTGTTTCTCCCAACGCTGCCCCGTGTAACGTTCCCATTCCTCTTGAGGCGTGAGGTAACGCCCTTCGGCGTCCGCCCGCCATACGAACGACGTGAGGGCCCGTGTAAGAGCCCGATACCGCGACTCGCTTTGAGCGAGCGCGGCTTCCGCCACCTTCCGCTCGGTCATGTCGGTAAAGAAAACCGAAAGGCCTTCTTCCGACGGATAGCACCGGCAGTCGAACCACTTTTCCAAGTTGGGCAAATACGCCTCCAAGCGAACCGTTTTACTTTCCGATACGGCTCGCCGGAACTCTTTTTCGAACTCGGTGGTTTCCGTGTCGGGAAATAGCTCCCACACCGGACGGGTTCGCAGCGCCTCGGGTGGTTTGCCAAACATTTCGGCCGCCGCCCGATTCAGGTACGAACATCGCCAGTGCCGGTCAAAAACGAAGAACGCTTCGGTAAGACTATCCAAAATGATCGCGATGCGCTGATTGGCGCTGCGCAGGCGGCGAAGGGTGCGTTTCTGTTCGGTAATGTCGCGGGCGACGGAAGCGGCGCCGGTCACGCGCCCCCAGGCGTCATAGATTGGCGAGATCGCTAGCGAGACATCGATCTTTTGACCGCCTTTCGTCACTCGCACGGTTTCGTGATGCTCTACGCGCTCACCTCGCCGCACTTTGGATAGCAACGCTGCGGGTTCCTGGTAGCGGTCGCTGGGGACGATCAGAGAAATGTGTTTACCAATCGCTTCCTGGGCTGTGTATCCGAATAATCGTTCGGCGCCTCCGTTCCAGGTGCGAATAGTCCCATCCAGATCTTTACTTAATATGGCGTCTTCGGAGTGGTTGACGATCGCTTCCAAATGGTGGAAGGGCTTTCGACCGCGCAGCAAGAGAAACATGGCCGTCCATATGGCGACGATCGTGTAAACGCCGTTCAGCATCGCCATCCAGCCGACGCCGCTGTTGGGAGAAACGAAGAAGTCAACCGTGGTGAGAAGCGTAAAGATGCACGCCGCGGTCAACAGGTGAGGGGCGGGCGAAGCCCACAACAGCGAGAGCATCACCACGATGTAAAGCGTGCTGGCTCCAAAGCCCAGGGGGGCGAACACGTCGACCGCAAATACCGTGGCGGTCGCCAAACCCGCGATCCAGAGGACCAAGCGGCTGTTACTGCACGCGAGTTCTTTCATCGCCTACCGTGGCATGCGTAGTATGGCGAAATGTCAATTCGCCCCGATCTCCTGAGTTGCGATTATTGCAGACCGCACACGAAAATCAAACCCTCTAGGTCTTCTTCCCGACAATTCCAGATTACCGGCCCGCACTGGCTCCGGCGGACTTAATTTCTTTGACGATTTGGGCTTCCGGCAGCGATTTGTAGTAAGCGTCAAGAGGAAAACAACCAGAGATTAGCCCATGACGCGGCGCGGTCGTACAATCGCTAAACGTGCGACACAATCGCTTACGCTCCATGACGCCGTGAGTAAGCGTGTGAGCGGGAAGTTCCGGGTACGCCAGCACCATTCGCCCTAACCCTACGGCGTCAATCCAGCCGGCGCGCACGACAGCTTGCGCCACGTGCGGCAGATAGTCTTGCAAATAGCTATAACCCGTGCCGACCATAGGCAGGTCTGGGAAAGTATCTTTGCAGCGTCGCGCGATGGTGATTTGTCGCACGACGCCCACCAGCGGATCTTCCGGTGGAGGATAGCCATCGCTGGGAGGAAAAATCGCTGGGCGTTGGACGTGCGGATTATAGTACGGGCTGCCGCCCGAGAGGTTGACGGCGGCGACTCCCAGCTCCGCCAGGCGTTGCAGCAAGACAAGGGGTTCCGTCAGGTCGACTTCGTGGGGAGCATGCGGATTCACGCCGAACCCAAACAGGTAGGGCAGCAAATGGGCATGCTCCATCGGGCGGCCAACTTCTCGACTTGTCTGATACGGGACCGTGTCGAAGATGCTTAATCGCACGCCAATCAGCAGGCCAGGACACTCCTGCCGGATGCGTTCGATAATTGTGGTCAAGAGACGCATCCGGCCTTCCAGGTCGCCGCCGAACGGGCCAGGACGCGTGCGGGCGGAGAGGAACTCATGCAACAGATAGCCGTGGCAGGCTTTGACGTCCACAAATTGAAAGCCCACCTCATGAGCCAGTCGCGCCGCGATGACGTAGTTTTCAATGAGTTGCTCTAGCTCGTCATCGGTCCAGACGACCGAGTCATCGTGGGGATCAATCCCAAACTTGGCGTCCAGAAGCGGGTGGTGATAGGCAATACGGGGCGCAAGGCGATCGCCTTCGGGACGGCAGAAACGGCCCGAGTGCGTTAGTTGCAGCCCAACAAGGAGATCATCTGTTTGGCCAAACGCTTCACGATGGGCGCTGGTTAGCGTATTGAGCAGTTGCGCCAACCCTGCCTT
>CAYWIS010000130.1:0-17634 GCA_964458385.1 uncultured Pirellulaceae bacterium
CATTCACATGACCGGCAAGAGTACTATCGTGCCGATTGAGGTGGTTAAGAAGGACATGCCCAACTTCTTTGTCGAGGCGCTCACGGTCTACAACGCCAAGGTCTACACCGAAACCAAAGAGATTGTGGTTCCGCCCGAGAACCGCGTGCTGGAGGTAGCTCTTGAGCCCTCGGCCGAGACTTACAAACCGGGTGAGAAAGCCACAGTCAAGATCAAGCTGACCGACTTGGACGGCAAGCCGTTCCAGGGCCAGACCACCGTGGCCATCTACGACAAGTCGGTGGAGTACATTTCGGGCGGCCCCAACAGCGGCGACATTCGCCAGTTCTATTGGAAGTGGCGCCGCCGGCATAACCCCAATCACGAAGAGAATCTATCGATTCTGAGCTACAACCTAACGCTTCCGGGCGCACTGCCAATGCAGGATGTAGGAGTGTTTGGAGCTACCTTGCCCGATGATTTGTCGAGCTTTACGGAGCTCAATAACGCAGACCGAGGGCAAGCGCGGTTCAACCGGCGTTTCGGGGGCGCCGGTGGACTCGGCGGAGTCGGCATGCAGGCGGAAATGGCCCTTGCCGTTCCCATGGCTGCTGGCGCTCCGATGGCTGCACGCGCCGAATCGCAAGTCGCCGGGAATGCCTATTTCGCTCAAGACAAAGCGGCGGTGGCCGACGGTGCGGCGCCTTTGGAGAACGCTGCTGGCGAAGCAGGTCAGGGCGGCGCCCTGGTCGAAGTTACCGTGCGCACCCAGTTTGCCGACACCGCTTTCTGGAACGCAGCCTTGGAAACGAACGAACAGGGCGAGGCCGAAGTCTCGCTCACAATGCCCGAGAACCTGACCACCTGGAAGATTCGCGTGTGGGGCATGGGCGCCGGCACACGCGTTGGCTCGGGCGATGCTGACGTAATTACCCGCAAGAACCTGATCGTCCGCCTGCAAGCTCCCCGGTTCTTCGTGGAGAAAGACGAAGTGGTCCTCTCGGCCAATGTTCACAACTACTTGGACAAGGCCAAAGAGGTTCATGTGTCGCTTGACTTGCCAGGCGATGAGCTAGAGCCGCTAGACGATCTGGAACGCGTGGTGATGATCGACGCGGGCGGCGAGCAGCGCGTCGACTGGCGCGTCAAGGTAGTGAAGGAAGGCACGGCCACCGTACGCATGAAGGCCCTGACCGACGAAGAATCCGACGCTACCGAGAGCAAGCTGCCGGTCTATGTGCATGGCATGCTCAAGATGGAGTCGTGGGCCGGCACGGTGCGTCCCGACAAAGACTTGGCTACCGTAGCGATTAACGTTCCTGCTGAACGCCGCCCGGAGCAATCGGCGTTGGTGGTGCGCTACTCGCCTACTCTGGCCGGGGCCATGGTCGATGCGCTTCCTTACTTGGTGGACTATCCCTACGGGTGCACCGAGCAGACCCTCAACCGCTTCTTGCCTACGGTCATCACGCAGAAGGTCCTGCTGGACATGGACTTGGACCTGGCTGCGATCCAAGAGAAACGCACCAACCTGAATGCCCAAGAGTTGGGCGACCCGCAGGAGCGAGCCGCCCAGTGGCAACGCTACGACCGTAACCCGGTTTTCGACCCGGCCGAAGTCGAACGTATGGTCAAAGAGGGGTTGAAGCTTTTGGCCAACATGCAAAACGAAGATGGCGGCTGGGGCTGGTTCTCGGGCTGGCAAGAGCGAAGCTGGCCGCACACCACGGCGATTGTGGTTCACGGTCTGCAAATTGCCAAAGAGAACGACGTGGCGCTTGTGCCCGGCATGTTGGAGCGCGGCCTGGAGTGGCTCAAGCGGTATCAGCAACAAGAAGTCGAAAAACTCAAGAATTGGGAGAAGAAAGAAGCGCAGGGCATTTCCAAAAAGCCCCACGCCGATGACTTGGACGCCTTGGTCTACATGGTGCTGGTGGAAGGTGGCGTCGACAATCAAGAGATGCGCAACTTCCTCTACCGAGACCGGACCAAGATTTCGGTCTACGCCAAAGGACTGTTGGGCCTGGCGCTGCACAAGGTGGGCGATGAAGAAAAGCTCGCCATGATCCTGCGGAACATCGACCAGTACCTGGTCCAAGACGAGGAGAACGAAACCGCTTACCTTAAGCTCCCCGAGAGTGACTGGTGGTGGTATTGGTACGGCAGCGAAATTGAGGCCAACGCCTTCTTCCTCAAGCTGCTTGCCCGCACCGATCCCCAAGGCGAACGCGCGCCGCGATTGGTCAAGTACCTGTTGAACAACCGCAAGCACGCCACCTACTGGCGCAGCACGCGTGATACCGCCTACTGCGTTGAGGCCTTCGCCGAGTACCTGCGCGCGACGGGCGAACTCTCGCCCGACATGACGGTTGAAATCTGGCTGGACGGTCACAAAGCCCACGAGGCCAGAATCACTAAAGATAACCTGTTTACGTTTGACAACACCTTTACCCTCAAAGGGAAAGATGTGACCACCGGCGCCCACCAAGTGGAAATCCGCCGTAAGGGCGAAGGCCCGGTTTACTGGAACGCCTATCTGACGAACTTCACGCTGGAGGACCATATCTCTGCCGCGGGGCTGGAAATCAAAGTCCACCGCGACGTGTATAAGCTCGTACCCAAAGATAAGACCATTAAGGCGGAAGGCTCTCGCGGGCAGGTCTTGGATCAGAAGGTCGAAGCTTATGACCGCGTGAAGCTAAATAACCTGGACACTGTCCAAAGCGGCGATCTGATCGAAGTCGAACTGGTAATCGAATCGAAGAACGATTACGAGTACATCGTTTTCGAGGATAAGAAAGCCGCCGGCTTTGAGGCCGTGGAAGTCCAAAGCGGTTACACCCATAACGGACTGGGAGCCTATAGGGAGTTGCGCGATGAACGCGTGAGCTTCTTTGTCCGGCAACTGCCCCGCGGTCGCCACAGCATCAGCTACCGCCTCTACGCCGAAGCGCCCGGCCAGTTTAGCGCCCTTCCCGCCGTGGCGTTTGCCATGTACGCCCCCGAACTCAAAGGCAATAGCGAGGAGATTAAGTTGAAGGTGGAGGATTAGCCACGTTGCGATGATACGCCTTCTCGACGGCAAAGAGTTTGAGTCGCTCCACGCCGTCGAGAGCGAGGAACCTCGCAATCGTTGAGGCGGCGTGAAGCGAACCGATGTGGAGCTTCCGCGGGAGCTATTCACTGAGTTCCTGCGGCGGTGTTAGCTGTTGGCCTGGACCGCGGATCGCAAGAATTCGGACTTCTTCATTGACGATGGTAAAGAGCGCCCGGTAGATTCGGCCGTGAGGCGTTTTGAAGAAAGCCTAATGAACTTCGGGAGCAACGTATTCGTTCTCCGGCGTCAACCCGCAACAGTCGGCTTGCTCTTGGAGCCGTTCGACCATGTGGTCGTGAGCGTCGAGTCACCGCGCCGCCCCACAAGCTGAACGTTCGGCAAGCAATGGACGATTTCCCGCATGTGACGTTAGGCGCGCGGCAAAACCACGACGACGCGCGTCATGCGTCGTGTAGGTTGAGGGTGCGGCGAAGCTCCGCCGAGATGTCCTTGGCAGGCCGGCCCTGCGCTCCCGCTTCCATTTCGGCTATGGCTTCCTTCAGGTCAGCCACACTGGCTGCAAGATGTGCGGGGCGCGGGTGTTACGTACGCCATAAGTCAAGGATTTCCTCCGGCGAAAGATCCGAACCGCCGTTATTCAACTGCTTGTTCAGGAAGTCGCGAAGTCGCTCCAGGTCGGACGCCGGCGACATTACAGAATTCCTTGCGGAGTGACTAATGTAGTGTGCCATCATCGCCTCGCCACGGTTGAAAAAGGGTGGCGTTGTGGCGGAAATGGACGAGGCGACCTGGATTAGGCAACGCGGGCAAAGGACGTCGCCTTCGCGGCGCCAGATAAATCAACGTTTGGGAACGTCGCCTCAACCCTCAGCATGACGAGCACGCGTATGAATAGCCGTCTCTTGCTCTCCGCTTGTATCGTGGCGATCGGCCTTTTGAGTTCGCCTGTCTTCGCTCAGAAGATGCGTCCTCAGCAAAGCGAGGGCGAAACGGTAGCTCATCTGGCCGCAGCGGTGGAAACCTTGACCAAGGAGTTGGCAAGGTTGAACGAAGAAGTACGCGCGTTGCGTGAAGAGAACGAGCGGTTGCGGCAAATGGTCGAACGTCAACCCAAGCAGCCGGCGAAAGCTTCCCAGAAAACGTCTCGCACCGGGAAACCCGCGTCGGGTCGCTTTGTCGACCACGGTGAATATGTGGAGGATACCGCCACAGGCCTGCTATGGCAGAAAGACGGCGCCGCCTCGGGCAAGCTGAACTTTGACCAGGCGCAGCAATACGCCGCCAACTTGAAGCTTGGCGGCCTGGAGGAATGGCGCGTGCCGACACGCAAAGAGTTGGAGTCGATCTTCCCTGCCACCGACGCGCCCTTTGCCAACACAAAGCACACCCCGCAGCCCTGCTGTCAGGGACCGTACGAATGGAACTCCTACTGGACTTCGGAACTCGACACCCGGCTGCCCGATTACGCCTACGTGTACCATTGGTACGCTCAAGGCGGCGCCAATAACTGCATCGCTAGCCAGAATTTTGTCTATGTCCGCTGCGTGCGGGTGCGCGATAGCGAATGAGCCGCAGGCGGCGGTTGCGAACCTATCGGGCGTCTTGCTGCGAAGTGCCAATCGCATAGGAAACGCGGGGTAGTGCTCTACGGCCGGCCAAAAGTCCTGCGCCGTCCTCCGTCACCATATGCTGACTTGGCCGATTAGCGTCAGCGAGAAAAGGCTACGCTCGTAGCTAGACCGGCAGGCGTCATTCTTCGGGAAAGCGGACGCTTTTGGTCGTGTCCATCGGACGTGGCCGAACAAACTTACGTTGCGGTCGTTTTGCTCGTTCATCCTATCGGCCAGAAGCAGCGGTTTGCCATTTGGGCGCCTTCATTTGCTGCTTGCAGGCGATATGGCCGGTGAATATAGGGGTTCTGTGTGAACTTTGTTGATTTTTGGTGGCTGCGGGGCAAACCGCTGTTGGCGTTCATCAATCAAGTTGGATATGATAGGACCGGCGTGTCATTTCCATAGCAATGGGGCGAAACTCGCACGACGATTTCCCATGGAGGTGACTTCGCTCGGTTGTTGTTGGACCTGTGGGAGTTCCTTCATGCGGAAATATGCGTGGTTGGCGGTCTTGTTCATTACAGGGTGGGGCGCCGCAGCGGCGGCAGGCGCAGAGCCGCCCGATTTTGCCCGCGGGGTGTGGGCGTTTCTAGAAAACCACTGCGTCGGTTGCCACGGCGGCGACGAGCCGCAGGCCGAGTTGACTTTGGAGCGCCTGCGCGACCCCGCCTCGTTAGGGCCGAACCGCAAGACTTGGGAAAAGATTGTCGCCATGACGCGCGCGGGCGAGATGCCGCCCGAGAGCGAACCGCGCCCGGCGCCCGAAGATGTGGAAGCCTTCGTTGCCACGCTGCAAGCCGCCTTTGCCGAAGTCGACCGCAACGCCAAACCGGACCCGGGCCGCGTTGCCATGCGCCGGCTGAATCGCACCGAGTACCGGAACACCGTTCGCGATTTGTTGGGCGTGGACTTCGACCCCACCGAAGATTTTCCTGCTGACGACATCGGCCACGGTTTTGACAATATCGGTGACGTGCTGACGCTCTCACCAGTGCTCATGGAGCGTTATCTGGCTGCCGCCGAGAGTCTGGTCAATCGCGCCATCGTCCCCAACCCGCCTCCGCCGCCGCAACGGCACATTTCCACCCGGTACACCGAGCCGGCCGGGGCGAATGTTCCCATGGAAGGCAATTACCGCGTTTTGGTAAGCGATGGCGGATCGCCCCTAGAGACGGGCCCCATCAACACGCCGTATCAATGGGACCCCGAAGGCGAATACGTTTTCCGCACAAAGCTATACGCTCAGACGACGGGCGATCAGCCGGTGCGGGCGGCGATACTGCTCCATGGTCAGGAGTTGCCCGAACCCGCATCGGATGAAGAAGTGGGGCGGCTCGCGGGCTCGGTGCTTCGTCCGGTTCGCATTCTGCACACCTTTGAGGTCACGGCCGACAAGCCCGAGAACGCTCAAACGGTGGAAGTGCCGGTGCCGCCGATGCCCGGACGACATCGAATGGCGGTGGCGATTGTCCGACCCGCCGAAGGACAGCCGCCGGTCAAACTGTATGTGGAGTATCTGGCGTTGCGGGGGCCGCTTGATACGCGCCCCGCCAGCCACCGCCGTTTGTTGGCTTGCTCGCCCGACAAGCCTCAAGCGGAACAGACTCGCGAAGTGCTGCGGCGCTTTACGCGGCGGGCGTATCGCCGGTTGCCGACCGACGACGAAGTAGAGCGTTTGGCCAAGTTGGTGGAGTCCGCCCAAGCGCGCGGCGACAAATGGGAAGCAGCCATGCAACTTGCCATGCAGGCTGTATTGTGCTCGCCCAAGTTCCTGTTTCGCGCCGAATTGGATCAGCAACCCGAAAGCAGCGCGATTCGCCCGCTGACGGAGTTCCAGTTGGCCTCGCGGCTGTCGTACTTCCTGTGGAGCTCGATGCCCGACGACGAGTTGCTGGATCTGGCCGAAAAACAGCAATTAACAGCGAACTTGGAAAGCCAGGTGCGGCGGATGCTGCAAGATCCCAAGGCGTCGGCGTTGGTAGAAAACTTTGCGCCGCAGTGGCTTCAAATACAGCGGCTGGAAACCTTCTCGCCCGACGCTACCTTGTTTCCGCAATTCAACGAAGACCTGCGAGCCGCCATGCGGCGCGAGACGGAGTTGTTCTTCGCCTCGATTATGCGGGAAGATCGCAGTGTGCTTGATCTACTGGACGCCAATTACACCTTCTTGAATGAGCCGCTGGCCAAGCATTACGGCATAGCCGATACGGCGGGCAACCTGATTGGGCAACCGCCGACCCGGCCGGGCGGCAAACCGATTCGCGGTCGTGAGTTCGTGCGTGTGGAGTTGGCTGAACATCCTCATCGCGGCGGATTGTTGACGCAGGCCAGCGTGCTTACCGTCACCTCGAACCCCACACGCACCTCGCCCGTCAAGCGCGGGAAATGGGTGCTAGAGCAATTGCTGGGCGAACCGCCCCCTCCGCCTCCGCCCAACGTGCCGGAATTACCCAACGACGAGCAAGCGGCGGCCGGCGCTTCGCTGCGCGAGCGGCTGGAGATTCATCGCCGCAATCCGAGTTGCGCTAATTGCCACGCCAAAATGGACCCGCTTGGGTTCGCTTTAGAAAACTTTGATGCGATTGGAGCCTTTCGCACGAAGGATGGCCCGTTTGAAATCGACGCCTCGGGCGAACTGCCCGGAGGACAAAAACTCCAAGGGGCGAAGGAGTTAAAGTCGATCTTAAAAGAGAAGAAAGAAACCTTTGCCCGTTGTTTGACCGAAAAGATGCTGATTTACGCTCTCGGTCGCGGGTTGGAGTACTACGACCGTCCGACGGTGGACCGTGTGACGGCGGCGCTGACGGAAAACGATTACCGTTTTTCGACGTTGATCGTGGAGATTGTGCGGAGCGAGCCATTCCGCCTTCGCCGCGGCAGCGACCCGTTGAACTGATAAGGGCAAGGCTCCCTCACGGCTGCTTTGCGCCAAACGACCTTTGAAGTTTCCCACTTTTGGAGTTGCCGATGATTCCTTCCCGAAAGATCTCTCGACGTACGGTCCTGCGTGGCTTAGGCGTGGCGGTGTCGCTTCCGTGGTTGGAAGCCATGGGACCACTGACCTCTTGGGCCGAGGATACACCTTCTGGACAAGCCTCGCCCAACCGGATGGCGATTCTCTACGCGCCGAACGGGAAGAACATGGAGGACTGGACGCCGAAAAAGGAAGGCGCCGACTTCGACCTGCCGCCCATTCTGGCGCCGCTGGCGCCTCATCGCGAGCATCTGCTGGTGCTTACCGGTTTGACCGCCGATAAGGCTCGCCCCCATGGCGACGGCGGCGGCGATCACGCGCGGGCCCTGGCGGCGTTTCTGACCGGCGTTCAGCCGCGCAAGACCGATGGGACGGACATTCGCGCGGGCATTTCGGTGGATCAGGTTGCGGCCTCACGCATTGGCCACAAGACGCGGCTATCATCGTTGGAGATCGGCTGCGAAGCTGGGGCGATGGCCGGCAACTGCGACTCGGGCTATAGCTGCGTCTATTCATCGACCATGTCTTGGCGGTCCGCCACGCAGCCGTTGCCCAAGGAAGTGAACCCCAAGCTCGTTTTTGAACGGCTGTTTGCGACAACGCCCGACGCTCAGCGGGTCGCTCGCGACGCACGCCGCAAGAGCATCTTGGACTTTGTGCGCGAAGACTCCAAAGACCTGCAAGGCCGCCTTGGCCGGAGCGACGTTCGCAAGCTCGACGAGTACTTCGCGGCCATTCGCGACATCGAACTGCGAATCGAACGCGCCGATAAGCTTCCGCCGGTGCGTACGCCCGACTACGCTCAGCCTGCGGGCATCCCCGCCAACTACGAAGAACATCTGCGGCTGATGTGCGACCTGATGGTTTTGGCCTTCCAGGCCGATGTGACCCGCATTTGCACGTTCGTCGTGGCCAACGAGGGAAGCAACAAGCCCTATCCGTTTATCGATGTGCCCGAGGGGCATCATGACCTATCGCACCACGGCAACGACGAGGCCAAGAAGGCCAAGATTCGTCAGATTAACACCTTCCATATCAAACAATTGGCGTACTTGCTGGAAAGACTCAAGTCGATTCCCGAAGGAGACGGAACGCTCCTGGACCATGCGATGATCGCCTACGGCAGCGGCAACTCGGACGGAAACGCCCACAACCACGACAACTTGCCGATCCTGGTGGCCGGCAAAGGATGCGGCTCGCTGACGACCGGCCGGCACATTCGGTATCCTGACGAAACGCCGCTGAACAATCTCTGGCTTGCGCTTCTGAACCGTATGGAGGTTCATCTGGCGCAGCTTGGCGACAGCACCGGCATGTTGCCCTATCTGTCATAGATGTTTGTTGGGCAAGCATCGCGCAAGGTTCGCCGGGCGCCTTGGCCCGGCGAGGGGAGCCGATGCCGCCCTGCCCGCTCCACGCCGACACGGTTGGACTTTCACCCCAACCTTCTTTGAGCCGTCATGCCGGTGCGTGGCGTTTGTTGTTGAGAGAACATGGCCATGGGAATCGGACGGCGGCAATTTGTGAAGCTTTTGGCGGCCATCTCCGGGGAT
The DNA here is from genome assembly GCA_964458385.1 of uncultured Pirellulaceae bacterium. Lineage (GTDB taxonomy): Bacteria > Planctomycetota > Planctomycetia > Pirellulales > Pirellulaceae > JAHWKS01. Next base: position 9,178 of record CAYWIS010000130.1, read on the forward strand.
GACGATTGACCTGGACTGGTTCGAAATGTTGGGCAAGCAGCGCGAGGAGAAACCCCTTGAGCGTTTTCTTTTGGAAAATCTCGAGGATGATGTCGCAGGACGCCAATCGATTCTTAAGCAGTTCCTTATGACGTCGCCGCCGCGGCCGACCGTCATTTCTCCATGCGAGGCCGCCGAGTATTTCGCGGGCTTTATCTTCGAACACACGAACATGCCGTTAACGCCCGTGCACATGCACACGCTCGCCATCGCGCCTAAGTCCGCTGTCGATACGCTGCGCATGTACGACGCTCCCGAGGCCGGCCTCGATCCGCAATTCGACTACGCGGAGTTCATTAACAGCATCAAGCTCGTCTAACGCTGGCTGCGTTGTGGAGCGGCCCAAGGCGACGCGGCGCCTGCTTGGGGCTTGCCTTCCATGGAAACTTGTCGCTCCGGGGCGTGAACCTTTGAAGCGGGTAAGCGTCTTCTTTTCGGATACCCGTTGATCCCAGCGCCGCTTGTGGCGGCGAAGGCAAATTCAAGCAACGGATTGATGTCGTCTGGCCAGCGGCGCGCGGGGCGCCTCGGCGGAGGATTGGCTGCGCGTGTTCCGGACATGGGTTGTAACCGGCGACGTCAAAACGTGGTTAGCTCAATGGTAGAGCATCAGGTGCAGGGACCTGACTGTTGCGGGTTCGAATCCCGCACCACCGACCGCCGATTGTCCATCGGCTCCACCAAGGGCGCGAAAGCGTCCACCACCAAGGCCCTACGGCGGCCGGCGACCGTCGGATTCGCCGCAGTGGCGTCGTGCAAGGCTGCTCGCCTGGCGAGTCGGCCTGTCACACGCTGTGCGGCAACGGGGAGAATCGCCCTGTAGCGTGCAGATTCCGTCGGCTTGCGCTCTTGCGGATGGCCAGGCGAGACGCGCGGCGCGAAGGCAAGAGGCCCGCCTCTTGCTCAACGGCCGTGAAGACGCCCCGTCAAGGCAAGCAGCCTAAGTCGGCTCAAGCATTGCTCCGCCAGTCTCCGCGTGATCCACGTGCGTCGCGCCGCCGGCCGGCTTTTCCCTTTGAAGTGGGCAGCTCATCCAGACGGCCGGATCAGGCTCTCGGACCTTGGATTCTTGACCACGTATTTAAGCAGGAATCAACGCCATGTTTCGTACCGTAAAAATTCGTTCGTTCGAGAGCGGCCTGTGGTTTCGCGATGGCGAGTTTCGTGGACTGCTGGGAGAAGGCCGCCATTGGTTCTTTGACCCGCTGTGCAAGACGTACGTGGAGGTTGTCTCGCAGCGCGAGCCGCGGCTGGAGCATGAGAAGCTCGATGTGATCGTGCGTTCGGGCGTGCTGAACGACCGCGCCTTGGTTCTGGACCTGAAGGACCACGAGCGGGGCCTGGTTTGGATCGACGGGCGATTCGCCGAGGTGTTGCCGCCGGGCTTGCACGTTTACTGGACCACGCACCGCACGGTGAAGGCCGAGGTGGTCGACGTGCGCGACGTGCGCTTTGACCACGCCGAGCTGGCGGCCATTATTCGGCGTCCGTCGGGACACCTGGCCCTCGAATTGCATCAGGTGGAAGAGGGCCACGCCGGTGTATTGTTCCTCGATGGTAAGTACGTGGCCACGCTGCGGCCGGGGCGCTACGCGTTCTGGCGGAACGTGGCTCATGTGGAGGTTGTATCGCTCGACTTGCGTGAGACGAACCTGGACATTGTCGGGCAAGAGATTATGACGGCCGACAAGGTCACACTGCGTCTGAATGCGGTCGTGGTATACCGAATCGTTGACGCGCACCGCGCTGTGACGGCTTCCGACGATGTGCGGCAAGCGCTCTACCGCGAGACGCAGCTAGCGCTGCGCGCAGTCGTTGGCGCTCGCGAGTTGGACGCCTTTCTCAGCGATAAGGACGCGGTTGCCGCCGAGATGGAGGGCATCGTGCGTCGCCGCGCTGGTGCGCTGGGTTTGGAGATCGTCGCAGCGGGTGTGCGCGACGTGATCCTGCCGGGTGAGATGAAGGATCTGATGAACAAGGTGACCGAGGCCCGCAAGGCCGCCGAAGCCAACTTGATTGTTCGCCGTGAGGAGACGGCCGCAATGCGCAGCCAGGCGAATACCGCCAAGCTGTTGGAGAACAACCCGACGTTAATGCGGTTGCGCGAATTGGAGGTCTTAGAAAAGATCGCCACCGCCGGCCACATGAACATTGTACTGGGTGAGCAGGGGCTTGCTCAGCGCATCGTCAATCTACTGTAACCGTTGAGGTCTCGCCTTCCAGGCGGGACCTTCTTTTTTGCGCCTTACAAGTGATTGGGCACATCATTGGGAACGTCTGTGGTGGCGGGGGGAGTCACTGGCAATTCCACGATCTTGAGCGGTGGGGCGTGGGGATTCGGGGCCTTCAGAACGTGCTCGGCCACGTTGTAGACGGGAATCCCACTGCGGGTCTTGCCTTCGGGACGTCCTAAGTGAGCGTGGCCATGGAAGGCGACGGTCACCTCGTAGCGGTTGAGCGGCTCCTCCAAGTGGCTTGAACCAAGAAAGGGGAAAATATCGGGGGGCTCGCCTTCGACCGTTTCCTGAATCGGCGCGTAGTGCAGTAGTACGACTTTTGTTTCGGTCTTCAGACGCGCCAGCGCGGCTTCGAGCTTGAGCATCTCTTCCAAGGTTTCGCGGACAAAGGCTTTCATCGACGGTTCGCCAAAAGCTGCCAGCGCCCGCTTGCCAAAGCCGCCGCCAAACCCCTTCACCCCGGCAAAGCCGACGCCTTGAATCTCGGTTGTGTCGCCATCGAGCATGCGTACGCCCGCGTCGCACAAAATTTCGCTCACTTCCTTGGCGTGATCGGTTTCGTAGTCGTGATTGCCCAACACTCCCAACACGGGCAATTTGACGCTGCGCAGCTCGCGGGCCAAGGCTTCGGCTTCTTCGGGCAGGCCGCGGTTGGTGATGTCGCCGCACAGAAGCAACACGTCCGCGTTCTGCGACGCGTGCGTTAACAAACCTTGGATGGGCTCCGAACGAGGTCCAAAGTGAATATCTCCCACGGCCGCCACCCGCAGGCGGCCATTCGATTCGGTCATCGCGAATTTCCTCCTAAGGAGAAATAAGTTGGTCCGCCACGAAGTCAACACGGCGACGAAGCGGGCAAATGTGCAGCGCATACGAGCCGCAACGCGCGCCTGGAGCCCCGTTCCCCATTTCCCAGTTGCTGCCCCCGATTTGTTTCAGGGCAACGGTAGGCGGGGAGTCGCCGACGGATCGGAAACCGAAGCTCGTGCTGCGCGGCTGATTGTCGCTGATTTATCAACGATTGGCCACACTTCGGACCATCTCGCTCGTTGCCTCTCAAAGCCAACATCGGTGCTTCGGCCGTTTGTGGCATTGCCAATGGAGCGAGCACACCGCCACAGCACGGAACTTTCGTACAGCCAAGCGGAGTTTGTTACTCCTTCGCTTTGCTGGAAGTTCTCTTTGCTGGAAGCCGTAGGAAACAACCTTTCTGCGAAAGGTCGCTGCAAAAGCCATTCCGGTGTGGCACGTCTTTTGCCTCTTGCTAGTGAACCAAGAAAAAACTGTGTGAAAAACCTTTGTTGGATCGATGCGTTATGAAACTTCACGATACCCATGGCGGGAATCCGCGGGGCGAGTTAGGGCGATTTTATCGCGACGCCCTGGAGTGCCTGCAACGGGCCGGATTCCGGTTTTTGATTTGCGGCGGCTATGCGTTTGAGTTCCATACGGGAATTCGACGCCGCACCAAGGACATCGACCTGTTTGTCTTGCCTCAAGAGGTGAAGCCGATCCTCGAGACGCTCCAGAAGGCCGGGTATCGCACCCAGTACAGCGAGCCGGGTTGGCTGGCCAAAGTCTATTCGGGCGAGGACTTCATCGACGTTATCTACAACTCGGGAAATGGACTTTGTCCGGTCGATGAAAGCTGGTTCGAGTACGGCATTGACGCCAAGCTACTGGACTTGGATGTGAAGATCTCGCCTGTTGAAGAGATGATCTGGCAGAAATGCTACATCCAAGTGCGTCACCGCTATGATGGGGCCGACGTGGCGCATCTGATACTGGCTTGCGGAGAGCAAATGGACTGGCCGCGGCTGCTGAAGCGGTTCGGCGACCATTGGGCGGTGCTTTTGAGCCAGTTGATTCTCTTTCAGTACATCTACCCTGGCGAGAAGGATCTGGTCCCGCATTGGGTGATGGATGACTTGCTCCAACGATTGGCCGACGAACGCAGCGCGTCGTGCAATGGCGACGCCGATACGTGTCGCGGTACGCTGCTTTCCAAGTTTGACTTCCAGACCGATGTGAAGGAATGGGAGTATCGTGATCCGCGTGAGCCCCTGTTCCAGTCGTAGGGCAGGGCGGTTGCAGATCTCGGCTTTCGCCCAGCGTTTGAGGCGTGCTTAGCGTTCAGCCGCCGTAGGGGCAGGGGATAACGGGAATTCGTAGATGGCTACCAGATGGGCGTCGGCGCCGTAGCGCTCGCGGGCTTGGTTGAGCATGTCGGCCCAGTCGTCAGAAGCCGGGCGGGCGTATTGCTCGTATAAGTGCTTGACCGCATCCGATGCGGTAATGCTGATCGCTCGGGCAAATCCGGCCTCTTGGATCTGCTCCAACGCACATTCCAGAAGGATGCGGCCGTAGCCCGAGTCTTGATGGTTCTCGCCCACAGCGAAGCCGCCGATAACGGCTGTGTCGTCGTGCCCCGGCGCCGGGTGAAAGTAGACGACGCCGACGAGCAGATCTCGCTGTCGTAGCGCCAAGGTGGTTGGCAACAACCGCTCCAACTCTTCGGTCGCCAGCGGTTTCAACAGTGGAACGCCCGAAGGGGTTGTCGCTCGCGAACACTCTTGCCTTAGTTGAATGATTTCGCCCAGTTGCTCGGGCCGGGCGGGGAAGTCCAGGTGTAAGAAAGGATCACGCTCAATGAGCGTGCCGCTTCCTGTGCGGGTGAATAGCTCCTCTAAAAGCGCGCCGGTCTTGGCCTGCACCACATGGACCTGGGGCACGCCATAGGCCAAGGCGCAGTAGATGGCCTCCACCGTGGGAAGGCTTTCTTCGCCGACGAGAAAGTTGTCGTACGCGTCGCAAGCGCGGATGAGCTGCAACAATTGGTGCAGGTCGAGAAAGCTGATCTTCTTCCGCCGTCCGCTGCGCGAGGGAACCATCAGCCCCGGTTCGTCACTATACATAATCAGCTTGCGGGCGTTGACCGCGGCGGCAGCGCGCGCGGCCACATCTTCGGCGCCGACGTACAGCGTGCGACCGGCGGCGTCGACGCCGCCAAAGGGGAGGATCGCTAACTCGTCTTCATCAAAGGCGGCGTAGATCGCCTCGCGTGCAATGCTTACCACGCCGCCCGTCTCTTTGTGCCCGTCGAGCAAACGGGTGGCCCGCGTAACCCAATGCGGCAAAACCCGATGCGGAATCCCCAGCCGGCGGCAGCGCGCCGCAAGCGTCTCGCCCAAGGCGTGGATCTCGGCCTCGATGCGGGGAATGTCCTTTCTTTCGGTAATGCGTAACCGCGTGCGCGGGTGGACGGCTCTGGCTTTCAGTTCTTCTTCGAGTTCTCGGCCGGGCCCGCTTACGAGTAGACACTTGACGTCGTGCCGCATGAGCGTGCGAATGCCGCGCAGCACTTCGTCGCATACTTCGGCATTTTCCCACTGGTCGCCGTCAATCTTATGGGCAACCCCATGCCCTGCTAATTGCCGCTCAAAGTAATGGGCCAAGGGGAAGGGCAGGGGAGAGGACATAAGCCGAACCAGCAGAAACTTGTCAATGGGAACGCCAGATTTTGGTACGTCTTTTCTTTGTAGCATGCTCGCGGCGAGGGCTTAAATGGGCCTCCGGGCAAACTTGGCGTGCGGGCGTCGACCGATGACAACATCGGGTGATTTACGCCGCTACGCTGCCGAAGCTACGATATGCCGGCCAAGCGCAAGGCGCGAGCCCTCGCCGCAGGTCGCGGCGGTTCCATCGCTCTGGGGTATGAGAAAGGATGTGGGATGTACGACGTAATCGTCTTGGGCGTAGGCGGCGTAGGAAGCGCCGCGCTGTACCATGCAGCGCAGCGTGGAGCGCGCGTACTGGGGATAGAACGGTTCGCTCCGCCGCACGACCGCGGCAGTTCGCACGGCCAGACGCGAATCATTCGTCAGGCGTATTTTGAACATCCCGATTACGTTCCGCTGCTCAAGCGGGCGTATGCTCTATGGCAAGACTTGGAGGAGACAACCCAGCGCAAGCTATTTCACCGGGTGGGGCTGCTCGAAGTGGGGCCGCCGCAGGGCGTGGTGTTGTCGGGCGTCTTGCGCAGCGCCGCGCAGCATGACCTGAAGGTGGAGTCGCTTTCAGCGGAAGAAGCCCGTCGACGCTTTCCGGCGTTTCAAATTCCCGAGTCCTACGCTGCTGTCTTTGAGCAGGACGCCGGCTATCTATTGGTTGAAGAGTGTGTGCGAACGCACATCGAAGCTGCAAAACGCCTGGGCGCGGCACTGCGCACCAACGAGGTGGTGCAAGAGTGGCGGGCGGAGAACGGCGGAGTGATGGTCGAGACCGATCGGGGACGCTATACGGCAGGACGTTTGATCGTGTCGCCGGGCGCTTGGGCCGTTCAGGTGCTGCGCGACCTGTCGGTTGGGCTGCGCGTTGTGCGGAAGCATTTACACTGGTTTGCCAACGACGACGCGCGGTTCCGCGAAGATCATGGTTGCCCCACCTTCTTTTACGAAATTCCGCAGGGATACTTCTACGGATTCCCCCAGATTGACGGGCGCGGCGTTAAAGTTGCCTGTCATAGCGGCGGCGACGAAGTGACCGATCCGTTAACGGTCGACCGCACTCTTGACCCCACAGAAGCAGCGGCGGTCCAAGCGTTCTTGGCGGCTCACTTGCCGGGCGTGTCGTCGCAACCGACGGGGCATACCGTTTGCATGTACACGATGACGCCTGACGAACATTTTCTTGTGGATCAACACCCGCAATGGCCGCACGTGGTGCTGACCGCCGGGCTCTCGGGACATGGTTTCAAGTTTACGTCGGTGTTAGGAGAAATCATGGCCGAGATGGCGCTTGAGGGACGCGCCAATCAACCCGTTGAGTTTCTCTCCTTGCGGAGGTTTGCCGGCAATGACTTGGAGGGGTAACCCATGCCAAGCAGGTTGGGTTCGGCAAAGGGGCCTGAGTAGTAGCCCCGTGTTGATCGAGAATTTCTTAATCGTTTACGGCAAAGAGTGAGAACGAGGAAAGAAACACGGCCTTACAATCCTGCGCTTGGAAGGAAGGGCCAGGGACAAGACGATCGCTTGTCGATATAATTGGACGGAATTTCCTGCCCGCCGGAAATGCCTACCTGTTCATCTCCTCTTGATTCACTGCGATGGTCGACTACGTTTGGCACCACGTTCGTTTGAACGCACTAGCCCTACGAACCAACGGGGCCGAAATTGCTAACAGCATTACCCACGGCGCTGGCTGGGCTCTAGCGACGGGGGGTGGATTGTTGCTCATCGCGCAGTCGCTGGCCACACGCGACTTTTGGAAGATTGCCGGATGTACGGTCTTCGCCCTGACGTTGATGGCGGTCTACGCGGCTTCCACGCTTTCGCATTTGGCGCAGCGACAGCCTTGGCGACACCTGTTCCGCACCTGGGACCAAGGGCTAATTTACCTGCTCATTAGCGGCACCTATACGCCCTTTGCTTTCGCATTTCTGCGGTCGGGGCCGTGGTGGCTGTTGACCACCGCGATGTGGGTTGTCGCCTGGTATGGTTTTGCCACGAAGGTCTTGTTGCGGCATCGGATTGAGGGGATCTCGCTGGTTTTATATTTGACGCTTGGGTGGCTGCCGATTCTTGGTGCGCCTTGGTATCGATCGGTGATCCCGCACGAATGCTTGGCCTTAGTGCTGGGCGGTGGCGTTATCTATACCATTGGCGCTGTGTTTTTGATGCTGGATCATCGCTGGAGTTATTTCCACGCTGTTTGGCACGTGCTGGTAATTGCCGCCAGCGCTTGCCATTATCTGGCCGTTTGGCGCTTCGTCGCCTCTTGATGCGCAACCAGAGTACGCCGAATACCGAGGATGGCGAAAAATCTCCTAGTCGTGCGCGAGAAGCCGGGCGACGACTTCGGCAAGCTGCCATTCTTCGCCAGCGGTAATCGCGGTTGACGCTCTGAGCGTGCGGCTTCCGCTCTCGCGAATCTGGACCTACTGACGGCGAAGCCGAACCAACAAACACTTGGAACGTTGCGGCGAGGCGGTGTGCGTCGTTCAAGTCATGCGGTGAGTGGAGCGCGAAACAGTCGCCGTATCTGTGGTAAACGCCGAGTGTTCTATCGCCCGCTGCCAAGGGGGAAGATAACGCGCATGGCGGACCCTACAAGCTCTAAAAGAGATCCACAACGCCGCTAATTGCCGAAACCGCCTGACGTGGTGAGCTTTGCTTCGGACTCG
>CAYWIS010000131.1:0-17576 GCA_964458385.1 uncultured Pirellulaceae bacterium
TTGATCCATGACCCCGACCTGCTGGTTCTTGATGAGCCGACAACCGGCGTTGATCCCCTCTCACGCCGTCAGTTCTGGGAGCTGATCGATCGCATTCGCGCCAACCGGCCAGATATGAGCGTCATCGTAGCGACCGCTTATATGGACGAGGCCGCACGGTTCGATTGGCTGGCGGCGATGGACGCCGGCCGCGTGCTGGCCTTTGGGGCGCCGCAGGAGTTGCTGGAGCGCACTGGCACGGAAACGCTTGAGGAAGCCTTCATCGCTCTGCTGCCCGAAGAGAAACGGCGCGGCCACACGAAGGTCGTCATTCCGCCCCGCACGGCCGACGACGGCGAGATCGCCATTGAAGCTCAGGGGTTAACCAAACGCTTCGGCGACTTCACGGCGGTCGATCGCGTGACGTTCCGCATTGAGCGTGGCGAGATTTTCGGCTTCCTCGGCTCGAATGGTTGCGGCAAGACGACCACCATGAAGATGCTCACCGGGTTGCTTCCGGCTACCGAGGGGCAAGCCTGGTTGTTCGGCCGTCCGGTCAACGCTTATGACCTGGAAACCCGGCGGCGCGTAGGCTACATGTCGCAGTCCTTTTCGTTGTACACCGAGTTGACGGTTCGGCAGAACCTGATCCTTCATGCACGCCTGTTTCAGGTTCCCGCGGCTGAAATTCCCGAACGCGTCCGACAGGCGGCCGAGCGTTTTGACCTAACGACGGTGCTCGACACGCTGCCCGACGCGCTCCCGCTGGGGCAGCGGCAGCGGTTGTCGCTGGCAGTGGCGCTGATTCACCAGCCCGAGCTTTTGATTCTCGATGAGCCGACCTCGGGCGTAGACCCCGTGGCGCGGGATGGTTTCTGGCGGCTGCTGATCGAACTGTCGCGGCGCGATAAGGTCACGATCTTCATCTCGACGCACTTTATGAACGAGGCTCAGCGCTGCGACCGCATCTCGCTGATGCACGCCGGCCGAGTGTTGGTAAGCGACGCGCCGGCGGCCTTAACAGAAAAGAGCGGCGCGGCGACGCTGGAAGACGCCTTCATTCACTACCTGGGGGAAGCGGCGGTCGAAGGCAAGTCCGCCGAGCCGGCGCCCGTGGCGACTGTATCGCCGTCCGTCAAACCGGCGCCCACTGACCATGCTCCGGCGCCGCTGGGTGGCCGGCTTAGTCTACGGCGGATGATGAGTTACTCTCGTCGCGAGACGTTGGAGTTAAGTCGTGATCCGATCCGGCTGACGCTGGCAGTCTTAGGAAGCGTGCTGTTGTTGTTCGTGATGGGCTACGGCATCAGCATGGATGTGGAGGATCTGTCGTTCGCGGTGCTCGACCGTGACCAGACCACGCTCAGCCGCGACTATGTTCTTAACATCGCTGGTTCGCGCTACTTCATTGAGAAGCCGCCTCTTTTCAGTTACGAGGAGCTAGACCGGCGGATGCGGTCAGGCGAGTTGAGCCTGGCCTTGGAGATTCCCCCTGGCTTTGCAAGAGAAGTCAAACGCGGAACGCCCGTCCAGATTGGTGTGTGGGTGGATGGCGCCATGCCGATGCGGGCGGAAACGGTCCAGGGGTACGTACAGGGCATGCACGCCCAGTGGCTCAGCGAGACGTCTCGGCGACTCCTTGGCGAAGACCTCACGGTCGCTCCGGCGACGATCGAAACGCGGTTCCGCTACAACCCCGATGTCAAGAGTCTGGTGGCGATGGTTCCGGCCGTGATTCCGCTCTTACTTTTGCTCATTCCCGCGATGCTGGCGGCTCTTTCGGTGGTGCGCGAGAAAGAGTTGGGGTCGATCCTTAACTTCTACACCACGCCGGCCACACGTCTGGAGTTCCTCCTGGGTAAGCAGCTCCCCTACGTGATTCTGGCAATGCTGAACTTCCTACTGCTGACCGCCCTTGCGGTGACGATCTTTGACGTGCCGCTGACGGGCAGCTTCGCCGCTTTGAGTGTGGGCGCGCTGCTTTACGTGCTGTGCGCCACGGCCATGGGGTTGTTGATTTCAACATTCATGCGCAGCCAGATTGCGGCGATTTTCGGCACGGCGGTGCTGACCATTGTGCCGGCCGCGCAGTTCTCGGGCCTGCTTGATCCGGTTTCGTCGCTGGAAGGCGCCGGAGCGCTGATTGGACGGATCTATCCAACGACGCATTTTCTGATTATCTCGCGCGGCGCTTACTCCAAGGCCCTGGGGTTTGCCGACTTGTATCCTTCGTACCTTCCATTGGTGATCGCCATTCCCGTGCTGATTGGGCTGACCGCGTTGTTGTTGAAGAAGCAGGAAAGTTGAACCATGCGCGCCGATCACATTTTTCATCTAGGCGTGAAGGAGCTATGGAGCTTGGCGCGTGATCCCATCATGTTGGTGTTGATCGTTTTCGCCTTTACGGTGTCGATCTACACCGCGGCCACGGCAATGCCCGAAACGCTTAGGAAGGCGCCGATCGCCATTGTGGACGAGGATCACTCGCCGTTGTCGCTGCGCATTGTGAGTGCGTTCTACCCGCCTTACTTTCTTCCGCCGGAACTGATCACCCATTCCGAAATGGACGCCCGCATGGACGCCGGGCTAGATACCTTCGCTCTGAATATTCCCCCCGAGTTTCAACGCGACGTATTGGCGGGTAAGTCGCCCGCCATTCAACTCAACGTCGATGCGACCCGTGTGAGCCAGGCTTTTACCGGCAGTCGCTACGTCCAGTCGATTGTGACAGCCGAAGTGCAGGAGTTCGCCAACCGCTACCGCGACAACTCCACTCCACCGATCGATCTGGCGATGCGGGCGCGCTTCAACCCTGAATTGAACAAATCATGGTTCGGCGCCGTCGTCCAGGTCATTAACCAAGTGACCATGTTGTCGATCGTTTTGACGGGGGCCGCGCTGATCCGTGAGCGAGAACGAGGCACGATTGAACACCTCCTGGTTATGCCGGTCACGCCTTTGGAGATTATGGCCAGCAAGATTTGGGCGATGGGATTGGTGGTGCTGGTTGCATGCGCTCTTTCGTTGACCTTTGTGGTCCAGGGATTGTTAGCGGTTCCGATTGAAGGCTCTGTGCCGCTGTTCTTGTGCGGCGCTGCTTTGCACCTGTTCGCCACTACCTCGATGGGGATCTTCTTGGGAACCTTTGCCCGCTCGATGCCGCAGTTCGGGTTGTTGCTAATGTTGGTCATGCTGCCGCTTCAGATGCTCTCGGGCGGCTCGACTCCGCGCGAGAGTATGCCCGAATGGGTGCAACAAGTGATGCTTGCGGCGCCCACTACGCATTTTGTCATGCTAGCTCAGGGAGTCCTTTATCGCGGTGCGGGATTCACCGTCGTCTGGCCGCAGTTCGTCGCGCTGCTAGTGATCGGCGCGGTATTCTTCGGCATTTCGTTGACCCGCTTTCGTCGAACCATTGGCGCCATGGCGTAGGCGCGTCTTATTCGACGCTGACCTTGCCGCCGTGTTAGGCTACTCCTCACGCCCGCCCTGCGGTGCATGAGCACAAACGTTCCAACGTGAGCGGCTTTGGTACAGTTTATGCTAACGGTTCGGAGAGCCTTGCGCTCCGCGCGGCTCTGGCCGCCAAGCCGTAACTAAAGTCACAAAGTGTCTGGCGGCGGAGAAAAGTTGCTTGGCATTTCTCAGCCCAAATTGGCAACACAGCTACGACCCTGAATGCGGCTTGCGAATAAGAAGTCGTCCGATGTGAGTGGACGCCGCATCTTGCGGCGATAGAACGAAGCGTGTTCCAACCCCTCTTGGTTACCTGCTTTTAGAAAGGTGCAACTTCATGGTCCGCATCGCAATTATTGTAGGGAGCACTCGGCCGGGACGTGTCGGAGAAGCGGTGGCTCGGTGGGTCTACGACCTGGCTAAACAACGTAACGACGCCGAATTTGAGTTAGTCGACATTCAAGAATACAACCTTCCTTTGCTCGATGAGCCAATTCCACCCTCGCAGGGCCAATACTCCAAAGAACACACCAAGAAGTGGGCGGCCAAGATCGCCTCATTCGATGGCTATGTGTTTGTCACACCGGAATACAACCACGGCATCCCCGGCGCGCTCAAGAACGCCATCGATTTTCTCTACCGCGAATGGAACAACAAGGCGGCGGGCTTTGTCGGTTATGGCAGCGCCGGCGGGACGCGCGCCGTGGAGAGTCTTCGACTCGTGATGGCCGAGCTGCAAATTGCCGACGTCCGCGCCCAAGTGGCGCTTTCGCTCTTCACCGATTTTGAGAACTTTACCACGTTCAAACCGGCCGCCCACCACGAGACGTCGGTAAATCAAATGCTCGACCAGGTGATCGCCTGGAGCGGCGCAATGAAAGCACTGCGCGAGAAATCGGCCTGAAGACGCCAAGTTCCTTCCTCCACGGGCGGCGTACGCCGTCTGTGCACGCCAGGCTGCCGCGAGAAGAACCGCATTGGCCGTGGTTCAAATTTGCGCGGCTTGGGGGTGTCGTCCCGTCTGGCTACGTTGCTTTACGGCGCATGGATTGGCGCCGTTTCAATCACGCGCATTGACTTCCACTTGCCCGAGCGGAACCGCCAGGTAAAGCAAATCGCCATGGCGATGATATACGCCGTGGCGAAGATCCAGGCCCAGTAAATGTTGCCGCCCCCGCGGACCACCAGATACGTAGGCGCTACCATCAAGGGCCAGGCCAAGGCGAACGTCAGTAACGACACAAATCGCGTATCACCCGCGCCGCGCAGGGCAAAGGCGAACGTCACATTGACGCCATCGGCCAACGAGTACACCGCCACGCACGCCAGCAGCGAAGGCACAATGCGGGCCACCTCGGCGAACGCTTCGGGATCTCGATTTCCCTCAAACAGCGCCACTAACAACTGGGGGAATAGCAAGTAAACGGCGGCCACCATCGCCATATATCCGCACACCCACCGCAGGCCCGTATAGGCCGAGCGTTCAGCCAGATGCGGTTGGTCGGCGCCCAAGCGTTGACCGACCAAGATCGACACCGCTTGTCCGATGCCCAGCATGGGCAGGAAGGCGACCATGTTAAGCCGCACTGTGAGTGTTGTGGCCCCGGTGGCTGCTTCCCCCAACTGTCCCACCAGTTGCACGAAGACGTGGAACACCAGCACGTCGAGGAAAACCTGCGCCCCCGCCGGGCCGCCATACTTCATCAAGCGGCCAAACAAATCGCGTTCAAACCGCCAGCCGGCTAGCGTATTGAACTCGCGCCGGCAGCTCCGCCGCAGCAACAGGGCCAACGCCACGCCCGCCGAAACCCATGCTCCGCCGACCGTCGACCAGCCCGCTCCTGCAATGCCCAGTTCAGGAAAACCCGCGCGGCCGAAGATCAACACCAACGCTAACAACATGTTGACCACCGTGCCCGCGGCTTCGATTCCTAGCACCGTCCATGTTTGCCCGCGTCCCGAGAAGAAACCGTTGATGGCCGACATCAACAGCATCGGAAGAGCGGCGAAGCACAGGCAGCGCAGGTAGGTTACTTCCAACTCCTGCAGCGCTGGGGTATGGCCGCCAAGGGCAATCAGATGCGGCGCTGCGGGAAAGATCAACAGGAACAGAAGACCCGCCGCAAGGGAGAAATGAATCCCTTGCCAAACTGCCGGTCCTACCCGTTCAGGGCGGCCCGCGCCGGTGTACTGCGCGACGAACGTGGAAACATACCCGGCGGTCACTTGCAGCAGCCCAAAGGGGAGCCAGAACCACATGACCGCGGGAAAGGAAGCCGCCATTTCGCGCGGGTCGTGCCAGGCCAGCAGCACCGTGTCCAGAAATACCTGCACGGTCATGAAGCTTTGGCTGACCACCAGCGGCAGGGCGAGTTTGAGTAACTCGCGACTTCCACCCGCTTCGGCGGGCTCGGCCTGGGCCGTGTTAGGACATGCGGCGCTTTCGCCTTCTTCGACAGGCTCTTCCGTGATTCCTATTGGCGGCATACAACAATTTCAACCACAAAGCGAAGCGTTGGGCAACGGGGATGCAATTTGTCGCCTGAATCTCCTAGAGCGATCCAGACGCCCCAAGGTTCGCCCCCGAAGCCGCAACTTACGCTCCATTTTTCGTTCGCAGGCTTCACCCGCAAACGGCAGCGCCGGGAGGCTCCGTCCTTGCTCCTGACGCGTTCCCCTCGCCCCCAGGACCCTTAACCCGCTAGGCGAGGCAAAATCTCGCAACGATCCCGCTCCCAGGTGGAACCTGGGAACGAAACCGACCAGCGCTACTTCGCCTTACGAAGTCTATTGAACAAACAAGGTTGCGATCTCTTGGGAGGTTAAAGCGCGGTTGAAGACGCTGATTTCATCCAAGCGGCCTTCCCAGTTCGAGTCGTTGTCGCATCGGCCGCCGAAGAAGATTTGCTCCAGATCTTCGGGGAAGTCGGCCGCAGATTCGACTTCGATTTCGGGTTGCGACTGGCCATTCAGGTACACACGCACCGTCTTGCCGTTACGGACGAAAACCACATGGTTCCAGGTCCAGCGCTCGATCGGCGTGCGACCGACCGCAGGCTTGGCCGCAGCGTCTTCGCCTCCATGGAAGAACACGAGTTTGCCGGCGCCAACGGCGGCGCCGCCAATGCCCAAGTGATCTCCTTGCGTCCCCAAACCGTGGTTGCGGCCGCGCGAGAAGATCCAGCCCGTAGTATCGCGGGCGTCGACCGGCATACCGTTCCAAATCCAGAGCGACACGGTGTACTGATCGCCCAAGCCGCTAATCCGGGTTTGCAAGCGTCCACCGGCAAAGTGGGCGGCGCGGTTCTTCTCGCCGGGAGCGCAGAAGCGGTCCGACTGTGGCCCTTCCAGGAAGAAGACAACGCCCGGCTCGTAGATGGCGTCGCGGTTGTGACCGCTCGCGTCAACGGCCCGCGAGCCGCCAAACTCATCCAGACGCCAATAGGCCGCGGGCTTGGCCGCCAAAATCGCTTGGGCCGCCGGGCCGCGGGTCGGACGATACGGGCGGCGATTGCGGCCTGCCACCTTCTCCAGCAGTTGCAGCGCCGCTTCGGTGATCTTTGGCTCTGCTTGCACCTCAAGACCCGCCGACCGCGCAGGCCAAGTATTGTAGCCGCCCAGCAGGTGCTGCTCTGGAGGCGGAATGTAGCCGTCTCCGCCGTTGGCCAGGTCGAACACCATCGTTTGCGGCAGCGGGCTTTGTGCTTTGATCTTCAGGCCGGTCAGCGCGTAGGTTTCGGTGGGCGTAGTGGCAATGGCGATGTCGCCAATCCGTAGCGCCTGCACGACGACCTCGGTCGATTGCAACTCGTGCAGCAGCACTTGTTCCCGGGCATAGATTTCGGCTTGGGTCTGCGGAAGCCGGTCGCCCATCTCTTGGACGATCCGTTGCGCCCATTCCAGACGCTGTTTGTCGGGGGTGCGATAGCGCAGATGCAAGCGAGTTTCGGCCATCGCCAGATCGGCGTCTTCGCGCCAGGCAATGCTCTGGTAAGCCTTGACGGCTAGTTGCAGCAGTTCATCGGTGTAGTTTTCGATGTTGTAGTTTTCGCCCTGCTGGCCGGCAGGCTTGGTGTAATCGCGGCGCCAGATGTCGCCGCTGCACCCATGCGAGAGCATGCCCACGAACGGGGCTTTGCCTTCGGGAGTCTTTGGCGCCAGGCGGTTCTTCAAGCCGTCCGAGAACAAACCGAAGTAATCGGCGCTTAAGGCTTCGTCGCCAAAGTAGTGCATCGAAAAGTTGGCCAGCACGGCCAGTGGGCGGCCTTCGGGCGAGCGGAAGGCGATCAGCGACAAGTCGGGGTCTTCGGGGCCCGACTCGCCCGTGACGTCGTCCCAGTTGCGCCCTGCATGCATGTTGGCGCGCACAGTTGGGTTTCCAAACGGGTCTTCGACCACACGGTCAGGACGACGAATCCAACGCCGCAGCGCCGTGTAAGGACTGGCGTCGATCACGGCCCAGCCGACCTGAGCAGGCTCCAGGTTCTTTTCGGCCGTGGCGATAGCCTCCGCCAATTTCTCGCGCAGGTAGGGCACGTAGGTCGGATCGGCGTCGGTCCCCAGGCAACCCATCGCCGATGGCGCGGTGTGCGTATGCGTGGCCGAGATCAACATCCGGTCGGGGCGAATCTTCGTCCGCGCCGCAGCGGCCGCCTTGGCTTCGTCCAGCAACTGCCGCGGTATCATGCAGCTATCCACCACCACGATCGCCAGCCGCTCTTTACCGTCGTCCAGTACGAGGGCCCGCGCGTTGACGGGCGTCTTGACCTTGTCGGCCGAGCGGCTGGTCATACCGCCGTTGACCAGCACGGGGAACTGAATCGGCGTTACATCAACCACCGCCGCGCCTGCCTGAAGTTCGGCCTGCGCTGGCGCCGCAAACGCCAAAACCGCTAACGCGAGACAAAAAAGTCGCCCAAAGCGCGCGAGGAAATCCGCGCGGCGCCCGCGATGGTACGTTACGCCGCCAGCAGGGAGATGGGGACGTGATTGCAACAAAACACAAGCCTGAGGCATAGCGTCATCTCGTAAAGGCAGGAAGGGCGCGTGGCGGTCATGCATAACGCGGGAAGGCATACTTATTGCGAGCCGCGCGATGGCTGGATCTCACACACGGCAACAGAACACCGAGCAGGAGAATCCAAGAAACGGCAGGTCTAGTACGCTCCCGGTATAGCATCCGGCCCGGCGCGATTCAAGCGCGCGGCGAGAACGCTTGAATGTTCCCGGATTGTCCTATCGTTTGGCGGCGTCGGGCGGAATCAATCACAACTGCTTGTGCATCCGAATGCAAGCACTTTTTCGCCTGCAAAAGATGAAGCAAGCCTGTTCCCGTCTGGTGGCGAACGAGAAAGGTGAGACATTTGTGCTGGAGAAAGAACGCAGATGGAGTTCGTCCGCGGGCGCCTCGTGGTAGAAGTGGCTGCCCGCCTACGACTCGCTCACAGGGGGCGTTTGCGCTTCCGCTGTACCAGGGAGGACGAAGAAGTCCTCCCGATCGAGATGGATGTGAAGCGGCAGCGTTCGACCTAAACGATTGAGGTCCGGCTGATGATACCGGTTCGCTCGCCGCGCGCAAGAAGAGCGAAGCGGCTTGGTAGCCGGCGCCTTGTAAGCTGCAGGAGCTTCTCGCTTAGGCCAAAACGCCCGGGAGACGGCCGGTGCTGTCGGCGAAGCGATCCACCGGGGCGCCAAAGGCCTCCAGCATCGCGACGTACAGGTTGGCCAGGGGCGTGTCGCGATCGTAAACCAAGTGCTGGCCTGTGGCGAGCCGCCCGCCTGCCCGCCCCGCGACGACCACAGGCAGATTGTGCGGGTCGTGCTTGTCGCCGTCACGCAGCCCCGAGCCGAAGAGCACCATCGAGTTGTGCAATACGTTGCTGTCTCCCTCGGGCATCTCGCGCAGTCGGCGGAGCAAGTAAGCGTATTGCTCAATGTGCCAACGGTTGATGAGTTGGTACTGCCGCAGCTTCTCTTCGTCGCGCTGGTGGTGCGAAAGGTCGTGGTGGGAGCCACGCACGCCGTCGAGGAACGAGAAGTTCCGGCCGCTCACCGCGTTGCCGAACATGAACGTGCAGACGCGCGTTGTGTCGCTTTGGAACGCCAGAGCGATCGTGTCGAGCATTAGTCGCACGTGTTCGGCGTGGCTGTCGGGAATGCCCGCTGCGGGCTTTTGCGCCGGATCAAGCGGCACGCGCGGCGTCCAGGCGTTTTGCGACTCCTGCGCGGCCCGCTGCAATCGCTGCTCCAGCGAGCGAACCGATTGCAGGTACTCATCCATCCGCTGCCGATCGGCGGCGCCCAGCCGCTGGCGTAGTTTGCGGGCGTCGTCCAAGACGCGGTCCAACAGCAGCATGTCTTTCTGCGCTGCGCCGGGGTGCGGCCGGCCTGCCCGGAAGAGCCGCTCAAACGCCAATTGCGGATTAATCTCGCGGGGGAGGGGGCTGGTCGGTCCGCTCCAGGAGATGTGCGAACCGTAGACCCGCGTGTACCCGACATTGCGATCGACGCCGATGCTCACCGGCTCAATGCCCAACTCCAGCGACGGGAGCGGCGTTTGTCCGGCCACGGCGCGGGCGGCCACCTGGTCCATCGAAACGCCATTGCAGTTGAGGTCGATCCCCAGCGTCTTGTTGATGGTGGTGCAGGTCAAAAAGCCCGAGGTCTTTACATAGTGGCCATCGCCGACACGGCTTCCCTGATTCCACAGGTTGGTGACCACCAACAGATCGTCCTTCAAATCGGCCAGCGGCTCCAGCGTGGGCGAGAGCTCGAAGTCGCGCCCAACGCCTTGTGGGGTCCAGGCGTGTTCGTGCACGCCGTTGGGCATGTAGAGCACCGCCAGACGGATGGGGGCGCCCGCTTCGTCCGTGGCGCCATGCGCCGACGGCGTCGCCATCGCCTCCAACCAGGGCAAAGCGAGTGCGGCGCCGGCGCCGCGCAAAAGCGTCCGTCGAGAGATCGGGAAGCCGGAGTTTTTCATGGCGCGTCTCAAAGGTTGATTGGTTAGAAGTAGACGCCGCAAGCTGTCCCACCAGGAGGAACACGGTCGATTCTTGCGGCTTCCACTCCAACGAGGGAGATCAATCTTCGGCGTCGATGGCTTTTGCTTTATATCGGAAGGGGACGCTCTTCACGACCCCTAAAATTAGTGCGTGTGACGAGTAGTCGTTCTGGCGAACCTGCTCCGCAATCTCGTCCACCGCGCAGTAGTCTTCGGCGGTTAAGCTGCGGCCTAGTGCATAACCGAGCATTTTTGCCGTCAAATGACGGATAAATTGATCCTTGCGGTCTAGCAGCACCCGCTTGAGTTCCTCGGGACCGGCAAAGGTCGTGCCATCGGGGAGTTCGCCGCGGTTGTCGATTGGCCGGCCGAACTCCTCGGTGCGCCAGCGGCCAAGAACGTCGTAATTCTCCAGGCCGAATCCCAAGGGATCGATCCGGCTGTGGCACGAGGCGCACGCCGGGTCGCGGCGGTGCCGTTCCAGCCGCTCGCGCAGCGTGGCGGGCTTCTCGCGGTCGTGGTCGTCCTCCAGCGCTGGCACATTGGGGGGAGGCGGAGGCGGCGGCTCGCCTAGAAGCGTCTCCAGCACCCACTTGCCGCGCAGTACAGGGCTGGTCCGGTGCGGATGCGACGAGACGGCCAGCACGGCCGCCATGCCTAAAAGGCCGCCGCGATGGCTGTCTTTTGGCAATTCGGCGCGGCGGGGCTGCTCGCGAAAATCGCCGCGAATCCCATAGTGCTGCGCTAGCCGATTGTTAAGGTAAGTGAAGTCCGAGTCGAGCAGGTTCAGGAGCGAGCGGTTCTCCGTCACGATGTCTTGGAAGAACATCACCGGCTCGTACTTCATTCCTCCCTCCAGTTCCGAGTCGTATCGCCGGGCTACGGAGGGATCGGGCTTGAACTCGCGCCCCAGGGCGCGCGTCCCCAGCCATTGCTCGACAAAGTTCTGAGCGAACTCGTGCACCTTTTCTCCGCCTGTGACACTGTCGGAGTCACGGTTGCGGCGGCGACCCGTTGCACTGCCAAGCATCCGGCGAACTTGCTGTTCCAGCGTTTGCGGATTGTTTAGCTTGCCCTCTTTCGCCAGGCGGAATAGCTCATCGTCGGGCATGCTGCCCCAGAGAAAGTAGGAGAGCCGAGAGGCCATCTCGTAGTCTCCCACCAGCCGTGGCTCGGGGGCGGGGTTGAGTTCTTCGATGCGGAACAGGAAATGGGGCGAGATCAGCACTCCCTCGAGGGTGAACTGCAAAGCGGGCTCAAACGCTCCCTCGCGCTCGTAAGCGGCGCGGAAGAGAGCGTTATATGTTTCCAGTTCCTCCTCGCTGGCCGGGCGGCGGAAGGCCCGCGGCAGAAAGTTGGCCAGTACGCGCCGTGCTGCTTCCTCGGGCGAGAGGTCCCCGCTTGGCTCGGCGGTCAGAACGCGGCGCCTCGCTTGCGGATCGGAAAAAGCGTAGCCCAAGGCCGCACGGGCCGCCTCCAGATATTTTTCGGCGTGCAGCGGCGAGAGAAACAGCGTTTCCGCCGCGTTGTCGAACCCTTCTCCGCCAGCGCCATCGGCAGGGAGGCCCTGCCCCGCGTCGATATGAATGTTCAATAAGTCGCGGATCGTCGCGGCGTATTCTGCTCGGTTGAGCCTCCGCACCAGCGCCGGCCCCGGCGACACGCCGTCTTCGCACGCGGCCTGGTAGAGCACGTATTCGACCCAGGCGACAAACTGCTCGCGCTGGTCCTGCTCTGGCAACGGGCCGCCCTCGGGCGGCATCTCGCCAGCCCGCACCCGGCGAACGACCTTATTCCATGTTTCTGGCTCGGCCGCGAGACTTGCGACGGTGTCGAACCGCGCCAGGTTCAACTCCGCCTGGGGCTCTTCTTCCTGGTGACAATCGAAGCAGTAGGTCCGTAGGAAGGCGAATCCCTCGGCGGGCGACAACCGCCCTTCGGCTGGCGCCTGGGCAGATTCCTCCGCCCAGCACCATCCAGCGAGGGACGCCGCCAAACAAAGGCCGAATATGGTTCGTAGGCACATCGTTTCGACAACCCTGCAGGTCTGGGCGCCCAAATAGTTGTAGTGGTTGTTCCGTTATACTCAAATTTTCGCTAACTTGCCACACGCAAGTAAAGCCCGTTCCCCGATCTCAAATTCATGCGCCGCCGCCATTTGTGGCGAATAAGGCTCCTAACAATTGCCCTCCAGAGCGGCCCCGCCCGACGAAAGCGCTTATGGCGGCGTGAGGCGCCTTCGCTTACGCTGGACCTCCGCCGATATTGTCCTGACCTACCATCTGTAACCTCGAAATCTTTTATTTGTCTCGTCTCATGCACCCCAACCACGTCAAACGCAAGATCGCTGCGGGCGGTGTGTCCATCGGCACGATGGTTTTCGAATTTAGCACCACGGGCATTGCGCGGATCTTGGCTCAGGCGGGCGCCGAGTTCGCTGTCTTCGATATGGAGCACACCGGCTGGGGCGTTGAGACGATCCGGGTGTTGATCGCCACCTCGCGCGGGACCGAGCTGACGCCGCTGGTCCGCATACCGGCGGTCGAGTACCACTTTGTGGCCCGCGTGTTGGACATGGGCGCCGCAGGGGTGATGGCGCCCATGGTCGAATCGGCCGAGCAGGCCCGGAGGTTGGTCGCGTCGGCCAAGTATCCGCCGCAAGGCCGCCGCGGCTCCGCCTTCGCGATTGCTCACGACGACTACGCCGGCGGCGACATCGCGCAGAAGATGCGATTCGCCAACGAGGAGTCGCTGCTCATCGCCCAGATCGAAACCGCTGCCGGCGTTGAACATATCGAGGAGATTGCGGCGGTCGATGGAATCGACGTGCTCTGGATCGGGCAGTACGACCTCTCCGCCTCGCTTGGCGTCCCTGGTCAATTCGACCATCCACGTTTTCTTGAGGCGCAACAGGCGGTGCTCGACGCCTGCGGGCGGCATGGGAAGATTCCCGGCGTTATGAGCGGCGGCGTCACCGACGGCCGGGCGCTACTTGATCAAGGCTTCCGCATCATGGCCTACAGCGGCGACCTATGGGTCTACCAGGCGGCATTGCGTCAAGGCGTCCAAGCCCTGAAGGAGCACGCGCGGTCGCGATGACGCAACTGCGTCTTCTTTCTTTGATGGGCCTGTACTTAACAAGAGCTGACCAAACTCAGGCGTCTGCCCATCGCCCGCTTGCGCGACGGCTTTCTTTGCAGCTCGCCTTCTTTTGTTTAGAAGCAAAGGGCGATCGCGCCTCTTAGAACGTGGGTGACACGTTGTGGCGGCGCAAAAAAACACCCGGCCTCCTTGGCCGGGCGCGAGAGACTCGGGGGAAGCGCGCCGTTTTGGCAAGGACTCGTTGCGGCGCCCTAAGGCGTTTCGCCTTGTCCCGGCTCTTGTCCGAGCACGAAGGCGAACTTTCCGCGACGAAGCCTTGCTGAACCGGCAATCGCCGCTTACGGATCCTCCACTCGAGAACACATGCACGTCGCCGCAGCGAGAGTGTAACTCCCGCTGAAGTGCGAGCATGGGTCCAAGGGGACCCTCCCTAGCATCGGATCCTCCCCGTCGTCTCTCGTTGCCGCCGAACCCCGTTCAGCGGAGAGAAGGAGGTGAGTAAGCCTTCCACCTTGGACGGTCGCGAGGCCCCGTCCGCGCCCAATCATGCTCCGCGGGAGAATTCCCGCGTTCGTGATTGGGCGGCTTCGGGCCTACTTCCTTCTTCTCTATTATTTAATTCGCTAAAGACACCAAAAAAGTTCGCCATTTTTTCATCCCGCCGCACCCGATGCGGCTGCAAGAAGGCCACGCCTGTGCGGCGCTGATTCCTACGCGCGGTTGCTTCACGCTCCCGAGGAGACTCCAATAAAAGAGAGGACAGTTGCCATGCGTGCAATGGTTTTGGACACGCCGGGATCGCCCCTGCGGGAAACGGAACTTCCACGGCCGGAGCCGAGGGCGGGCCAACTTTTGATTGAGGTTCGCGCCTGCGGTGTTTGCCGGACCGACCTGCATGTGGTCGATGGGGAGTTGCCCCACCCCAAGCTGCCGTTGGTTCCCGGGCACGAAATTGTCGGAGTGGTTGTCGGCAAGGGGGAAGGGGTGGAGCGGTTTCAGGAAGGGGACCGCGTAGGCGTGCCTTGGCTAGGCCGCACTTGCGGCGCCTGTCATTACTGTCATTGCGGCCGAGAAAACCTCTGCGACAACCCAGGCTTTACCGGCTATACGCTCGATGGCGGCTACGCCGAGTACGTGCTTGCCGATCAGAACTACTGCTTTCCTATCCCGGCGGCTTACGGGGAAGCAGAAGCGGCGCCGCTCTTATGTGCAGGTCTAATCGGCTATCGTTCGCTGGTCATGGCGGGGGACGCCCGGCGGTTGGGAATCTATGGGTTTGGCGCCGCGGCGCATATTGTTGCGCAGGTGGCTCGCCATCAGGGACGCCAGGTTTACGCTTTCACTCGGCCAGGCGACGACGAGGCCCAACGCTTTGCGCGCGAACTGGGGGCCGTTTGGGCGGGCGACTCTTTGAGCCTGCCGCCGGATGAGCTGGATGCCGCGATCCTCTTTGCCCCGGTTGGAGCGCTGGTCCCGGCGGCGTTGGCCGCCGTGGTTAAGGGCGGGGTGGTGGTGTGCGCGGGAATCCATATGAGCGACATCCCCTCGTTTCCTTACCGTCTCCTTTGGGGCGAACGCACGGTTCGCTCTGTCGCTAACCTGACCCGTCGCGACGGCGAAGAGTTTTTGGCTCTCGCCCCGCTTGTGCCGGTGCGCACAGAGATTCAGACGTTTCCCTTATCTCAGGCGAACGAAGCTCTGCGAAGGTTGCGGGAGGGCCAGATCCGCGGGGCCGCAGTGCTTACTCTGGACGAATCGAAATCATGATCGACCTCACGGAAAACGCCCTGACGGTGCTCCAAGCCCGTTACCTGCGGCGGGATCCAGAGACCGGCGAAATCTGCGAAACGCCGGAAGAACTGTTCCGCCGCGTGGCGCGGGCGGTCGCCCAGGCGGAAGCGTCGGTCGGCGGCTCTGCAGAGATGTGGGAAGAACGCTTTTTCGACGCGATGGCTTCCCTCGACCTGCTTCCCAATAGTCCCTGTTTGATGAACGCCGGTGGGCCGCTGGGCATGCTCAGCGCATGCTTTGTGTTGCCGGTCGAAGACCGCATGGAGGAAATCTTCGATTCGCTGAAGCTAATGGCGCTCATTCAGCAGGCGGGGGGCGGCGTCGGTTTTTCGTTCTCGCGGCTTCGTCCCCGAGGCGATGGGCTCGCCTCTACCGGCGGCGCCGCCTCGGGGCCGGTCTCCTTCATGAGGATCTTCGACTGCGCCACGGAGAACATCAAACAGGGAGGCCGGCGCCGCGGCGCCAATATGGGCGTCTTGTCCGTCGAGCATCCCGACATCGAGGAGTTCATCGACGCCAAACGCGACGGCGTGAGCTTCCGTAACTTCAACCTTTCGGTCGCGGTTAGCGACGCCTTTATGCAGGCGGCCGCCGACGACGCGCCTTGGACGCTGCGTCATCCCCGCACGGGGCGAGCGGTCCGCGAGGTGTCTGCGGCTCAATTGCTGGATCGAATCGCACAGGCGGCGTGGGAGACCGGCGACCCTGGGCTGCTCTTTCTGGATGCGATCAATCGCGCTAACCCGACGCCCGAGGTCGGCCAGATCGAGGCGACCAATCCCTGTGGCGAAGTCCCCTTGCTTCCGTACGAGAGCTGCAACCTGGCCTCCATCAATCTGCGCCACATGGTCCGCACGGAAGGGGGCAGTGCGGCTATTGACTGGGAGAAATTGAGGCGCACCGCGCGGTTGGGCGTTCGCTTTCTCGACGACATGATCGAAGTGGGACGCTGGCCCGCCCCGCAGCTTGAAGCCGCCGCCCGGGCAAATCGAAAGATAGGACTGGGCGTGATGGGCTTTGCCGAGCTGCTGATCCTACTGGGCGTCCCCTATACGTCCGCTCGGGCAGCGGAACTTGCCGAGGAGTTGATGAAGTTCATCAACGCCGAGGCCCAGGCCGCCTCGCAGGAATTGGCCCGTGAGCGCGGCGTCTTCCCCAACTGGAGCCGCAGCATTTACGCTCATCAAGGGCTGCCGTTGCGGAACGCCACGCGAACCTCTTTGGCCCCCACCGGCACGTTGAGCATCATTGCTGGCACGTCCGCAGGCATTGAGCCGCTGTTCGCCCTTGCCTATCGCCGCCAAGCTTTGGAGGGGCGAAACTTGGTCGAACTCAACCCCCTGTTCCTCCGGTATGTCCGGCAACATGGACTCGATGCAGATCGGTTGGTGCAGGGCCTTTTGGCCCGCGGATCGCTCCAGGGCGTGGATGCGTGCCCGCGAAATGTGAGCGAACTCTTCCAGACCGCCCTGGAGATCGCTCCAGAGGATCATCTGCGCATTCAAGCCGCCTTTCAGCGCCACACCGACAATTCCGTCTCCAAGACGATCAACATGCCTCAGTCGGCGACTGTGGCGGAGGTCGCTGAAGTCTATCGCCGCGCCTGGCAGTTGGGATTGAAGGGAATCACAATCTACCGCTATGGCAGCAAGCAGGAGCAAGTTCTCCAACTCGGCGTTGGAGAAACGCCCGAGGAGCACGAACACTTTGCCCGCTGCGACCCTCACGCCTGTAAGCTCTAACGCAACGGCCCGATAAGCGCTCGCACGGCGCCGCTTACATCCGCAGGCGCCTCTTGCATTGGGACGTAAAGTGCGAGGCGCTAACCCTGCTGCCTTCCCTATCGAGGCATCCCCATCGCACTGCGGTAAATAGTGGCGACTCCACGGATGCCATAACCTACTCGTGTTTACGTAAGTACAACACGGCCTCGGTTGCGAGGGGCGGAGTGAAGGTTTTCTGGCCGGAGGATTTGACCTCGCCGGTTTGGACGGGGGCGGGCTTGAGGGGATCGAACCATTCGTAGGCGTACTTGCCGGGTTCGAGGTGGACGGTGAAGGGTTCGTTTCTCTTGGGTTGATAGACCAGGTATTCTTGGCCGGGTTGGGCCAGGCAGTACGTGGTGGAAGCAAGGTCGGGACGGGGTTCAAGCGAGGCGAGACGCACTCGCTCGGCTAAGCGGCGAGTGTGGCCCATGGCGGCCCGCAGCGGCGCCCAGTCGGCGCCGGGCATCTCCAGCACCGCG
>CAYWIS010000132.1:0-17538 GCA_964458385.1 uncultured Pirellulaceae bacterium
CAGCGGATCGAGCACGCGCTGGACCGCACCGGCATGGACCAGCGTACGATCCGTCACCACCAGCGCCCGACGCCAACCTCGCCGCGCTGCTAAGTCGCCTAACTCGCGCACGGCGCCGCGTCCAAATACCAGTTGCCCGGCCGAGTAAAAGTTCCAAGTTGTTCGCATGATGGCGTTGCTCGCTAGCTCCAAGTAGCCAAGAGGCAAGGCAG
The DNA here is from genome assembly GCA_964458385.1 of uncultured Pirellulaceae bacterium. Lineage (GTDB taxonomy): Bacteria > Planctomycetota > Planctomycetia > Pirellulales > Pirellulaceae > JAHWKS01. The sequence goes on from CAYWIS010000132.1 coordinate 213, forward strand.
GAACATCGAATGCTTTTCGCCCCGCGGGAAGTAAGCAGAGATGATCGAATTAGATGACGTAAGTTGGGGATAAATTTCGTCGACGCAAGTTTTCCGTGATATTTGCTTGCCGTTCACCGCCGCCCTCTTGTTGGCTCCATTCTTTTTCTGCGCCCCTTCCCCTAGTCTTTTAGCGCGGTTGGTCCATGGTTGGTTATAACCTCTGGCCGAGGCGCCGCCGACTCCTCTTGATTCGTTTCCGAGGCGACTTTAGATTGCCCCGTGGACTCCCCTTTTTTGGCCCCAAGGAGGCGGCATGACGGAGCAGCATCCGGAAGATACACAGCAACCCAAGTGGCGGCCGCTCAACGCGATTCAGCGGCGGATTCTGGGGGTACTGGTCGAAAAGGCCAAGACGACCCCCAATGCATATCCCATAACGCTCAACGCCTTGACGACCGGTTGCAACCAGAAGACGAATCGCGATCCGCAAATGGATCTCAAGCCCGATCAGGTTGAGGCCGCACTCGATGAGTTGCGCGAGATCGGGGCGGTGGCCGAGATTCAAGGCGATGGTCGCGTTCCCAAATACCGCCATTACCTCTACGAATGGTTGGGCGTTGAAAAGGTGGAGCTCTCGGTCATGGCCGAACTGCTCCTGCGAGGCGAGCAGACCATCGGCGATCTTCGTGGTCGGGCGGCGCGTATGGACCCGATCGAAAGTGTGGAAGCGCTGCGGCCGATCCTCCAGTCTCTTATTAAGAAGAACCTGGTGGTTCCCCTCACGCCCGAGGGACGCGGCCAGGTGGTGGCCCACAACCTCTACACCCCGCGCGAGATGGAAGAACTGCGTCGCCGATACGCCGGCGCCGCGTCCAGTTCGCCCGCGCCGAGTCCGGCTGCGGCCGCCGCTCCCGTCTCGCCTGCTCCGACGCCTGCGGCCTCCTCGCCAAGCAGTGCGCCGGCGGCGCCCGAGCGGCCTGGCGTCACCACCGACATGTTCGCCGAACTGCAACTGGAAGTAGCCGAAATGCGGGCTTCGATTGCTCGTCTGCGGGAAGAGGTGCGGCAGATTGACGACCTGCGTGACCAAGTGGCTCGGCTCGAAAAGCAGGTGGACGAATTCCGCCGTTTGCTGGAATAGGCGTCTTCTCCCGGCTCGGTGTTGCCTTGGCCCTCCGCCCGCCTATCGCTGTTGGTTGGACTCACCGGGGCCGAGGCTTCGGCCCTGTTTCAAGGCAGAACAAATAAAGATGCTTGCCGGCCGCGCCGGCCCAGTGACGGCCCGTGGGACTGGTGGTTAGTCGCCATAGTCTTGGCGGGTAATAGGCGATCGGTGTTTGCGTGCGGCTGTCTTCAATCATTACCCCTGCCGTGTCGAGTGTGCGTCGCACGGCGCGGTAAGGAAGTTGATCCAGGGCGGCGGCCATTGCGTCGGGATCGCCAGCGAGAACCCGATCAACACATTCGCCGGTCGCCACATCCCAGACGCGCGTGGCGCCCTCATCTTCAGCGGTGACCAGTCGCCGACCATCGGCGGAGAAAACCACATGGCACACGGTGTCGCGATGTCCTTCCCATGTAGCCAGGGAAGCGCCGGTCGCTGCATCCCACAATCGTACCGTTGCATTCCGGTGACCGGTGGCGAGGGTCTTACCGTCGGGTGAAAAGGCTACCGCCGACGCTCCCGATTCCAGTCCTTCCATTCGCAGCACCCGTTGATCCGAGGCGGTGTTGAAGATCTGAAGAACTCCGTCTCGGCCGGAGGTCGCCAGGAGCGTACCCTCGGGCGAAAATGCGACGCACCACACGGCGCTTTCGCGCCCGGTCAGAACGGCCGCTTCGCGCCAGTCGCCAATGTTCCAGAGACGCACGGCGCCATCGCCGCTGGCGGTAGCGAGTAGTCGGCCATCGGCCGAGAGGGCGACATCATTAATGCCGCGCTCATGCGCCGTCAACACGGCAATTGCCTTACCGGTGGTTGGCGACCACACGCTAAGCTGGCCGTCAAAGCCGGCCGTGAATAGCCAGCGGCCATCGGGCGAATATCGCAGGCGGCTAATCGGTTTTCCCAGGTGCGCCATGAGGCGATGGGATTCCAGGCCGCTTTCGACATCCCACAAGCGCGCCTCGCCGTCAACGCTGGCCGAGGCGATTTGCCGGCCATCGGGCGAAAACACCAGTTGCGATATTTTTTCCTGATGCGCCCGCAACGCCGCAAGCGCGCCGTCGCGGCGAGGATTCCAGACGCGCACCGTGCGATCGCTGCTGGCCGAGAATAAACGCTCGCCGTCGTTCGAGAAGGCGCCCTGCCATACGGTATGCCCATGACCGCGAAAACACGCTACGGCCTGGCCACGGGTGACATCCCACAGTCGGACCGTACGATCGTGCGAGACACTCAAAGCCTGTCGGCCGTTGGGCGCAAAGGCGACGTGATGCACTTCACTTTCGTGGCCTTCCCATGCCGCTACGGGTTCGCCGGTGCGGGCATCCCACAACCGCACGGTGCTATCGCGGCCAGCCGTCAGGATGGTTTGGCCGTCGGGCGAGAACGTCGCCGCATAGACACAGCGGCGATGAGCCTTACGACTATGGAGCACAAACCGTCCCCGGCGCAGGTCCCACACGCGGAAATAGGTGTCGCCGCCGCCCGTGACCAGACGTTCTCCATCGGGCGAGAACGCCACACAATACACCGTGTGGTGATGGGCGTTGAGCGGTCGAGGAAGAAATGGCTCGGGGCTTGGGTCCGACTCGTCCACAAGGCGCCAGAACTTGACTTGGCCGCCAGCCAAGCCATACGCCAATAGCCGGCCGCGGGGCGAGAAGGCCACGCAGCGCACCTCGGTCGATTCATCGCGATGGGCGACAAGTTCGCCTGTGTCGACGCGCCATACGATCACGGACCCGTCGCAACCACACGATGCCAGCCATTCGCCGTCGGCAGAAAATGCGACGCCCATCACGGCAGCCTTATGCGCGCGAAGCCGATGAAGCAGCACGCCGCTTTGGGGGTTCCACACGCATACGCTGCGATCTTTGCCGCCTGTCGCCAACCGCTGCCCATCGGACGATAGGGCCAAGCACAAGACTTCGCCGGTATGGCTGCGATACACCGCTTGCTGAGCGGTGCCCAGGTGGACCTTGGGCGGACGCAGCGCCTGCAGCCACGGTTGGCTGATAGGCAGTTGCGTACGCATGTGCTCGATTAACTCGGCCAGCCGCGGTCCCGGACGATTCCAAGGAGGCGGCGTGGTCCAGCCTTCGGGCGGGGCGTCGTAGTGCCGGGCCGCCTGCGGCGCGTCGTACCACCATCCGCGGTTCCACAAGCACGAAAACAGCATCTGGGGGTGCTGCGCCAGGAAGTGCATCTCGACGCAAAGTGCTTCGCCGAGTAAGTCCAGCAGCCGTCGCCGGGGATCGCCTTCAGGCATCTGCGCCGAAGCGGCGGCCAGATCGCGGCACAACTCGAACACCTGCCCCGCTTCGGCCTTGGCCGTTAAGAAGCGAATGTCGGTTAGCACCGTAAAGAGTTCGTCTGGGCAACCAGCCGCCACAAGGTGTGCAGGCAAGTGGGCCAAGGTGAAGGCGTCGATGCGTCCCACGTCGAGCCGACGGCGTAAGTGCTCGGCGATGCGGCGATGCCCGCCGCGCGCGTCGACGCGATGCGTGCGACTGCGGCCTGCCGCTCCACACAGCCAGTCCGTCACCGACTTGTGGAACGGCCGATACTTGCCTTCTCGCGCCGGAAAGAACGGAGCCAGCGGCTCCAGCAATGTTTCCACCTCGAACGGATCGCTTTCGAGGAACTCGGCGATCTGCTCGGCGGTTAGTGGTTCCCGAGCGGCGGTTAGCACGTCGAGCACGGGCCGCACAAGGGCGAACGCCTGACGCGTCGGATAACGCTGCGCGAAGAACTCGTGATAGATGCCGACTAATCTCTCGGGAAAGGATTCTGGGCGGCGCAGGTCGATATGTCCCGCGGACACCGCTTCAAGCACATGCACCGCATAAAGGAAGTTACCCGCCGCTTTGTCGGCAATCCGACGGATGGTTTTGGCGATTTCTTCGCCCGACGATAAAGACGCTGCGTGCGGTTGCACGTCGCTTGCCAAAATTTGATCCAGCCGGGCTGCGATGAAGCGGTTTACGTCGTCAAGATTTTCGGGCTGCTCTGCTCGCAACTCCACCTGGTGACTGCGGGCGAACAAGTCGCATACCTCGGGCGACTGGCGGGAGCTGGCCAGAAGCCGCACCCGCGGCGGCAGGTCGTTCATGCGTTCGTAAAGCAGCCGCGCGATATGACGTTCGCCGTACTCCAGCGACTCATCGAGTGCATCGACCACAATTACAAGTGGCGTCTCTCCCGGCTGTTGTCGCAACGGGTCGGCCACCAAGCGGCGAAAGAGTGTGCCGGCGTCTTCGCTTTCCCAAACATCGGGCGGAGCACTCGTCAGCGCTGCGCGAAAGCCAGCTAGTCGATCGGCCAACTGGGCCGCCAACGAGTGCACGAATCGCAGCGGATCGCGCGATTCGGCAAGGCTCGCCACGCAAAAGTGATGCGCGACGACGTGGGGCTCATTTTGGATCACATGAGCCAGAAAGGCCGACTTTCCCGCGCCCGGATCACCGAGCGCCAAGAACGCGCGCTCGCGGCCCGTTGCCAGCCAATGACGCAATCTTTCTAGCAGCCATTGCCGGCCCACGAAATTCTCGCTACATCGCGCCAACTCGGCCGAGAAATCCAAGGGCCGCAAGCTCGCGAAAACCGCGCCCGGAGCAGGTTCGCCCAAGCTGGACGCTGCCTGTGTTGAGCCGCGCACGGTCAAGGCGGCCAACACGTCGCGCAGGTCATCGGCCAAGTCGAGCGCGGTGCTGTAACGGTCGGCAGGGTTCTTCGCCAAGGCGCGCAGGCAAATACGGTCCAGTTCTCGCGGGAGCGTATCGTTATGCTGCCGTGGCGGGCGGGCCTCGCCGTGCGCAAGTTGCTGACGCAATTCGTCCAGCGTCTTGGCCCGAAACGGCCGCTGGCCCGTAAGCAGTTCGTACAGCACCACACCCAGGCTGAAGATATCGGAGCGCGCATCGACCAGGTGCGACTTATTGTGCGCCTGCTCGGCGCTCATGTAGGCGGGCGTGCCGGCGAATTGAGGTCCTTGGCCATATTGCTCTTCGCGCAGCGCTAAGCCGAAGTCCACCAAGTGCGGGCGCCCATCGAGGTCGATCAGAATGTTGCCTGGTTTAATGTCGCGATGCACGAGCCCCCGGCGGTGAGCATGGTGCAGCGCCTCGGCCACATCAATGATCACTTCGAGCGCCTTCGCTACATCGGGCTTGTACTTCTCGCGCCAGGCGGCCAGGTCGCAGCCTTCGACGTATTTGGCTACCACGTAGCATGTGCTGTCGGCGGTGCGCCCCACGTCGTACACGGGCACAATTCCCGGATGGTCCAAACGGGCCACATTGCGAGCTTCGGCCAAATAGGCCTCGACGTCGGCCGCGGGAAACTGCCGGCGGCGATGGGGCGTCTTGATCGCCACATACCGCTGAAGCTCGGTGTCTTCGGCTAGGTACACGCGACCAAAGCCGCCCTCACCCAGCACATCGAGAATGCGATACCGGCCAATCAGCGCGGGGCGGTCGTCGTCATCCGCTACCGCGTGTGGCAGCAATTCTAAGGTGGGCGATTCAAGTCCTGCCTCTTCGTTCCGCGTTACGGTTATGGCGTCGGCGTGCGAAGGAGTCAGTTCGTAAGGCGGAAGTTCGGTGGATGACTCTTCGTCTTGCAAAGCGTCGGATACGGAAAGTTGAGGAAACCGGCGGGTCAATTCATTCAGCGAGGCAGGCCGGCCGTAGCGCTGGCGTAACGAATACTCTTGTTTCACCAACTGTCGTATCAACGCTGGTTGGTGAAGCTCTGGAAACCGCGCCAAGTAGTGTTCAACGTAAGCGGGAGACGCCACATCCTCGTCGCGGGAAGACGTGGCGACGTGGTTGCCTGCCTTCCAGACGAACTCCATCTGGATCAGGGCCAACTCCAGGAGCGTCGGCAGGTAGCGGGCGTCGCTTGCGTCGGGGAGACAGGACTCAATTGCGACCGGACGGCCGGCGAACCAAGCGCTTTCAAACCGCTGACAGCAGTTTTCGTCGACCGATTCTGGAGAGACCGCACGTTCGCGCATCACCATCCTCCAAGGTGTGATGCGAGTATACCAAACGGCGGGCCGACGCGTCTTGCGCCGTGACGAGGGCAGAAGCTTTTTTGCAGCCATGCGCGCACGAGGAAGGCAGGCCCGTCTGTCGGAGGGACCTGCCATGCGGAAGCTGCCTAAAGCGGCGGTTTACGGTAGCTCGCGAATCCGGATATTACGGAACTCAACGGGCGCGCCTTCGGATTCCAGGCACAGGTAGCCGACGTTCGGCTGGCAGTCCTCGCCGCCGGAGACTTCTTCGCCGTTGACGCTCAGGCGAATCTCACCATTCACTGCGCGAATGTAATAGTGGTTCCACTCGGGCGACGGCTTGCTCATTTCCTTCTTGGGAAAGCTGCGGCTGCCGTTGGGCGAGACCGGCGGGAAAGGCTTCATCTTCGAGGCGCCGACCGCGAACACGTCACCATGGGTCGTGAACCAGTCGGCCTTGCGGCCGCTTTTTTCATACTGCGTCTTGTAGCCGTGATCGAGTACTTGCACCTCGATGCCCGCTCCCGGAAGACGCCCTGGGGGCAGATCCTTGAGCGCGCTTTCAGGGCACCATACGAACACACCCGAGTTGCCGCCCGAGCGCAGGTGTCGCCATTCGCACACTAGTTCGAAGTTCTTGTATTGTTTCTTCGTGCGGGTTACGCCCACCGGCGTTCCCTTGCAATGAGCGACGCCGTCTTTCCAGACCCAGGTGTCGGGATCGCCGTTGACGGTGACAAAGTCCTCTTCGCCCAAGGTCTTCCACTCAGGGCCGCTTGTGTCGACCGGCGACTTGACCGCGGCCGCCTCCTCCGCCAGCGCGGCGCCGGCAAGCATGCTCCAGGCGAGAGCCCAGATGCAAAGAAAAGAAACCTTTCTCATAACGCAACTCCAAACAGGGATGAAGGCCAAGGAGCATCGCTGCCCGTGTCGGCCACGTAAGACCACGCAGCACGTCGGTGGGCCGCGATTTACGTCACCACAGTAATCGAACCGGCGCGGCAATGCGAGTAGAGCAGGCCGTTCCCCAGCCGCTTACATGCAGGGGGCAGCCGTAACGTCGGCTTGGAGGAGGAAACGTCGAATCGACGCCTTGGTTTCTTCGGGCGAGGGCGCCCACACGAGCGATTGCTTTCGCAGCGATAGCGCCAATTGGGGATGTTGGGATATAACGCTGCAAACTTCGTTTAACGCTACCTCGCCGGCCTGGTTACACCGGCTGTTTGGCGCGTCGACGCAGTTTTCGGGAAGTTTGCGAAGGCAGGGAGCGACACGCCGACGAACGATACAGCAAGCGCCCCCGCCTGCGATCAGTACATCTCGGCCATTTCGCGGGCGTGGTAGCTGGAGCGGACGAAGGGACCGCTGGCGACTTTCTTAAAGCCCATACTCTTGGCGGTCCGGCCAAGATACTCGAATTCGTCCGGCGGCAAGTAGCGACGCACCGGCAGGTAACCATCGCCAGGGCGGAGGTATTGGCCCAGGGTGAGGAAGTCGCAGCCCACATCGAGCAGGTCGGCGAGCACGTCGAAGATTTCCTCGTGCGTTTCGCCCAGGCCGAGCATCAGGCCGCTCTTGGTCTTGATCTCTGGGTTCAACTCTTTGACGCGGCGCAGCAGACCCAGGGTCCAGCGGTAGTCCGACTTGGGCCCGCGCACCTCGCGATACAAACGGGGGACCGTTTCGGTATTGTGGTTAAATACCTCGGGCGCCGCCTCGATAACGCGGTCCAGGGCCGACTTCTGCTCGACAAAGTCGGGAGTAAGTACTTCAACGGTGGCGCCGGTGCGCTCACGCACGGCCAACACGCAGCGATAATAGTGCTCCGCGCCGCCGTCAGGCAGATCGTCGCGCGTGACCGACGTAATGACCACATGCTCCAATCCCAGGCGGTGGGCTGCTTCCGCCAGACGTTGCGGTTCGTCCGCTTCAGGCGGGCTCGGGCGGCCTCGCTCCACCGAGCAAAAGCCGCAGGGCCGCGTGCAGATGTTGCCCAAGATCATGAAGGTGGCGGTTTTTTGCGAATAGCACTCCATGCGGTTGGGGCACTTCGCGTTATCGCACACCGTCTCTAGACGCAGCTCTTCAATTAACCGCGACGTGAAGTGATTGGCGTTCCCTTTGGGCATTTGCCGCTTCAACCAGCGCGGCAAGTGCTCGGCGGCGCGGGGCGTGCTGCGCGTGGCGCAACCGCCCGATGTGCATGACGATGCCGGGGAGGAAACAACGGGTAACTCAAAACGCGCGGACGGTCGATTCACGATGTTGCTGCAAAAGAGAGGTCAGTAATGGATGCCCCGTAAACAGATGATAACGCTCGCACCCCCAGGCGGCCGCCAAAGCGCCGATCAAGGCCGCACGCACCGTGGTCATTTTGGCGGGGCGGCCTCGCTCGGCCAAGAGCGAGCTCATTTCCGGCTTGTCGACCGGAGCGGTGGGCGACACCGCATCGCGCTTCTGTTGGCGAGCGGGATAGGTTTCCACGTACCCCATGGCGCGGCTGGTAGGATTCACATTGATAAAAGCCCCCTGCCACGCAACGTTGTATTGCACGGCTGCGCCGACGACCGCCAATTGCCCGGTGCGTCCCCAAACGCCGAAACGCCCCGGCCGCGATTGAACCGAGGCGCCTAACTCGGCCAATCCGTCGGCAAGGCCTTGATGGAGCCGCCGCAGATATTCGCCCACGGTCCAGCCGAAATTCGCCAGCGGTACGATCGGATAGATCGCTAATTGTCCCGGTCCATGCACGACGCAGCCCCCGCCGCGGCCTAGCCAGCGCACTTCGAGCCGGCGTTCGCGCAGCTCGTCGGGCGAGAGACGAATGTCGCCCCGCGAGCCGTCTCGCCCGACCGTGATTAGTTCGGGATGCTCGCACAACAGAACCGAGATTCGGGGAGCGTGTCGCTCGCCGGCTTCAAACACCAACCGCCGCTGTAAAGCGAGCGCAGCGTCGAAGTCCACCTCGCCCAGCAGGTGAAAATCGGCGAATGCTTCGAGCGGTTCGCGTTGGTTGGCGCTGTACGTCATATTGCCATTGTACGCGATGCCTGCCCTGGGTTCCCAGGCCAGCCTCAACGCGATCCAGGTTCGCCAGTCTGCCAAATGGTGGGTTTCGTAACCGCGGCGGACTTTGTCGGTCAGAGCTGGTCTTGGAGAAATCGGAGATTGTTGCGGGCTGCGCTGATGGTCAAAACTCGGAGCGTCTCGCCATCGGAAGGTAGCTCCAGCCGCGGGGCCGCGTTTGTTACGGCGCCAAGCTGTTCACGGTGAAAGACGGCCAACGGCTGCTAATGAGCATCAAAGGTTCGTTCTTCTTGGCGCCTGCGCGAACCTCGTCACGGGGGATGTGTCGCTTCTAGACGTGTGGCCTTGATGGCCACGCTGCAAAACGAATAAAGAGACGTGGCGTACGGTTCAGCTACTTCGATCCAAACCGGTGAGTGGGTTCAATTCCCGCCGCGAGCGCCTTGGAGGCGTTGCGTAGTTAAACGGTAGAACGCCGGAAACCCTGTCTGGGCCGGCTAATTCCCGTCTCTTGGTAAAAACTGGCGTCGTGGCGTAGGATTCGGTTACTTCGTTAAGCGCGAAATGGCAAACCGACTCCGCTAGTTCCCGACGCTTTTTGAACATCGCGGTGGCGCACCGGGCGGGTACTTCGGCTTACTCGGGAAACGCTGCACGGAATGGTTCCCCGCGATTCTTTGTTGGAGGGCCGGCGCCATGGCGCGCACGAACAAAAAGACGTCTGGCCGTGGCGTCGCTCGCCTGGCGGGCGGTTACGGCCCGTGGGGCGCAGAGCAGTCGGACGAGGCGCAACTTCACCGGCTGGTTATGGCCTGCCTTTTGTGGGAGGACCTGGCTTACACTAGCGGCCAGGGCGTGGTCGAGGAGATCCGGGCGCTTGTGCCCCGCGTGGCGCCGGAACGTGTCGCTCACATGGCGATCGAGGCCCGATTTGCGCAGAAGCTGCGCCATGTGCCGCTACTGCTGGTGCGCGAGATGGCCCGGCACGCGGCGCACACGCCGCTGGTCGCTGAAACACTGGCCACGGTCATTCATCGGCCGGACGAGCTTTGCGAGTTCGTCTCGCTCTACTGGCGCGACAACGGCAACCGGCGCACCCTCAGCGCGCAGGTCAAAAAGGGACTGGCGCGGGCCTTTAACAAGTTCGACGAGCACCAACTGTCCAAGTACGCCCGCGCCCGGCGAGAAGTCAAGTTGCGCGATGTGCTGTTCCTGTGTCATGCCAAGCCGCAAGACGAGGCGCTATTCCACCGCCTGGCGAACCGGCAATTGGCTGCGCCGGACACTTGGGAGGCTGGTCTTTCGGCGGCCAGCACGCCTGAGGAGAAGCGGGCCGTGTGGGAGCGGCTGATCAAGTCACGCAAGCTGGGAGCCTTAGCGTTCCTCAAAAACTTGCGGAACATGGAGGATGTAGGCGTGCCGCGGGCGGTGATCGATCAGGGCTTTGCCCAGATCCGGCCGAGCATGTTGCTGCCGATTGATTTCCTGCGCGCCGCGCATGCGGCGCCAGCTTGGGCGAGCGAGCTTGAGACGCTGATGCTGCAATGTGCGGCCGAGTTCCCGCGGCTACCGGGATGGACCATCTTTGTCGTTGACGTGTCGGGGTCGATGAGCGCGCGCCTTTCGGGGCGTAGCCGGTTCTCGCGTTTGGACGCCGCCGTGGCGATGGCGGTCCTGGCGCGCGAGATGTGCGACCGCGTCACTTTCTATGCTACGGCAGGCTGCGATCGGACCCGCACGCATGCGACCAAGCGAATTGATCCGCCGCGCGGATTTGCGCTGGCGCAACACATTCGCCAAGCGGCCGTCACGTTGGGCGGAGGCGGTATCTTTACCCGCCAGTGCCTGGAGTCGATTCGTCAAACCGAACGTGGGGCCGCGCCCGACCGCATCATCGTCTTTTCCGACAGCCAGGATTGTGACCACCCAGGCCGGCGGGTTCCGGAACCGTTTGGTTGGCGGAACTATATTGTGGATGTGTCGGCGCACAGGCACGGCGTCAACTACACGGGAGTTTGGACGGCCGAAATTAGCGGTTGGTCCGAGCACTTCCTGCGGTTCATCGCCGAGATGGAGCAGGCGTCTCGATAACGACGCGCGCAAGGAGCGACGGCGCACTCGCCAGTTGACGTCCAGGCAGTGTGAGGTGTTTTGCTATCGCCGCAGCATTTCGTCGAGAGCTGCGGCGACGGCCTCGGGTTGGCTAATCACGGCGTAGAGGACCAGACACACCATCGACACGCCGAGAAACACAAGGCTACCGCCGTAGGGATTGGGAGCGGTCGCTGTCTTGCGAAGCGCCTCGCGCAGCGCAACTTCCAACCGCTTCCATCCGGCGTAGTTTTGCTTGGGGCCTGCTGACACCAGTTGCACGTTGCGTAAGGCGGCAAGCGGCTCGACGTACAGAGAAACCCCTAGATGCGGCAACACCAGGTTTAGGCCCGCCCAGCGGGCTTCCTTGTCTAGGGCGTCGGCCGTCTCACCCAGCACGGGCCACAATTCCTCGAGCGAGAGGTTGTAAATCACCAGCCGCGGTCGCAGAAGCAGCGCCACAAGCGTCAGGCACAAACCATAAAGCGCCAGCAGCATTAGCCACACATAGGGACCGAAACGTGAAAACGCCGGCTCGGGGAAAAATAATTCCATCGGTCCTGCGAAAAACAGTCCGCTAACGCCTACCCCTAAGGCCGCTGTGTCGCGCGCACCAGTCGTCAGGAACGGTCGCCGCGAGAGATTAATGGCCCCTAGCGTCAGCAGGTAGACCGCCAACGGCCCCAAAGCGATGGCAAGATGAAGTGGGTCCATAAGTATCGACGCCAGAACGAATTGGGGCGTTGCCGTATATTGCCGATGCCCTTTTAGGGGGATTGTAAAAACCGGGCGTTATACGGTCAACGCAGCGAGGGCCGCCGCCCAAAGGTCGACGTTGGTCCCAAGGTGTCCCCTTCCAACAAAAAACGGCGCCTTTCCTCAGAAAGAACGCCGTGGAATATCGCCTGTTTGCCGCTGAGCTAATCCAAGAAACCAACTAACTCTTGGCTGCGGCTGGGCTGTTGAAGTTTACGGACAGCCTTGGCTTCGATCTGGCGGATACGTTCCCGGGTCACCTTAAAGATGTGGCCCACTTCCTCCAGCGTGTAGCTATAACCATCGCCCAGGCCATAGCGGAGCTTGATGATCTCGCGCTCGCGGTAGCTGAGCGTTTTGAGCACCTTGTTGATCCGCGCGCGAAGCATCTCTTGAGAGGCGCCTGCAGCGGGGTTCTCGGCGCCGCCATCGGGCAGCAAGTCACCAAAATGGCTGTCTTCGCTGTTGCCGACCGGCCGATCCAGGCTGATGGGATAGCGGTTCATCGCTAGCACGCGGCGGGCCTCGTCCACCGTGGTTTCGGCTCGCATGGCGGTTTCTTCCAAGGTTGGGTCGCGGCCCAACTCTTGTAGCAATTGCCGGGAAACATTCCGCACGCGGGTCATGGTTTCCACCATGTGCACCGGAATGCGAATGGTGCGGCTTTGGTCGGCCACGGCGCGGGTGATCGCCTGACGAATCCACCAGGTGGCGTAGGTACAGAACTTGAAGCCACGGCGGTACTCGAACTTATCGACCGCCCGCATCAAGCCAGCGTTGCCTTCTTGGATCAGATCCAAGAAACTCAGACCGCGATTGCGGTACTTCTTGGCGATCGAAACAACCAACCGCAAGTTGCCTTCCGACAGCTCACGCTTGGCCTGCTGATAGTCGGCGTAAACGCTGCGGAGGAACTGCACCCGGTTACGCAAACTGGTTGGCGTTTCTTGGGTGGCCACCAGGATGCTGCGGTATTCATCGAGCCACGGCTTGCGTTCGGCGGCCGGGCCACGCTTCTTCTTATGCTCGGCGATCATCGCCTGGAGCTGGTCGACCCGTTGGCTGAACTGCTCCAGCGTCCGGATCATCGGCTCAATCCGCTGGGTGCGCAGACCCAACTCTTCGATCAGCCGGACGCAGCGGCGGCGGCGGCGAGAAAGCCGAATCCACGCTTCGCGGCGGCGTTTCTGCGGCTGCGACTTGCTCAAGGCGATCCGGTAATCGGCCCGGTTACACTTGAGCAACTTTTCCAGCGTCCGCAAGTTATGCGGCAAACGTCCGGTAATCTGATCTTTTTCCAGGCGGTCGGTGACCGAAACCTGGACGGTGCGGTCAAAAGGCAATTCGCCCGACTCGACACGTTTGAGCGTCTTGAACGCCACCCGAATTACATAGTCGCACTCCAGGAGCTTGGTGCGGAACCGGCGGCGCGTGATTTCGATGCGCTTGGCGAGAGCGATCTCCTGCTGACGCGTCAACAGGGGAATTTCCCCCATTTGCGTCAGATACATGCGAACCGGATCATCCGACCACGATTCGTTGTCATCCAGCGGTGATAGAAGTTCGTCCTCATCCTCGTCGGCCTGATCGTGGGCTTCCGCGTCCTCATCCAGGTCGTCGTCGTCATCGAGTTCATCTTCCACCGTCGGGTCGAAGTGTTCCTCGTCCTCCTCGCCTGGCCGAGTTGCGTCGTCTTCAAAGTCTTCGAGCAGTGCGTCGAACAAGGTCATACTCCTACGCTGGGAAGGGGCTCCGTGGGTCAAGGCCCTCGAAGCAATGTCAAGATGATGGGGATAGAAAAATTAAAATGCGAACCGGTTCAGCGCCGCGAGGGGTAAGGGTTTCCGTTGGCGGAACTGCGACAAGTGACTCTGACAGGGCAATACGCCAGAGAGCGAGGGGGCCAACTCCCTAGCAGGGCCGTCAAGCGAGCCCAGCCGGTGGCGCCTACATGCAGGTCAACTTGTGCGAGCCGCAGAGCAACGCTCAAAGGGCGCTCGGATCGCTCCAGACCGAAAAACTTCCAAAACTTGTCAAATGTTGCTGATGTGTTGTTCAATTTTATTCCCCGGTGAGTCGGGCGGCCAGTTGCAACGGGCGACATCTCGGGTAAAAAATCTTCTCGCTCACCTGCCCGTGGACAAGGATAATTCTAACACCGTCTTGTCGCTTGGCAGGGCTGATCCTTCAAAAGGAAAAAGATTGCGGTGGGGTAATTTATGTGGCTTTGATGCTTTCAGGCCACACTGCCGTTCTTGTTCAACATCTTGCAACGCGCCGGCGACATCATTTCACCCGCGCGACGAACGAAGCTAATCCGATCGGGGAGTCATCCAACAAGGCGCAACGCAAAGGTGAGGTAGGGCAAGGAAGGCTGAAGCAACCATAGGGAGTGTTCCCAGGGGGCGACTCTGTGGCCAAAGTGCGCTTGGCGGGTAAACCGCCCCAAGAAGGTTTGACGCATCGTGGGAGGGTATCGATGCGCCGCACTCTCTTCTCCGTTCCTACGTTGTCCTGAAGACAAACTGTCAGGCGATCGGTTGTTCGGCAATTGCGCCTTTGCCGTCGACTTAGACGGCTTTGCCCACCCGGGGAATTGAGAGTGGGGTGTTAAGTTTTCCAATTGTATGTGGTCAAATTCGCAAGTCTAGTAGGGAAATCCATAAAATAGGCGCCATCGGACGCTCATCAGAGAGAATGTCTTTCCTCTGGAGGGGGCGGCCAATGGCCTTGGCAAACGGAGCGAGCCCGATCCGAGATAGTCCAAAGGCGTACAGCATCTTCATGGCGGTGTTCCGATCGCCTGGGAAATGTTCACCTTGGACATTTATGATTAAGATGATCGCCGCGGTCAAATCGTTCCGACGAAATCTTCTCCGCCCACTGCCTTTGGATGATGCACTTGAGTGTGCCAACAGGCGGTAAGGTACGAGGACGGTGGTGTTCTTGTTGAAGGATGACGGTCGATGATACGTACGACGCTGTAGCTGTTTGGCGCGTCTTCTGATCGACCCAGTCCGCATGGGTATATGCGAATTTTGGACTTCTGACCTTTGACTCCTGAGCCTCTTATGACAATTGAGCCCTTCAAAGGATGCGTCGCCTTGGTAACTGGCGCCAGTCTTGGCATTGGACGCGCAACGGCCGTGGCGCTAGGCCGCGCCGGCGCCTATGTGGCGGTGAATTACCGCACGCACCGCGACGACGCCGAGGAGGTCGCTCAAGCGGTGCGCGACGCGGGCTCGCGGGCCATCACCGTCCAGGCCGATGTGGCGGACTATGACGCGGTGGAAAAGATGGTGGCCGATACCGTGGCTGAGTTCGGTAAGCTCGATATTGCCATCTCCAACGCCGCTTACAGCGACCGAGAGCCGTTCTACGAAGCGGACCTGGCCGGATTCCGCCGTACCGTTGACGTGACCATGTGGGGGGCCTTCAATTTGCTGCGCACTTCCGCTCGGCAGATGATCTCGCAAGGAAACGGCGGCTCGATTGTGTTGGTTAGCTCGCCGCATGCCTTTATTCCGGCGCCGCGGGCAATGGCTTACAACATGTCTAAGGCGGCCGTGGAGCACATGGCCCGCACCGCCGCGATTGAACTCGCCGAGCACCGCATCCGGGTCAACATCATTCAGCCTGGCTGGACCGATACACCCGGCGAACGCAAGTTCGCCGATGAAGAAACGTTACAACGCGCTGGCGCCAAGATTCCGCTAGGCCGTTTGGGCACTCCCGAAGAAATGGCCGAGGGGATTCTCTTCCTCTGCGACCCAAGGAACGACTATATGACGGGCACCTCGCTTCTGATCGACGGCGGAATCAGCTTGCCTTGGTGGGCAAATCGCGGCAGCGCTGCTCCCGGTTAATCGCAACGCC
Source organism: uncultured Pirellulaceae bacterium (assembly GCA_964458385.1). Taxonomy (GTDB): domain Bacteria; phylum Planctomycetota; class Planctomycetia; order Pirellulales; family Pirellulaceae; genus JAHWKS01. The sequence goes on from CAYWIS010000132.1 coordinate 16,127, forward strand.
TTCCAGCGTGTGCTGGCGGGCCAAGAGCGCCCCGCGCGGCGGCAAACCTTTCGCTGCCGCCCTTCGTAGGACAGTTGGTTTTTTGAACTGTGGCAACCCCTATGCGCTGCCGCACAGCCCGTTTTTTCTTGGCTTATGCGATACCTGCTTCCTTGCTCCTGTGGCCGGAAAATTCCTGTCTCGTCCACTCAGGCGGGCGAAACGCTGACATGCGAATGTGGGCAGACCTTGGATGCGCCCAAGTTGCGGGAGCTGCGCCAACTTGAAACGGCGCCCGACGCCGAGCCGGCGCCCCGCCGTCTGGCCTGGAGTCAAACGCAGGGATTGCTCTTTATGTTTGGCGGGCTGATTCTCGTATTGGTAGCCGTGGTTGTCGCACTGGCGTTGTTACAGCGATCGCAACTGGTGACCGAGCAGCCCCAGATCATTCCTGAACGCATGGATGAGTACTTGGCCGAGATTGACCGCAACTCACCGGCCGAAAATTACGAAATCTGGAAGACGGAGGTGCTGGAACAGGGGCTAACTCGACCGCAGGACCCAGATTTTGTCTATCACCGGCGTTTGGCCCAAGTCATCGACCGTGTGTTGATCGGCGCCGGGGTGGCGGCGGCCATTGGCGTGGCGTTGATCATTGCGGCTTTTGTAGTGCGCCCACAGACGCGCCCGTCCTGATTTGTTGTCCCACGACGGGCAACCTCGCGTACAACTCGGCGGAAAGCACGCTGGCCGTGAAAACCTTACGCCCGATTGACGTCTTCAACTTTCTGACCTGAAGCTCGAACAGGGCGAATACGTTGGGTTTGACGCTTCGGGCGACGTACGCGGCAAGATTGGCGGCCAAAAGCGTGCGTCTAGCGGGCTTGCCATGTCTGGGAACGGACGCGCCGGCAATTAGGCGATGCCTTTCAACAGCCAACCCACCAGGTACGCAAGACTGGCGGCGCTACCGCCGACGAGCAGCGTTTCCAAACCCGACCAGTACCAGCGCTGTTCGACAAACCGCGCTTTGGCCGCGCCCACAGCAAAAAACGCCATACCAGTCAGCACCGAGCTGACCAGGAAAGGACGGGAGATCGCTCCCGGGGTGGCGTATTCGGCGACAAACGCCAAGAGCGGCAAGAAGCCAATCAGCACAAAGGCGGAAAATGTGGAGAACGCTGCCCGGAGTGGATTGGGCCCGACCCGCGAGAGCCCACGTTCTTCCGTCAGCATCGTTTCGACCCACCGATGGCGGTCGGCCGTGATGATTTCCACAGCGCGCTCTAGATCTTCGCCTTCAAAGCCTTTGGCCCGCACGATTTGGCGGATTTCCTCCCGTTCGCCTTCGGGATACAGGTCGATGCTACGCTCTTCATCCCGCCGGGCCTGTTCGCGCAGTTGGTCTTCGGCCCGCGTGCCCAAATAGTTGC